>JALHOV010000017.1 GCA_022842865.1 Vulcanimicrobiota bacterium | reverse complement strand
AGCGAAGACGGCCCCAGTGCGCTGGAGAAACTGTCTCAAGTGGATTATCAGTTGCTGCTGATTGATTACACCATGCCTGCCATGAGCGGCGTAGAAGTCATCAAAATTTTGCGCCAGAGCACTCGCAACCAGGACATTCCCGTGATCATGCTGACCGCTCGCAGCGAGAACCATCATCTGATCGAGAGCCTGGAAGGGGGAGCCAGTTTTTTTCTGGCCAAGCCCTTTGAACCTCAGGAGTTGCTCGACACCGTGGGCGTTGCCCTGGGGATGACTCTCGAGTTCTAGAGGCGAAATCCAAGAGTTATGAAACCTAGAGAGATCCGTGAAGCTGGCATTCCCGCCGGCAAACCGCTGCGCTGGGTGCAAATGGGCCTGGGGGAAGCCAGTAAATCGGGCCTAAAAAAGAACCAGATCGTCGAGCGTTTGCGGGCGATCGCCGCCGATCCGGCCGGTCACACCGAGGACCCCATTTTCGGGCCGGTGGCCCGCGCCATCCTGGAGGAAGCTGACGTTCCCAAGTTTGAGGAGCGAGAGCGGCCCGCCCCGTACCGCCAGTGGGGGGTGGATCTGGATGATCTGAGCATCGACCAGATGCGCAACGCCTGCCGCCTGCCGGTGGCCGTCTCGGGCGCGTTGATGCCCGATGCTCACGTTGGTTATGGTCTTCCCATCGGGGGCGTGCTGGGCACCCGCAACGCCGTCATTCCGTATGCGGTGGGAGTCGATATCGCCTGTCGCATGAAACTGACGGTAACCGACATTCCGGTGAAGGAGCTGGAAACGCAGAAACAGCATTTGATTCACGTTCTCGAAGAGCAGACCCGCTTCGGAGTGGGGGCGCATTTCCGCAAGCCTCACGATCACGCAGCCATGGACCTGAACTGGTCGGTGACCGGGTTGACCGGCAAGTTGAAAGAAAAGGCGCGCAATCAGCTAGGGACCAGCGGTTCCGGCAACCACTTCGTCGAGTATGGCATCTTTCGGTTGGGCCAGCCGGAGCTGGGCTTGCCGGCCGGCGAATATGTCGCCCTGCTTTCTCATAGCGGCAGCCGGGGCAGTGGAGCCGAGGTGGCCGCTTATTACAGCCAATTGGCCAAAGATTTGCATCCGGAGCTCCCCAACGAGCTCAAGAATTTGGCCTGGCTGGACCTGGATAGCGAAGAAGGTCAGGAGTATTGGGCGGCCATGAATCTGATGGGGGAGTATGCGGCCGCCAATCACGCCGTCATCCACCGCGAGATGGTGCGGGCCCTCAAGGCCAGAGTGCTGGCCGATGTGGAAAATCATCACAATTTTGCCTGGAAAGAAGTACACCACGGCGAGGAGTTGATTGTGCATCGCAAAGGCGCAACTCCCGCCGGCCAAGGGGTTCTGGGCGTAATTCCCGGTTCCATGGCCAGCCCGGCTTACGTGGTGCGCGGTCTGGGTCAGCCGGATTCGCTGATGTCGGCTTCGCACGGGGCCGGACGCGCCATGTCTCGCACCGAGGCGACCCGGACCTTTCGCTGGAAAGACGTGCGTCATCTTTTAGACGAAGCCGGAGTGACGCTGGTTTCGGCAGGAATTGACGAGAACCCCCGGGTCTACAAAGACATTCGAGAAGTGATGAAGGCCCAGCAGGACCTGGTCGAGATCGTCGGCGAGTTCCATCCCAAAATTGTGAAAATGGCCCCCGAAGGCGAAAAGGCCGAAGATTAACAGCGCGCGCTGGCGAAACCCAACGCCGTGGCCGCTTCGCTTAAGCGGTCGTCATAAGAAGCCAGTTCGATCACCTATCCCTGGCGCTGCAAAAAATCCATGGTGGCCAGGTGCAGTCCGTCGAGCGTGCGCACGGGCAGCGGAAAGGGCTGCAGGGCTCGGCTCAGGACCGGGCTCACCAAAAGCGATGGAGGTGTCCAGATAAATCAGCGTTCACCTCGGTCTTGGGAGAGCTCCTCCAGTAGTTGTTCCAGGGGCGCCACCGGAGCGGAAGCCCAGGGGATGGCGCTGGTGATGGGATGGTCTCGCCAGCGGCCGCCAGACGCACGTATTCACTGAGTTAAAGGTCGCTACCGGTGGCTACTTTATCAAACTCGGACCTGGCCCTGACCTTCCACCCAAAACTTGTAGGTGGTCAGTTCGTCCAGGCCGACCGGGCCGCGGGCGTGCATTTTTTGAGTGGAGATGCCAATTTCGGCGCCAAATCCAAACTCGCCGCCGTCGGTGAAGCGGGTGGAGGCGTTGACGTTGACCGCGCAGGCATCGACCTCGCGTTGAAAGCGACGAGCCGATTCGAGGTCTTTGGTTAAAATTGCTTCGGTATGGCCGGTGCTGTGCCGGGCGATGTGTTCGAGCGCCTGCTCGAGACCGTCGACGATCTTGATATTCAAGATCATGTCCATGGACTCGGTGTCCCAGTTCTCAGCCGTGGCCGGCGTCGCCCAGGGCACTAATCCCAGCGTCCGTTCACACGCCTGCACGCGCACTTTGCCCCTGAGCTCAGGCTCCAAGCGCTGGAGCGTTTCGGAAGCCACCGTTTCGTCGAGGAGTAGCGTCTCCAGCGAGTTGCAAACGGCGGGGCGCGAACACTTGGAGTTGAGAATGACCGGCACGGCCAGGTCCAGGTCGGCGCTCGCTTCTACAAACAGATGACAGACGCCCACGCCTGTTTCGAGCACCGGCACCGTAGCCGTCTCTACCACCCGCTTGATTAAATCCGCGCCGCCACGCGGAATCACCAGGTCGATCAGGCCGTTCATGCGTGCCAGCGTGGTAATCGACTCGTGGCTGAGATCGGCTACGCCGGCGATGGCCTCGGCGGGCAGCCCGGCCTCGACCAGGCATTCTTGAATGATCTTCAGTAAAACTTGATTGGAGTTCAGGGCGGAGCGGGAGCCGCGCAAGAGAGCCCCATTGCCGGACTTGATGGCCAGGCAGGCGGATTCCATGGTGACATTGGGCCGCGCTTCGTAGACGATGCAAAGCACCCCCAGAGGCACGCGCACCTTGCGGATGAGCAGCCCATTGGGTCGGGTCCAGGCGATTTCGCGTCCGACCGGGTCGGTCAGCCGAGCCACCTGCTCGCAGCCCTGGGCCATGGCCTCGATGCGTTGTTTGTTCAGGCGCAGGCGGTCTAACAAGGCGTCGCTCAAGCCGGCCGCCGCACCCGCCTCGCAATCGCGCGCATTGGCTTCCAGTAATTCGTCCGCCCTTGCCCGCAGTTGGGCCGCCAACTGTGTAAGAATTCGGTCTTTTTCGGCTGTGGCCAGCCAGGCCAGTTTCCGGCTGGCAGCTTTGCAGTCTTGGGCCTGTCGACGAAGCTCGCTCATACACTCTCCCGGGCGTAAAGATGGTCACGATGGACGGCTTCCGGGTGGCCCCGGTAGCCCAGCAATTCCTCCAGCCGAGAGCTGGGTTGTCCCTTGAGTTTCTGGAGCTCATGACTGGGATAGTTGACCAGCCCGCGGCCCTTTTCGAGACCGTCCGGATCGATCAGGCTGACCAGGTCGCCGATGCCGAACTCTCCTTCGATCAGACGAATTCCCACCGGAAGCACGCTGCCACCGGCGGATAGAGCGCGAGCCGCTCCCGCATCCAGGTGCAACTTGCCGCGCGGAGCTCCGCCGACGGCCAGCCAACGCTTGCGGCTGTTCAGACGCCTGCCGCCGGGCACGAAGCGCGTGCCCACGTCCTCGCCACGCACCACACGCAATATCACGTCGGTCTCCTGAGCCCTGGCGATGACCATGGAAGTGCCACACTCCAGCGCGACTTTGGCCGCTTCCAGCTTGGAGAGCATGCCGCCCGTACCGCCGCGGGAGGTTTCGCTGCGCACCAGTCCCATAATCTCTGGAGTGATTGCCTGAACCAGCGGCAAGCGACGGGGTGGTTCCTGGGCGAAGTCGAGTAAACCGGGGGCCTGGGTGAGATTGATGACCATCTCCGCATCCAATAAGGATCCCACCAGGCACGAAAGAATGTCGTTGTCACCAAAACGAATTTCCGTCACCGCCACCGAATCGTTTTCGTTGATGACGGGCAGCACCCCGGCCGAAAGTAGCGTGACCAGGGTATGACGGGCGTTCAGGTAGCGTTCCCGAGCCCGCAGATCTTCTCGGGTCAAAAGCACCTGAGCCACCTGGACTTCGAGGAGATCGAAGAGGCGCCGCCACACGTTCATCAGCTCGACCTGCCCCAGAGCCGCCAGAGCCTGTTTCTCTCGCAAGTTCTCCTGGCCGGTCTTGAGCAGGCTACGCCCCATTCCCACTGCCCCGGAACTCACCACCACCACTTCCCAGCCCAGGTCGCGCAATTCGCGAATCTGCCGGGCTAGCGACATCAACAGCGCTCCCTGCAGTTTTCCTTCGCTGCCCAACATCACGGCCGTGCCGCACTTCACCACCACTCGCCTGGAACTCATAAGGGCCGCGTTCGGCAGGTTCCGCGCCCCAGCCTCCAGTAAGTTCTGATGGGATGGCATTGTGGGTTGGCATCGAGAACCTCGGCCACCGCGCCTCTCTGGCTCTACGCTATGGGGCACGCTGGAGCGGTCGTCATTGGTATTGGCGACTGGGCTACGCGCTTTGGTTGGAAAGCTTGCGGGGGGCCGCCCATCGCCCCGGCCTGGCTACCTGTCCACCGCCTGGCTGGCAAGCGGAGGACTTCTTCTACGGGGAGACGCCGCTGGGCACTGCTCATGAGTTGCTCAGCTGGGCAGGCCTGCTACCAGGGGAGCGCTTCTGCGAAATAGGCTGCGGACGCGGTGTGGTCGGTTTGGTGGCCCACCTGGTCTTCGGCGCCCAAGTCAGTAGCTTTGAAAAGGTGCCTGCGCTAGCCGACAAGGCCCGCTGGCTGGCGCGCGCCCTACAGATAGAGGGGGGCATAAGCATCCGCGAGGAGGGTCCCTACGGATCGGCCGACCTGTATTTCTTGACTCCGACTACCTGGGGCGTCCAGAACTGGCAACGGGTGTGCCGAGAAATGGAAAAGGCCCCGGCGGGTGCTCGCGCGCTGGTGCTCAGCGAGCCGCTGCCCAAATGGCAGATTCTCGAGAAAAGAAAGCTTCCCTATAGCTGGGGTTGGAGCGAGACTTATTTGCAGCGCAAGGATCTTATGCTTTGAGAGCGTCTCGCAGCTGGCCTAGCATCAGCTTCAGGGCGCCGTCTTCCGTGGAGGCGTCTTTTTGCGATTTGCCCGAGAAGACTTTGATGGCCCGACGCACGTTGCAGCCAAAAGAGCCGGTGCCGTCTGGGTGTTCAAAGTTTAGCTCGACGAACATCTTACGCACTTTTCCGGAAGCGGTTTCGACACCGCTTAAAGGCGTTTCAGGAAGCAGATAGAGCACGCCGCTCTGGTAGCGGATGCCTTTGTCCACCGAGCGCATCACCTGGGCGCAGACCGATGCCAGGCGTTTCAAAATCGGGTAATGCATGTCGGCGCTGATTTCGGCCGGGATGTCCGGTTCCACCAGGAACAGCCCCAGGTCCCAACCGTAGCGTCTGGCCCGTTCCATCTCGTAGCGCAACTCGCTCAATAGCTCGCTTTCAGCTACGAGCTTGGTGAGCCGATCCTCGGGTAATGGCATCGCACATTTGTCCCTTCTTGATTGAAGGGAAAGCTTTGTTGTTGCCAGACCGGACCCCTGCTCAGCACTCCTGGTTGAATGGAACTTTCAGTCAGAGGTAGCCTGGCTCTCCTTCAAGGCCCGGGCAAGGCCTCCGCGCTGCGCATGACCGGGTAAAGGTTGAAGCGCTGGTCATACGAGGGATGGTGGCGGTAGAAAAAGTCGAGCCGGGCCGTCGGGCTCTTGGCAAACTCCGGATCGGAGGCCAGTTTCTGGCGAAACTCGTTGGCGATTTCCGGCCGAGCCATCATCTCCTTGGCGACGGTTTCGGCCACGTATTCCTCCATGTACTCCTTCTGTTCGAAATGAGCGTTAAAGAAGCCCCAGCTTAGAAGGGAATCAGGAGCCATCGGTTCGAGCAGAGCCAGTAAAAGCCTGGAGTTAGGCTGGGCGATCGGGACCCAAAGACTGCCGGGAGCCAACGCCTGTTTTTCGCTGCGCCAGTGACCCTGGACGGCGAGCATCTGTCGCCCTTCAAAGGAGCGTTTGGTGAAGTCGGCGCTATCGGCGCGAAACACTTCCAAGGGACGCTCGCTCAGGCCGGTTTCCAGCACTCGATATCGCAGGTTGTGGAGCTTGAGCTTGGCGGCTACCCAGCTAGCCTGGCCGGCGGGCACCAGATAGCCCCCTCGTGGCGCTTCACTGACCCGATCCGGCACCACCTCGTCGTAAAACGGAATCTTCCAGATTTCTGGAGTTTTGGCATCGTAACTCAGCGCCGCCGGGTCTCCGGACAACGGAGAGGCAGTTTTCTTATAGGCATAGCCAGGAAAGTAAATGTCTCGATGGTGTTGGGTGCTTTTGTGCGATAAGGCAATGGTTTGCCCTCCCAGCAGCAGGGCGGCCCGGTCGGCGCTGGCAGCCGCCTGCACCCACCTCAGGCCATCTCGGTTGGCTAACTCCACCAGCGCCAGGATGGTCTTGCGCGTGAGTTCTACGCGGCGGGCGTAGTCTTTCCAAGAGTGTGTCTCCACCAGCATGGCAAGCCGGTTGCGCAAGGCCCAGTAGCCGGTAGAGAAACGCGGGGTGTAAGCTCCGTCGCCAAATCCGGAAGCGGGGTCCTTGGGGTCGCGCAGGGAGGGGTAAAAATCGATCGCCATGCAGCCTTGTTCGGACAGGCGACGATTGACATCTCTTTGTAGAGCCTTGCTCAGAGGCTGCAGGTTGGGGTCGCCCACAAAAAGGGGTTCGATCAGGTTGGCGATTTCGGGTTGAAACTCGGCTCCGTCGGTCACATGCAGATCGACATAGAGAATCGGATCCCAGCGGTTGAGCAGGCCCAGCATAGCCTGCATTTCGGGGGCCTCGGCCTTGGTGTAATCGCGGTTGAGGTTCAGATTTTGGGAGGTAACCCGCCAACCCATTTCCTCCGGCCCGACCTGGTTCGGACGGTTATAGCGCCCGAAGCGCTCGTGGCCATCAATGTTGAATACCGGCACGAAAACCACCACCACCTGGCGCAGACCGTCGCTTTCCAGCAGTTGGCGGAGAGCCAGGAAGCCCGCATCTTTGCCGTCGATTTCGCCAGCGTGGATGCCTCCCTGGAAAAGCAGCACCGGAATGCCGGCCGCGCGGGCTTGCTCAGGGCTCAGCGCACCGGTTTGGGAGGCGACAAGGACCTGCATGGGACGGCCTTCGGGAGTGGTTCCAAAGGTCGAGGTCGCGCAGTATTCCGGCCATCGTTCCACAAAGGCCCGGCAGAGAAGCTCTGCTTCCGCATAGCGGCCGGTGCGCCGGAATCCGGACTCCTCCGCCTGGGTTTTCAGGTTCTCCGGTGTCGCCGCGGCGGCGCCCGCCAACAAAAAAAGACCGGCCAGGCAGTGCAGAAGAATTTTCATTCTTCTGCCTTCGCCTTGGGCCGGTCTCTCCTTCCAGCCCTAAATTGGCCCCAGCATAAGCGGTCGGTCGCTCGCAAGCGAGCTCCACTCCCGCGTGCTGTTAGTGGGCCAATTTAGACCACAACTCAAGTGAAGGCTAGCGGCCTTCGGCCTAACTAGCCTCTTTAGGGCAGGAAATCGCGGATGAAGTTAAACGTCCGCAGATCCGACTGGATGCTGATGTGGTCGGCGGCCACCGTGGCCGTGCCAGTGGGCATCAGCTGGGGCGGATTGGCGCTGGCCACTGTCACAAATCCATCGTCGGTGTTGACGCCGAGCAGTCCGTTGGCCTGATTGAAGGCCCCTCGTTCGGTGCCCGCAATGGTGTAGTAGTTCACTTGAGGGTGGTTGTCGATGTTCCCGGCCGCGTTCAAGCTTCCCAGGAAGGCCGAATCGGTGCGCAGGTCGGTGATGCCGTTGGCGTTCACGCTGGCCTCGCTGGGGTTGCCATCGGCGTTGGTGAAGCCGCCCTGGTTGAGGAGTCCCGTAAGCACTCCTTGGGTAACGGTGTTGGCGCCTTGGACTGCATTGGCTACCGGAGAACCAAAATGCGGTGTGGCGATGGTGACCACGCTGTTGCCGGTGTCGGCGATGGGCAAGGTGTTTCCCTGCACCGAGGCGCGAATGACCAGTCCGCCCATGGAGTGTCCTAACATCGACCAGGTGGGATGCGTGCTTCCGGGGTTGAGCAGCTGCAAAGCCTGGGTGAAGTAGGTGGAGTTCCGGGTAATGGCGTCCTGGCTGTCGTATTCAAAGCCGAAGACGACGGTGGCTTCGTTGCCGGCCAGCAAGTCCTGGGCCAGTGGAGTCAGGCTTCCATCTTTGATATTGCCCCCCAGGCCGTGGACCAGGATGGAGGGTTTGTTGCCTAGAGCCGGGATATCGGCGACCGGCACGCTCAAGCTGACGATCCTGACCCAATTTTGGGTATTTGGATCGAAGCGGTATAGATTGTAAGCATTCCAGTTCGTGTGAAAGGGTAACTGGTTGGTGGGATCGGCGATAAAGTTGTCGGGATCGCTGCCGCAACCCAGGGTGCACATTGCCAACAGGCAAACTAGCCAAAGCCAGATGCGTTTAATGGTTTTCTCCTTACGGGCGCGGAACGCCAACAGATGCCCTATTCTGCTCTTCCTGTCCTGATAAAGCACGGGGCACTCATACCGATGCTATAGTACGCCAGTCTTAAAATCTCTGCGCTGGGGGAAAGGTCAGCAAGTAGAGGTAGTAGCCCTCATCCGGCACCATTCCGTGGGGAAATTCCCCGATCGGCTGAAAGGTCACGTTGGGAACGTTCTTGAGAAAGAAAGGACGATTGGCCACTAAAACGACTTCAGGGCCCAGTTGTTTCAATCGCAACAGCAGGTCGGGCGGAGTGTCGGTGGCGCGCTGACTGTCCCAGGGAGTGAAGGTTTCCCAGCGATTGGCCTCGGCACTAAAAATCGGGCGGTTGAGCCAGTAACCAACGGGTGCCACGATAGAGCCGGGCATACCCGCCAGAGGACGTCGCTCCTGGTCTAAAGCCCGGGCAACACGATAACTGGCCGAAAAAGGGTAGCGCAAGTCGGTGGCCACCATCCCCAGCCCGACGACCAGGTGCAGCAGCAAGAGCAGGCGCAGGCCCAGTGTGCGCCTGGGTCCGCAGCCCCGGGGGGCATCGAGCCAGAGACAGACCAGCCAGATCAGAAAATAGTGCCCGGCATGACGGTTGTAGCCGATAAATTTGACGTAAGCGAAGACCTGCAGCAGAAGTACGGAGCCCAGGTAGAGGGCGCGCGTGGACCGGTTGCGCAAGGCCAGCGCAGTGACCCCAAGAATGAACAGAGAAAGCGTATAGACATAACGCGAGTCCACCTCAGACAGGATGTTGGTGTCAAAACAGCCTATCTGAATCAGGGGAATCGGTACGAAAGCTTGCCAGATGAGACAGCCGGCACGGCACAGCCGGGGCAGGCTGAATTGCAAAAACCAACCAGAGTAGATGCCCTGGTCTTGGGGAGGCAAGGTCCAGTAGATGGAAAGCAAGCAACTGAGCGTAAAGAGCAGCAAACCGGAGGCGGAGCGGCCTTTCCCGCTAAGCAACCAGAGGGCTAAGGCTCCTGCCAGAATCAGAGCGTGTAGCGAAACATGGGCGAGTAGCGCCAGGGCGACCCAGGCTCCGGCACGGCCGGCCTGAACCGCGAAGACGACCAGCAGCAATACGGCAAGGGAATAGGAGCGACTCATGACGCCGTATTCGAACAAAAAGAAATAGCCGCCCGTTAGCAGCGCTTTGTCCGTCCAGGAGAGCGGCGCGAATCGTGCGATCAGGTAAACTGAGGCACTACAGATGCCGAGCTGAAGTGCCTGCATGGCGGCTGCGCTGCCAGTCGCCCGGCTGAGCAGAAACAGCAAGAAGTGCCACAGCAGTGGATGGCCCTCGTAGCGGCGGTTGAAGAAGAGTTGCGAGAGGCTGGAGCTGTCCCGTGACAGCATCCAGGCTTGCGTTTCATCCCGCCACACCTCGTGAAACGTCATGGTGAGCGCCACCAGGCTGGCGTAAACGACCGTGAGCAGCAGCGCTCGAAAGGGAGTTTCTGTTCTCACCGCTTTTTCCGGCGCAGTAGCTGCAGCACGTCGACCTGTTCCGCGACTTCATAGTGCTGGGTGAGAGTTTGATAGAACTCGGCCTGGCAGCGAGCGAATTCCTCGGCCGTGATGCGAGTGTGTTCGGCGGCGGTCGCTGCCGGGTCGCTGGGCACGTAAATGATCCAGGGAATCTCTTGTTCATCCAAACGACGAGCCGCTTGTTGCACCGACTCCAGACTGGCCTGGAGGGGGACCAGCGTGATTTCCGCGATGGGGACCCTGATGTTCCAAAGACTGTAAAGATGAGGTTGATATTCTTGGCAGAGTGCTCCGCGCGGGTCCTGGCCGCAGAGGGTGGCCCAGCCACCGAGAATTTCGTAGAGCCTGCGTTGGTAAACGGAGTCCGTCCAGTACCGTCCGGTCGGGGTGTCGATGGGAATTTTTGCATCACGCTGCCAGATGCAAAAATTGGCGGTCCAGAAAGCCATGACCAGAACTGCCAGGCCATTGCGCACCCAGGTCCCTCGAGGGAGATGGTAGAGCTGATGAGCACACAGGGGAATGGCCAGAGCCAGCTCATAGGACAGGTAGTGAAGGGTCTGGCGATTGCTGTTGGCCAAGAAGAGAAGGATGGTTGCCAGCGCCAGAACCTGCAGGTCCCGGTCCCGGCTGCGCCAGGCCTGGACCGCACTCAGTCCGACCCAAAGAGGCAGAGCTCCATATTTGAGGGAGCGCACCAGAAACAAAAGCCAGGCGTAACTCCAACCCAGGGGGTCCGCGCCAGGAAGGCTGGCCCGGGCGGCTTCCCAGGTGGGGGTGAGTTCCGACCAGTTGTAGCGAAAAAAGGCCCAGCGCTGGTGTGCCTTGAGGGAGAGCACGCTCTGCTGCCAGATCTCGGGCAACCAGGGTAAGAACGGACCCCAGAGGAGCAGGCTTGCGCCCAGCAGTCCCAGCCAGGCCCGCGCCAGGCCCGGCGGGCGAAAGAGAACTCCGCAAGCGGCGATGAGCAGCACTCCAGCCAGGCCTTCCGACTGCAGGCTCCAGCCCGCCAGGGCCACGCCCGCGCCGACCCAGGGGGCGAAGCGATGCTCGCCCCTCACCCAGCGTCGGGCGGCCACCACCGTCAGGCTGAACCAGAAAATGCTGAACCAATGGTAATTGAGGATGGGGATTTCCATCATGCCAAGGCAGGCCCAGACCAGCCAGGCGAAACCACGCCAGGAGAAGCTCAAGGGGCCGGCCAGACGCCAGATGACCAGCCCTTGAGCGGCTGCCAGCAAGGCCATGGTGGAACGAGTTCCAAACTGACCCGTGCCCGCCAGGCTCATCCAGGGCAGAGCCTGGAAATAGGAACCCGGCGATAGATAACTATACCAGTCCCGGTAGGGGAAAGTCCCCTTCAAGAGGGCGCGAACGCCCAGGACGACGTAGGCTTCGTCCTGAAACATGTGATCGAGCCAGCCGGTGTAGTAGGGAGCCAGTAAGAGCAGTTGCAGAGCGACCAGCAAGAACCACAACGGCAAGCTTTTCCTCACTCGGGGCGGTTCGAGTCCAGCCAGGAGACCCCTGCCCTTCCGTCGTAGCCAACCGCGGTGTCGAAATGGTTGTGGTGGCTGAGTGCTGGCCTGCTCATCCTGAACTGGAGCCTGGCTCCCATCGTGGGCACGGAGACCGATATCTGGTGGCACCTGGCTGCAGGGCAACGCTTCTGGCAGCACGGACTGGAACTGACCGACCCTTACTCCTTTACCGAGGCCAATCATCCTTGGACCCGGATCGACTGGCTGTTTCAGGCGCTTGCCTTTCCCGTCTTTCAGCAAGGTGGGCTTTCTGCCCTGATCTTTATGCGCAGCATCGCTCTGCTGGGAGGGGCCGCTATGGTGGCCTTTCTAGTCCAGCGGCGAGGTCGGGCCGAAGCCTGGCTACTCGTGCTGCTGGTAGCCTCCATCTGGACTCATAGTATCTCTCTGCGCCCCGCCAGCCTTAGCCTGGTGCTAACCACCTTATGGGTGTTGCTGCTGGAACTGGCTCGGCGTGGAAGGCCCTCCGCGCTGTGGTGTCTTCCACCTCTGATGGTTTTCTGGTTCAACCTGCACGTGGCCAGTCTGGCCGGCATTCTCTTGCTGGGGCTTTACTCGTTGGGAAATGCACTCGAACGGTTGCGCGCCGGACAACGTCCCGATTGGAAATGGTGGATCTCGCTGGGCTTGAGTTCGTTGGCCACCTTGATCAATCCGCAGGGCTGGAAGACCGTTTATTACCCGATCCACTTTTTGCTCTTCAAATCTCCCTGGCGTGACGTGATTCTGGAGGTCCAACCTCCCGTTTGGGGCACTCCTGGTGCCTGGCAGTCCCGGTTGCTTTTGGCGCTGTCCCTGGTCGGGGCAGTGGACTGTTGGCGTAAACGAGAGTTGACCCCCTTGCTGGTCACTCTGGTCATGGGTTTTCTCATGAATCAGGCTGTTCGCCATCAGTTTCAATTGTGTGTCGCCCTGGTGCCCTGGGCCGTCCTCAGGTTGCCCGGTTCCTTCCGGGCGGTTACGGGGGTGCTGGCCTTCTTGTTGAGCCTGCAGTCTTTGACGGCCCTCGTCGTGCTGCAATTCCCCCTGTCAGGCCTGGTGCGTCGCGAGTCTTTCAGTGAACGCCTGGCGGCCCAGACGGCTCAGGGTCCGGTCGGCCTTCGTGTCTTTACGGATATGAACGCGGGCGGCTATTTTCTCTACCATTTTGATGGGCGTCAAAAAGTCTTTGTGGATAGCCGGACCGACCAGGTCTATTTGCAGCCCAATTTTCTGGCCGCCTACTTTGAAATCTGGCTGGGACGGCCGCACGCCTTAAAGCTGCTAGACGATTATCAGGTCCAGGCGGTTGTGAATAATCGTCTGGCCTCGAACGACTCGCCTCTTTGGTCTCAGCTAAAGCAGTCTGGTGGCTGGGTATGCGTTTCCTCAGATATGATCGGTGAACTCTATGTGCGCAAAGAGTTGGCCGGACAATTTGTGGACACTCCCATGCCAGACTATTTGCGGGCTTTTCTGGCCGCCTTTCCGCTGGAGGCTCGCGGTCAACTATCCGAGGCCGAAGCAAGTTGGCAGCAGAGTTTGCAAGACTACCCGCAGTTCGCCTCGGCTCACCAGTGGCTGGCCCGTTTGTGGACAGCCCAGGGCAGGAGGCGGGAGGCTCGGCGGGCTCTGGCCAGAGCTGAGTTTTACCATGCCGAGAATATCGGTCTGGAAGAGGACTGGCGGCGGCTGGGGATCACCTGGCCGCGTTGGCTGAGGAGTTACTTCCTGCCTTTTTGGGCTATTTAGGGCTAGCGGCCTTCGGCCGACTAGCCCCCGGCGATCTCCGGGCGATCCAACCAGAAGCCGTCTTCCACCTTGGCTCCGTCGCTTTTGAGGCGGAAGCGGAAACGCACCTCGCCCTGCAATTTGCCCAGGTCGATGGTGTGGTCTTGCCAGTCGCGGAAGCTGGTGAAGTCCTTCAGCTTTTTCCAGCTGTCGCTGCCTTTTTTGTTGACTTCCACGTAGACAAAATCACCGCCCGGCTCCAGCCGGTGACGGGCTGCGAAACGCAGCACCGGCTTTTGCAAGGAACTGACGTCGACGAAGTCGCTGGTCAGGGCGGAATTGGTGTTGACCCCATAGTTGCTGCCCGGGCTGTCGGTCCAACTACCGGGACGACCTGGCTCATCTACCTGGGCCCACTTGCCGTCGGAATTCCAACCCGGCCGGAGCACCTTCAAGCTGGGATGGCCTTCGACAACGGCTTCGGCCCCCAGGTTGCCGACATTGTCCTCCAGGCGCAAAGAGACCTCACCGGCCGAGGCGGGAATTCGGATGGTCTGCGGTTTTCCGCTTTCTCCGGCCGGACCGACGCTATGATATTCTCCACACTGGACGTGGTATTGGTAAGCCTGGCCGCTCTGGCCATCATCCCCACTGTTGACCCAGCTAACGTCGAGCCAGGCACCGTCGGGTTTGACGGTCAGGTTGGCGGGGGCGTCGGGAGCGATTTCGTCTTTCTCCAGCGCCTTCAGGGCGTTCAGTCGGCCTCCGGTGCCCACTCGGCCTTTTAAGCTGGCCACCTTGTCCACGTTGGCCAGCAGGCGCGTGCGCATTTGCTCGTTGCTCGACTCCGGATAGAGAGTCGCGATCAGACCCGCAACGCCAGCTACGTGAGGGCAGGCCATGGAGGTTCCGTTTTTGGCTTCGTAACCGCCGCCGGGCACGGTCGAGAGAGTGGCCACACCGGGCGCGGCCAGATCGACGTTTCGGGGGCCATAGTTGGAAAAGCTGGCCAGGCGGTCGCGAGCGTCGGTGGCGGCGACCGACAGGATGTGATCATACTCGTAGTTGCCAGGGTAGCCTACCGGGCGTTGATACGGATAGTAGGGGCTGGTGTCGTTGTCGTTATTCTGATTGCCGGCGGCGCAAATATGCAGCTGGGGCGAGTTGGCAAAAGCATCGCGCTCGGCCTGATTGTACTCCCCGCCATAGCTGTTGGAGGTAATCCGGGCGCCCATTTTGGTGGCGTAGGCCAGAGCTCGGATGTTGTCGGCGGCCGTACCGGAGCCGTTGACCATGGTGCGAATCGGCATCAACCGGGCCTGCCAGTTCACGCCTACCACGCCCTGACCGTTGTCGCCCCGGGCTCCGATGGTTCCGGCGCAATGGGTGCCGTGACCGATGTCGTCGGTGGGGTCGCCGGTCTGGGCCTGGGCGTTAAAACCGTGCACGTCATCGACCACTCCATTGGCGTCGTCGTCGATTCCGTTACCAGCGATTTCACCCGGGTTGGTCCAAAGGTTTTCCATCAGATCGGGGTGAGTCAGGTCCATGCCGGTATCGATCACGGCGATGACCGGGCCCGTATTGCTGCCTGTGGTCTTTTCCCAGGCGAAGGGGGCGGCGATTTTGTCCATGCCATAGAGCTTGATCGGGTCGTAGTCGTTGCTGACTTTACCTGGGAGGGGCGGCAGCGGTGGGGGAGTCGGAGCGGCCTGGGCGGGTTGGCGCAGGTCGTTGCTGGTGACGTATTCGAAGCGGTGGTCTTTTTCCAGCCAGGCGATGCCGGCGGCGGTGGACATTCCAGAGGGTAACTGGAGGCGGACCAGGTCGCCGGCTGGCGTGCGACGGGGGATGTCGAAGGTCTCCAGCACCTTGACGCCGCTGATGTTGACGCGGTCCTGGGGCTCGCGCAAACGAGCCAGCACCTCGCCGGGCTTGTGGGGCGGCAGTTTGCGTTCCATCAGTTGGACTTCGCGGATGTTCACTGACCCAGAATAAGTTTTCGGCTGCCCAAATCTGTGAACTTCCTGTTACGCCATGCCCAAGTGGGAGAAAGGATGCTTAAGGATTCTCAAACAGGCGCCTGGACCTGGCTCAAAGAGTTCATCCATTGTTCACGTTTCTAACAACGATTTTGGAATCGCTTGCGAATCGGCTGCTAAGATACATTCATCGGTTCGAATCTCGAGCCGGGTCAACTATGAACGTTGAAGGTCGCTCCCTCTGAATGACAAAACTTGGTTGCTCTCGCTGGACTTTGCGCCGCGAGGGCATTTTTTTTGTCCGCGCGGGGTACAAGAGGGGTCTATGATCACGATTTCCCATCAAGCGAGCGGGGTCCAGGCCCGTATTGCCCCCGAGCGCGGCGCCCTGGTCACTTCGCTGCAGCGCCACGGTCGAGAGTTTCTCTATCTGGACCAGACCACGTTTGACGACCCGAGCAAGAACGTGCGGGGCGGCATTCCCATTCTTTTCCCGATCTGTGGGCCGTTGGGGGAAGGCACCCCTTACCGAATGCCTCAGCACGGCCTGGCTCGCCAGGCCCGCTGGAAGGTTCTGGGTCAGGACCCGTCCTGGTTAGAATTGGGTTTGCGCGCGGAGGCGGCCAGCTTGGAATGCTTCCCCTGGGATTTCGAATTGCGCTTCCGCTTCTGGGTGGATGAGAAGGGGCTGGGCCTTGACCAGCTGTTTCTGAACCATAGCCCTACGCCCATGCCCTTTCAGACGGGACTGCATCCTTACTTCCTGGTGGAGGAGGGACCGCTGCACTGGGATCTTCCGGTGCGCACCCGGCGCGATAATGAGAAACCGGGAACACCGGCGGAAACCTTGAGTGGACCTATCCCGGAGGACTGGCCCGTGCTGGATTGGGAGTTGGGCGGTGTGGAGCGCGACTGGGCCCGCCTGCAGGACGTGCGCGTTCACTATGACCACCATTATCGGTATTTGGTGATCTGGCATCTGGCCGGCAAGCCGTTTTGGTGCCTGGAGCCTTGGACCGGTCCGCGCTTTGGCCTTCGCGACGGAGTGGACGTGCTGGAGGTATGCGCCGGCGGGTCGCTGACCGCTCAGGTGCGGATCGAGATCGGTTAGTAATTGGTGTAGTAGTCGTTACGGGGCACTAAATTGCCCCAGGCGTCCAGTTCCATTCCGTCGGGCAAAATCGGATTGCCGTAAGCGTCGATTTCATAGGGTAAAGTCTGCGGAGCAGCCAGAGGATCGGGCTCGATTGGGAGCACCGCCGGCGGGGCCTGGTGGACCGGGGCCTGGACGGGAGGGGTGTAACGGACCGGAGCCGCTGGCTGCGGAGGGTAATATTGGACGGGAGCATAACCGCGACCGGGGAGGCCGTTCCCAAAATTCGGGCCCTGCTCAAGATGGGGAAAGTATTGCGGAGCCTGCTGTTGGCGGCGAGCATTGCGGCGCAAGTGCTGCTGCTGCAGCTCCAGGCTGCGTTGCTGGAGGCGGGCCTGGGCAGCGGCAAATTCGTCTTCGCGCGGCGCACAAGCCACTGGCGCAGGGGCGGCGGCAGGGGCTGCGGCCTTGGGAGTCAACTCCATCTCGAGGGTGTCGCCATAGCCGGACCAAGGGTCGTCGTCGCCCTCGTCATCGTTCCAAGTATTGGATACGGCCGTCGCTCGGGTCGGCGGAATCCTTGACTGAATGATCATGGCCTTAAGCTACGCCGGCCGCCTCAAAGAACCATGAAAACTTAACCAAATTTTGCCAGGGAGGCTCGTTGGATATGACTCGACGTCAGCTTTTGCTAATGGCTTTGAGCGCCCTACCGGTGGGTGCCAAAGGAGCGCTGGACTTGAAGCGCCAGAACCTGTTAGTTGCCGATCGGCTGGACCGGTCTCGGGCCAGTGGAAGATTGTACATCATCAAGCCGGAACCGGTGGAGAACGAAAAGCAGGTAAGGGCCCATCCCCAAAGCTACTTTCGGCGTCATCCGATCCGCGGCCAGGCGAGGTTGGCTGACGCCGACACCGATCGGCTGCTGCGAGCCTTGAGCAAGTCTTTGCGCCGTTACAGCAACGGGGTCTCGTGGTGCTTTGATCCTCGTCATGCTCTACGCCTGGAACGAAATGGGGTGGTTGAGGCGGAACTGTTGATCTGTTTTGAGTGCTCTGAGCTGATCTATTTCGCCGGAGGCAAGCCGATGCGCGGCTACCTGAATGGGGGAGGCCAGACCTTCGATGAGGTGGCCGCGGCCTACGGTTTACCCAGCACCGGGCGTTAACTGGCCTCTTCCCAGATGGCTTCCTGACCCAACAAGCGGCGCACACCTGATTTGAGGTCGTTGGTGTCGCGCACGTTGAAGGTTTCGGCCAGGTGCATCACCGTCTCTCCCTGGGGACTGACCAGATGCAGGTAGACTTCCTGGTCGCCCCGGTGGCGCAAGAGAATGTCGCGCAGCTGAGGCATAAAGTCACTCTGGAACATCTGCACGCGGATGTGTACCCCGGGGAGTCGAAGTTTGGCTTTGCCGTTTTTGGCGGCGGCCAGCGATTGCAGGCAGAGGATTTCTTCGGCCGTCACTTTGACCTGCTCTTGGGGGGCATCGGCTCCGTCGTCGTCGGCATCGCGGCGGGCCTGCCGGATCTCGGTGCGTCCGCGCACCAACAGGAGAGCACCATCCTGCAAGAGAGCCGCACATTTGTCATAGGTGGCGGGTCGTATGGTTACCTCTGTGGTGCCGGTTTCATCCTCGAACTGCAGGAAGACCATAGGCGTTTTGAAGCGGGTGATGATCTTGCGTGAAGTGGAAATCAGTCCGGCGATGGAAACTTGCACGCCACTCTCCATTCCGTTGAGCATCGCGATGCGGTGGGTGGCGTGCTGCCTCATGGTGTCGCGCACTTCGGAAAGGGGCGTATCGGACAGATAGACGCCCAGCATTTCGCGTTCCATCTCGAGCAACTGGCGCTTGGGAAACTCGGCCAGTCGCTTGGGACAGAGGTCGGCGAAACTGGCCTGAGTGCTGCCGGCGTCGTCAAAAAGACCGAATTGTCCCGTAAGAGCTTCGCGGGCGGCGCGCTGCCCGGCGTCGGCACACGCATCTACGGCGCTCAGCAGGGTGGCCCGGTTCTCGCCGAAACTGTCCATCCCGCCCGCTTTGATCAGGCCCTCCAGGGTGCGCTTGTTGCACAGTCGGAGGTCGATGCGATGACACAGATCGGCCAGGTCCTTGAAGGGGCCGTCTTTTTCGCGGGATTCTATAATGGCTTCGACGGCGGCCACGCCCACGTTGCGCACCGCTCCCATTCCCCAGCGAATGCCCTTATCCGAAACCGAGAAGCCCACCCGGGACTCGTTCACGTCGGGCGGCAGTACAGCGATGCCCGACTGGTTGCACTCTTTGATAAAGAAGCTGACCTTTTCAATCGAGGAGAGCACGCTGGTCATGAGCGCGGCCATATATTCGGTGCGATAGTTGGCCTTGAGGTAGGCCGTCTGGTAGGAGACGACGGCGTAAGCGGCCGAGTGCGACTTGTTGAAGCCGTAAGCTGCGAACTTTTCCATGGTCTCGAAGATCTCGCCGGCCAGCTTCTTGTCGACGCCCCTTTCCACGGCCCCCTCAGTGAAGATTTTGCGATGCTTTTCCATCACGTCCATCTTCTTTTTGCCCATGGCCTTGCGCAGCCCGTCGGCCATTGCCAGCGTGTAGCCGGCCAGCACGTTGGCGGTGAGCATGACCTGCTCCTGATAGAGGAAGAAGCCGTAGGTATCCTTCAGGATAGGTTCGAGTTTGGCGTGCGGGTAGGTGACCTCGCCGCCGCGACCGTGTCGTCGTCGGATAAAGTCATCGACCACGCCGCCCTGCAGCGGACCCGGACGATAAAGTGCCAGGAAGGCCACGATATCGGAGAACTTGTCCGGCTTCAGCTGCTTGAGGTAGCGCTTCATTCCGTCGGATTCAAGCTGGAAGACGCCGTTGGTGTCGGCATCCGAGAGCAGCTGATAGGTGCCCGGATCCTGGAAGGGCTCCAGATGCTCCACATCCACTTCGATGCCGCGATATTCTTTGATGATCTTGAGGCAGTCTTTGATGACGGTCAGGTTGCGCAGGCCCAGGAAGTCCATTTTGACCATGCCGACTTTGGTGGAGTCGTTCATGTCATACTGAACCACGATTTCATCGCCGTTCATCTTTTGCAGCGGCACCAGCGAAGCCAGCGGCTGCGAACAGACGATGACGCCGGCGGCGTGGATGCCGGCGTTGCGTGCCATGCCCTCGACCCGAAGCGCCATTTCCACTACGTTATTGACTTCCGGATCCTCTTCCATCATGCGCTTGAATTCGGGTGAATCCAGCGCGTCTTTCAGATAAACCTGGGGACCCTCGGGGACGGCTTTGGCGACTTTATCCACTTTGGCCAGCGGCACGTCGAGCACGCGGGCCACGTCGCGGATGGCGGCGCGCGCCTTCATGCGGCCGAAGGTGATAATCTGGGCCACTTTGTCGCGGCCGAACTTGTTGCGCACGTATTGAATGACTTCTCCGCGCCGTTCCACGCAGAAGTCGGTGTCGATGTCGGGCAGTTCGGTGCGCTCGGGGTTGAGGAATCGTTCGAAAAGCAGGTCGTGGTCGAGGGGATTGATGTTGGTGATGCCCAACAGAAAGGCGACCAGTGAGCCGGCCGCCGAACCGCGACCGGGGCCCACCGGGATGTCCTGGCTGCGGGCATAGTTGATGAAGTCCCAGACCAGCAGGAAGTAGTCGGCAAAGCCCTTGGGAACGATGACGTCCAGCTCCACCTGCATGCGATCCATGATGGCGGGGCTCGGGTTGTCACTATTAAATCGCCAGATCAGACCGTCACGGCACAGCTTCTTGAGATATTCCTCCGACGTGAAGCCCTCCGGGCAAGGAAAGACCGGCAGATGGACACTATCGTAGTCCAGTTTCAGATCGATCTTTTCGGCCACCAGCAGCGTGTTGCTCAGAGCATCGGGTAGCTCGCTAAAGTTGCGAGCCATTTCCTCGTAGCTCTTGATATAGAACTCGGGAGCGAAAAATTTCATGCGGTTGGTGTCGGTGAGAAGCTTGCCCGTCTGCACGCACACCAGCACGTCCTGAATGGTGGCGTCGTCACGCGTCATGTAGTGAGCGTCGTTGGTGGCCACCAGCTTCATGTTCATGTCGCGGGCCATCTTGATCAGCTCAATGTTGGTAACGCGTTGCTCCTCGATGCCGTGGTCCATCAGTTCCACGTACAGATCGTCGCGGAAAATGTCGCGCAGTTCTCCCAGGCGACGGCGCGCGTCCTTGGGATTGCCATCCAGCAGCGCGGCGTTCACCTCGCCGCGCAAGCAGCCCGAGAGCGCCACCAGTCCTCCGCTGTGTTTCTCCAGCATGGCCCGGTCGACACGCGGTTTATAGTAGTAACCCTCCAGATTGCCGGCGCTGACCAGTTGGCACAGGTTGGCATAACCTTCGCGGTCCTTGGCCAGCAGCGTGAAATGGTAGGGACGGTTGTCTTTGCCCGCCTCCTTATCCAGCATGCCTCGCTGGGCCACGTAGACTTCGCAACCGATCAGTGGTTTGACGCCGTGCTTCATGCAGGCGTCGTAGAACTGCACGGCCCCATACATGACGCCGTGATCGGTCATGGCCAGGGCAGGCATACCCAGAGCGGCCGCGTGTTTGACCATGTCGTTGATGCGATTGCAGCCGTCAAGCAGGCTGTATTCGGTGTGGCAGTGGAGGTGTACAAACTGGGACATCAGGCCTCTGTTACTAGGGTTCCGCGCTTTCTCCCTGTCGAACCCTAGTTTGCTTCAAGCGACCTTGACAGTTTCTCAATCGGCTGGCTTGATCGAGAAATGCTCCAGGAAATCCGTTTTTGTGCCGTGCCGAAACACCCCTTTCCGTTTCCCTTGCACGTACAGCAGCTGGTCTGCCTCTGGCCTACCTACGACGGCTACGCTAAAAACGACCTGGAAGAGGACCTGGACGAGGACGCGGAGCTGGCCTGGTCACAAATTATCTCGCAAGCGATTCACAGTGCTTGTCAGCGCATGGGTTGGACTTTGTCCACCCTTGAGTATCGCAAGACCCCAACCTATTGGGAGTCGGAGCAGCGCACCTGGCATCTGGTGGCCCAGCAATTCGATGCCGACTTTCTCGAGGGACGGGAAAGTTTCGGTCACGAACTGTATCTGCACATCCTTGGCCCGCAGGCGGTCAGCGAGGACGACTTTTTTCCCGACGACCTG
Organism: Vulcanimicrobiota bacterium; assembly: GCA_022842865.1. GTDB lineage: Bacteria > Vulcanimicrobiota > Xenobia > Xenobiales > JADMJV01 > JADMJV01. The sequence goes on along the minus strand of JALHOV010000017.1, from coordinate 10,524 downwards.
CCATTGCTGCAATGGCTGCACGCCAATCACGGCTTTCTCTTTGTGGGCAGCGATGAAGCCGTGCTCTGGGCCCACTTTCCCCATCCCGAACTGTTCCTGGGCGAGATCAAGAGGCTGGCCGGCGAACACGACCACCAGATGGTGCACAGCAAGGTGCCGTTTCGCACTTTTAAAGAGGGCAAGGTCGACTATGTCGAGTTGCCGGAAGAAGAAGAGGGGGGCTAACGCGCCTCCCCCTTGCACCCCCACTTCAGGATCAAGGGGGGCTAACGCGCCTCCCCCTTGCACCCCCACTTCAGGGATCAAGGGGGGGCTAACGCGCCTCCCCCTTGCACCCCCACTACTCAGCGGCGGCGCCTACGAAGATCGATTCCACTTTGCCGTTTTTGATGTGGAAAATGACACCATCATAGATGCTGCCGACCACCAGTTGTGTGGCTGACTGGCTCTCGCTGTCCAGCAACTGGCTGTAGGCCTTGCGCACTTGCTGGTCGCTGGAACCGATGCCGATGCCTTGCGGGGTTTTCCAGGGGCAGGGAGCGGTAACCACAAAACGCTCCACTCGCCAGACTCGGGCTTTCTTTTCCCGGGAGAGAGTAATCACCACGCCCTGTTTTTTGAAGGTCTGGTCCTTGACGGTCAGGCCGGTGGCCCCTTCTTCCAAGGGTTTGCCCTCTTTGCTGGGCTTGCCCAGCAGAGGCGTTAACTGGGCCGATTCCAAGCCGAGGCGCAGGTCGCCGAGCCTTTGGGCATCCGTCACCTTCAGCGGGGTGGCCAGGGCAGTTGCGGTAATCAGGCATACGAGGGCGTGAGTCAATTTCTGCATACCCGGCAGTTCCAAGCGGACCTCCAGACTCCCTGTGTTGGCCTCTGGTGGTCGGTTTGAGCCTACAATACGGCCAAAATCTTGCGGGCGGTGCCGGCAAAGGTGCCGGCTTTGTCGGTGCCGTTGACGATGCGCCGGGCGCCTTCGAAGTCTTGCTTGCCGCCGCCAATGTAGTCAGACAGCTTCTTGCCGGTGAAGGAGCCTTCTTTCATGCCCTGGACCAGGATACGCGCGGCGATTTCGGGCCGCTCGGCCTGCTCGGGGTTGCCCACCAGGTCCATGCCCAACTTCTTGGACCAGTTGGTGTAGTTATTGCGACCGGTGATTTGCACGAAACCGCGGCCTTTGTAGCGCACGCCGTCGCCCGACTGGTTGTTTCCCAGGTCTTTGCGGCCTTCGTAGGCCGAGCCCGAGGCGATTTCTTCCATATACTTACCGGCGCCCGACTCGTGCACGGTCGTGGCCAGAATGTAGGCGATCTGTTGCTTGTCGGTAACGCCTTGTTTCTGACACTCTCCCAGGATCAGGGGAAAGCTCTTTTTAGCGTATTCGCGGTAGCCCGGGTCGAGGGCATTGACGATTTGGTCGATGTTGGTGGTAATGGGCTTGGCTGCATCAAAGGCCTGCGCGCCCTGGGTTCCGCCTGCGCTGGAGGCACCGCCGCTGCCGCTCGCAGAGCCACCGCCACCGGATACGCCACTTGCAGCGCCCAGGCCACCCGAGGCATTGGGATTCATCCCCATCGCGTTGGGCATAGCGCCGCCAGCGCCGAGCATCAAGGCCATCATGTCTAACATCAGCTCCATCGTCATCATCTGCTGAGTTAGCAGCATCGAGGGGTCGACGTTGTAGCCGGTGTTAGCGAAACCGGGGATGCCTGCTCCGGGCATTGGCTGCAGCCCGCCCGTATTGTTCAAGCCCATACAGCGCTGCGAAACCGAAGAATCGAGCATCGGCATCCCGATCGAGGGGGAAGAACCCGCGCCGGGGTTGGGGTTCAGTTGCAGAGTGGTTATGGTTGCTTGATACATCGGTCACCTCCAGGGCTTGCTTGTCTGTAGACAGCATAGGCCTGGAAGTAAAAATTCGACTCAAGCAGAGCCCTCTAGTACTGACGAAATGTAAAACGATTGTTAACGTTTCACTCAGCTGAAAATCTGGAACTGGGCTGACGGGTCGGCCTGGCCTGGCGCCAGCACCTTGGGCATCACATACATGGCCGCACCACCGTGGTTGAAGAGGTCCGGGTGGTTGGCGTCGAGCAGCGACTTTTCACCGCCGTTGCTAATGACTTCGGCGGGCTGGCCCAGGCCCTTGGGCAGATAAATGTCGTGCTGGCTGACCTTGCCGACTTCGTGGAAGAAGCCGACTTGCTTGTCGGGATAGGTGCCTGTCTTGACTTCAAACGATTTGGGATCGATGGTGATCTGCGCCGCGTCCAGGCCAACCTGGCATTCGATGACGTCGGCGGCGGGAGTGTCGCCCAGGCGAAATCCTTTGTCGACCAGCGGGCGGGTGACGGTGGTCTGCATACCGTCCCAGCGCTGAGCGAAAGTCTTCACTTCACTGCTTTGCGGCACTCCGTCGCGCTTGCCGATAATCCAGAAGCTTTTCTTGTCGGTCCATACGCCCAGGTTCTGTCCGAGTTGCTCGGCCGGGGTGTTCTTGACGATCTCCTGGAACTGAGCCAGGCTGCGCACGGGCTGCCAGTCGCTTTCCCCGTTGGGGCGGTGGGCCAGAGCCACGTGGTCGCTGACCGGAATGAAGCTGTCGGGCTTGCAAGGCTTGACCACGGGCTCTCCGTTGGCGGCGTTGGCGACGACCAGGTTGGTCATGTCACGGCTGGCGGTCTGGCCTACAAAGTTGTTTTGCGAGAAAGCGTATTGATTGCGAATATCCATAAACCGAGCATACGCTTGCTCCACTAAAAATTGCTGAAAAATTAAAAAGGCCCCCCGGCTCTGCCGGGGGGCCTTCGATTCAGGCGCTGCTACTCACAGCAGGCTGCCCCGGGCACGCAGCAAGCGGCTCCGGGAGCGCAGCAACTGTCCGCCTTGGCGACCGCTTTCTCTTTGCAGCAGTCTGCCTTGGCGTCTGCCTTCTCTGTTGGGCAGCAGTCCGCCCCCGGCTTGCAGCAGTCGGCCTTTGGCTGGCAGCAATCGGAAGCGGCAGCCGTCGCGGCCTGGGTCTGCTGGGGGGCTGGCTGACGTTGCGGAGCGGGCTCAGCGAAAGCCAGTCCAGTTAAGGCAAATACGGAAATGAGCATGGTTTTCATGAAAAATCCTCCTAAAATACGGTCGGGGAGTGATACGGCTCAGCTGAGGACGAGCGGGGGAGCTCGGGGGCGGCGTTCCGGGCTGTCGGGAGCCGCCAGGCGCGGCGAGCGATACGCTTCGGCCGCCGGGTCAACTCCCTGGGAAGCTCTCGGCGGAACCGGAGTTCCCGCGCACAGCACCAGGGGGGGGCAAGGCCGCCAGCGAGAGAGCGCGCTCCTCGTCAGCGGGCAGGCACTGGCATATCTGGGGCTCGCAAGAGCAGCTGGCAGCCACTACTCGGCAACAACAGGACGAGTCCGGATGCCACAGCGACCATCCCATCACAAGCGAGACCAGGAGCAAACAGAGCTTCACATCTGGTCCAACCGGCCCTGCAGAGTATTTGGTTCCCACCTTGCGCAAGAAAGAACTTTGCGATACAAAGTATAAGTATCTACTTTGCGACACAAAGTGAGTCGGGAGGATTGTTGATGTCTCGTTGGTTCTTGGGCTCGTGCTTGATTCTGGCTACCCTGGTGGAAACGGTCCTATGGGGAGTGAGAAGTGGTCCCGGATGGTTGCTGTTGGTAGCAACGGGCTTCTTGCTCAGTCAATTTCTGCGCTGGAAGCTGGAACGTCCCGGCAACGCCTGGGCCAACTGGCTCTGGCTGGGAGCGACAGGATTGGGCGCTTCCCCTTTCCTGTATCACGCCGAACTGGTTCACTGGGTGGCCCCGCCGCTCTGTTTTACCACGTTGGTCCTGGCCTGCTACCACACCGTGGCGTTGCCCAGGCCTTTGGAGGCCTTGACCACGACGACCCTGTGCAGTTGGGGTTCGGCCAGCGAAGCCGTGCATATGGCCAGCTCACAACTGCCTCGTCTCTCTCCGTCCACATTCAAAGGATTGGGCATGGCTCTCCCCCTGCTCATGCTCTTCGGCCTGTTGTTTGTTCAGGCCGACCCCGCTTTTCAAGGTTTCCTGACTTCATGGCTGGGCGACTCCCCCAGGTTGTTGTTGGGGCGCTTGCTGCGTTGGAGCCTGTGGGCCTGGCTGGGGGGGGCCATCTGGCTGGAAGCCCGCTTTGACTGCAACCCCCAGCCGAATGACCGCGACGGGAGTGGGGACCCGGCCAGTTGGGCCGTGGCTCTGCATGCTACCAATCTGCTTTTTGTCACCTTCTTAGGCTGTCAGGCTCGCTATCTATTCGCAGGTCTGGCCCCGGCCGGCATGACCCTGGCCGAATACGCCCGCCACGGGTTCTTCGAACTTTTTGTGGCCACTCTGCTGGTGGTCGCTCTGGTGGTCTGGGTGCAGGGGGCCACTTATCGCACCGAAAACGGCCGGGGCGCCTTGCTGGCCTGTCAGGGCCTGCTGCTGCTCACCTTCGGATTGGTAGCCTCCTCCACCCAACGCATGACTTTGTATGTGCAAAATTTCGGTCTCACGTTGACGCGAGCCTACGTGTTGGCGGCGCTGATCGGCATCGTAGCCACGCTGGTCTTGTGCTGCTGGGCTCTGGCCCAGGGTCGCAGTCCCCAGTGGTTGCGGGCCCGACTTCTCTTGCTCGGGATGCTCTCCTTGACCGGGGTCGGGCTCACCAACGTGGAAGCCTGGGTGGCCCGCACCAATCTTGCGCGCAACCAGGTGGACCTGGCCTACTTGCAAGGATTGAGCAGCGACATTGCGCCTGCGCTCGAGGGACGGAAAGAGCTGCTGGCTGCTGTTCTGGTCCACAACCCGCCGCGCGATTGGCGCGAGTTTAGCTGGAGCTACTACTCCGCCCAACGAAGGAAGCAGGCGGGCCTCTGAGTAAACCGACTGGATGAAATGGATGGCCTTTTTCCTGGCGATGGCGCTGGCCGGCGACCCTGCGCCCGCTATGGTGGTGGCGACCAAAGGGACGGTTCCAACCAGGGTGCTGACCACTTTGCAGGCAGGACAGAAAGTCACCCTGGCCGCCGGCAGCGAGCTGACCGTCGGCTTCTTGCAGGGAGGTGGGCGCAGTCACTGCAAGGGACCGGGCGTTTTTCAAGTGGGTCTGACCGGGATGACTTTGACCGATGGATCCGGCTCGGTCCAATGGGAAAGGAACGAAGCGCGTGCCGCCCTCACTCCCAGTCCCTGGATCAACTGGGATGAAATGGCCGGGGTGCGGCGCGACGAGCTCCGCTATACCGGCGATCCTACCTGGCTGGAACCGCAAGCTCAATTGCGGTGGGAGGTTCCCGCCGACTTGCAAGAGCTGGAAGTATTGGTCGAGCATTTACCCGACTATCGCCGAGTCTACAAAGGCACCGTAGCGCCGCAAGAGTCATTACCGCTGCAACTGGAAGCCGGTCAAAAGTATCTCGTCAGTCTGCGAGGCTTCAGTCCCGAGCGCGTGGTGGAGGCGGGGGAGCAAAAGCTGGAGGTGCTTACCGATGAGGAGCGAGTGCATTTGTTAGCCTGGGAGTCAGTCGCACAAACCCCGGCCGACCTGGTGGAACTTTATTCCTGGCTGATGTCTCGCGGGCTTCTGAGCCGCGCCGAGCGCTTGCGGTCCGTGCATCCCGAGGTCTTGCCGTGATTTTGCCCGGTCTGGCGGCCACCGCAGGTTTGGGAGTGCTTGGCTACAATTTTTTGAGTGGCCGGAACTTGATCGCGGACAGCTGGGACCAGTTTCAATTGGTGACGCAACCCCTGGAATATTGGGAAGACATCTGGCGTCATCGACCTCCTACGCAAATCATCGCTTGCCTGACCACCATTCCCAGTCGCCTGCCCTACCTGGAACTGACCCTGAAAAGCTTGCTTTACCAAAATTGGGCGCTGCAAAAAATCCGTCTGCACTTGCCCGAGTATTCCGCCCGCGAGGGAACCGCTTACGTAGTTCCCGAGGGACTGCGCGGCCGAGAGTGGCTGGAAATTGTCACTTGCCAGGATTATGGACCGGCCACCAAGCTCATTCCGGCGGTTTTGGATCTGCCTCCCGATCAGCGCCTGCTGGTGGTGGACGACGACATGCTTTATCCGGCCAGTCTGACTCAGTCCTTGCTAAGTCATTCCCAACTTTGCCCCGACCAGGTGACCTGTTCGAGCGGCTGGGTTGTGCCCGAAGACCTGATCGACCGGCCAACCACGCTGTGGGACAATTTGCGCCAGAAAGCCCCGGTACCCGTCAAATGTACCCGAGTCCGCGAGCCCTACCCGATTGATATCGTGCAGGGCTATTCTGGCTTTCTCACACTCCCTCGCTTTTATAACTCGACTCGTCTGCAAGATTATAGCGGGGCTCCGGACGCATGCCGCTGGGTGGACGACGTCTGGTTGAGCGCTCAATGCCTCGCGCCCAAGGCGGTTTTCCCCGCCCCCCGCTACTGCTTTGAGCGTTGGAAAATGCGTAAAATGATGAAAGCCGGCAGTCTGGGCCGGCTCAACCGGGGCGACGGCGATCCTCTGACGCGCAACAATACCATCGCCATTCGTCACCTGCGGGAAAACTGGCTGAATGCTCATTCGGAGAAGGGCTCTTCTTAGACAGGAGGGAGGAACGAGCAGAACCCGAACCCCCTCGGCCATTCATGATCAGTCAGTTGCGAGAACCCACACGGCCCCTACGGGTGGCCCTGGCCAAGCCCTTGGTGGCGCTGGGGGTGCACCCTAATTGGATTACGTTGGCGGCCATCCCGCTCAGCTCTGCTGCGGCCTGGGTTCTATACCTGGGTTATGGGCGCTGGGCGCTGGTGCTCGCCCTGTTGGCCGCCGCCATGGATTTTTTGGATGGCGAGGTGGCTCGATTACAAAATCGAGCTTCGGCCTTCGGGAACTACCTGGAAGCGCTTGTGGACCGTTGGGTGGATGGCATCTTGCTGGTGGGCTTTATTCCTAGTTACCCTCTGGCCGCTTCTCTGGCCATCATTCTAAGCAGCCTGGTGAGCTACACCAAAGCCCGGCTGGGGCTGGTGATGGCGACGGATAATAGCGACTGGCCTGGCTGGGGCGACCGTCCCGATCGAATGCTCTTGCTGTTGAGTGCCGTTGCCCTGGGCCCGGTCAGCCCCTGGAGCCGCCTGCTTCTCTGGATTCTCGTGCTGGTGTCTTTAGTGGGTTGTGTGCAGCGAGTGCAGCATGCTCGCCGGCAAATCGAACAAGCTGGCTTGTAAAAGGGTGGAACCGAAGACTTACCGATGGGGAGAAGCCTGGCTGGCCGGTTACTGGGTCCTGACCAGCGGTTTGCTCCTTTTCGGTCCCTTCTCTTCCGGCGCCAGTATCCAACTGGCCATGCTGCAACTGCTGGCCGCCGCCTTCCTGTTCATCTTATCCAGCTGGTGCGATCGCCACGCCAGTTTTGCCTGGCTTTTCTGGGTTCCCTGGGCACCCTTCTTCTTCTGGACTTACGGAAATATCGACAAAGTGCACAAGGCGCTGGGCTGGCCTACTCAGGATGCCTTGATTCAGGGATGGGAGCGGGCGATTTGGGGGAACATCACTCCGGCCCTGGACTGGAGCCAGGCCTGGCCGTGGCCCTGGTTCTCGGAGAGCATTCATCTCTGTTACATCACCTATTACGGTATGGCTCCCCTTTTGATCATCCGCCTGCTCCATCGGGAGCGCGACGATCTGGCCCGCCTGGCCCTGGCTGGCGCTGTCTCCAGCCTGGTCTGCTGCTATCTTGTCAACATCTTGATCCCGGTGCGCGGACCCAGGCCGCTGTTTCCCCCTCTGGCCGATGGCCTACACGGACCCATTTGGACTTTTTGTCACGCCATGTTGAAGAAAGGGGCAGCCGGAGCGGCCGCCTTTCCTTCCGGGCATACTTCCCTTTCGATGGCCACCGCCTTCATGGCCTGGCGCTGGGATCGTAAGCTTTTTCCGGTCTACGGGCTGTGGGCAGCGGGAGTGGTTTCGGCTACCATCTACGGTCGCTTCCATTACAGCGTCGACGTCCTGGCCGGAACACTGCTGGCCGCCTTTTGCGCCGGTCTCGTCATCTTTCGTGACCCCGACCGTCAATAGAAAAAAGCCACGCGCCCTCAACACCCTGATGCTGATCATCGGCCTGGGGTTGTTGATGTGGTTGTGGGCGCAGTTTTCTCTCGATCTGGTGCGCCAGGCCTTAATGCAAGCAGGTTGGGGGCTGATACCGTTGGGCCTGCTTGGCCTGGTCTGGATGGGATGGGATGTGCTCACCACCGCCGCACTGCTGCCGGCACCGCGCCAGTGGGGCCGTCTTTTTTTGTTGGAGTGGAGCAGCGACGGTTTTTCTCGATTGATTCCCTCGGCGGGCTTAGGAGGGGAGCCTTTTCGCTATCGCCATCTGCGCGCGATGACCGAAGAGCCGGCCAAAGTGGTGCTGGCCTACCGCATGTTTCATGCCATTTCTGGACTGGCGGCCACGCTGGTTGGGGCGGCCCTGTGCGCCTACTCCGGAATTTCCCCTGGTCACTCCTGGCTGCATTTAGTGGCGCTTGCCGTGGGCGTGATGCTTATTCTGGTGGGTGCACTGCTGTGGTGGCGGCCGTTTCCGCTAGCCACCCTGGTGCGAGGGCAGCTGCCCAAGTTGGTCAGCCGCCTTTTTCAGGTGGTGGAAGTGGCCTTTATTCTGTTTTTGCTGGGGCAAGCCGTGACCGCTGAGCGAGTTCTCTTGATCCAGGCCTGTCTGGCTGCCAGCACTTTTCTCTTCGCCTTCGTGCCCGGCGGTCTTGGTGTTCAGGAGAAGGCGCTGATGCTGGCCTGCACCGAGTTGGGCCTGGGTGCCGAGATCGGATTTCAGGTGGGTCTGTTAAGGCGTTGTCGGCAACTGCTGTGGGCCGGCTACGGCATGCTGGCGGCTATTTGGCTGGAGGCCGCTTTAGGAAGAGATTCAGGATCCCTGGAGCCCAGCGGGATAGCAGGTGAGCCAGTCGCCCATCAAAGCTTGGAATGACCGTAAACGGGTTGCTGGGCAGGGCTTTCAGCAGATAACGGGCCACCTGAGCGGCCTCGAGCACCTGGACTTTCTCTTCTTGGGCCAGCACCTCGGGGGGTTTGCGCAGGTTCTCCTGCTCCAGGCCCGGCGTGCGGGTATTGGGCGGACAAAGGGCCGACACGCGGATGCCGTATCCCGAAACTTCGCGACGCAAGGCCTCCGAAAAGCCCATCACCGCATATTTGCTGGCGCAGTAGCCGGTGTAACCAAACAAGCCCATCACGCCGCCCAGCGAGGAAACATTGACGATATGTCCGCCACGCTGCTCGAACAGCGCGGGGAGCACGGCTTTGCATACATAGGCCGTGCCCAAATAGTTCACCTCATTCATGGTGGCGAGATCCACGGCGCTGAGGTCCAGTAAATAGCCAGGAAGTGCCAGGCCGGCGCAGTTGAAAACGAACTGGGGCGTGCCGTCGCTTTGGAGGGCCGCCTGGATGGCGGTTTCTGTGGCGGTGTAGTCGGACACGTCCAGACTCGTCCAGTCTGCTCGGATACGGGCTGCTTCGCTCAGCAGTAATTCGGCCCGGCGCGCCCATAAGCGCACCCGGCAACCCTGCTTGACCAGTTCCTCGCCGATGGCCAGTCCGATCCCCTGACTGCCTCCGAAAACCCAGGCCAGCTTGTCGCGATAGTAAGGGTTCACGCCAGAGGAGGTTTTTCGAGAAGTCGGTAAGTTTTGTTGCGGTGGCCTCCCAGAGCGGTCGACATGGCGTTCATGGGCTTATTGGTCTCTAATACCCAGCTGACTTCGAGTTCGCGCCAGCGAAGACTCATGCCGTGTTGAGTGGCTGCGTGAATGAGTGCTGCTGATACTTCGTCAGCGCGGAATTCTTTGCGCACACCCAGGGCGTAGCCACGATGGCTGTCGACCCAGCGTGAGCGAGTCAAATATTTCCAAATCAGTTTGGGCGTTAGCGATCCGTTGCAGGCGCTCAGCATGGGGTTCAAGTTGGGCAACACGATGACGCAGCCGATCGGGTGGCTGTCTTTGTAAGCCAGAAAGACGAAGTTGGGGTCGAGCACAAAACGAGCCAGCAACATCAGGTCATCTAACTGAGCGCCTTCAATGGGCTCAAAACCCCAGTTTTGCGAAAGCGCGTCGTTAAAGACATCGGCGATTTGCTGCACCTGACGGCGCAAGTCGCCCTTGCGCATCGGTTCCACCACGATGCCCTTGGCGGCCGCTCGCTCCGCGCGGCCTTTCATCAAGTCGGGCTTGATTTTGTCCTGCACAAAGCGATAGGTGTAGAGGTCCATCGACTTCTGTAAACCGGCCTGCGCCAGAAGTTCTTCGTAGTAGGGTGGGTTATAGCTCATGAGAAAGTGAGGGTCGAAATCGAAGCCGTCGACCAGGAGTCCCGTGTAGGGATCTTCCAATCGGAAGTGATGGGGGCCCCGCATGGGCAGGTGCGGCGCCAGTGGGGACCCAGGTCGACCGCGGGAGGCTGGAGGATGCAGGCTCTAGCCGGTCTGGGAGAGCAGACGCTATCT
>JALHOV010000016.1:27981-32220 GCA_022842865.1 Vulcanimicrobiota bacterium | reverse complement strand
AAGCTCGGTTTCGACGCGGCAGCAATTTTCTTATCCTGATTGGACTACTTTCAGCGCTTTGCAATAGCTTGCTCTATTTTGGCGTAACCTGGAAGCCCGTGACCATCTTTTGCCTGGCCATTCCGGTGGTTTTGGACACAGTCGTGCGCGTAGTGGACCCCCGCCTGTGGGGCCAGGAACTGCACTATTACTGTTATATTTTTGGGTTGATTTTGTCGGGCCTCTTCGTCCTGTTGGGAATGGCCTCCAAATTCACTTCGCATACCGGCACCTTTTTTAAACTGGGGTCTTTCATGCACGGGCTGAAGCGATTAGGAAGCTGGGCCGGCGGTGCCCAATTGCTGGGTTCCCGGCTCTTCTATTTCGTTGGTATTGTGCTCTACGTGCTCGATGGCGTACTGGCTCTCGTGATGGAGAACTTCTTGCGTGCGAACTTTGACCAACTGCGCATTCTGGTCTTGATGAACCTGGGATTCCACTGCGTGGTGCTGGTTTTCTTGCTGCACGGCTTCATGGCTGGATTGGAATCTGAGGCGGCCGCCAGTCCGCCCAGCAATGCTTGATTCCGATACCCTCCCGGTAGAACACGTCGGGAACAGCGAGCAAGGGGGCAAGTCCAAAGGCCCCCCTATCTGGCTCGTGGCCATGGTGGTTCCGCCCATCTTGGGAACCGCAGGAGCCTACTTCCAGTCCCAGGGGGACAGTCACAATACGATGGTCGGCCTGGCCTCCGGCGTCGGGCTTTCGATCGCCTGGGTCGGTTGGTTGGCCTTCCGTGATGCTCGTCGAGTGAGCACGGCCCGGCGACTGCAGGATCAAATCGAGGACGCCTGGACCGCCCACGCCAAGGGAGAGTCCCAGCGGGCTGAAGAGCTGCTGAAAGATTGCGTCAAGCTGGCCGGAAGCCGGCTGGGTCGTTATGACCTGGTGACGCTGGCCTGTCTGCACACGCTGGGGAATCTCTATCGCCTGCGGGAGGAGAACGCCGGCGCGAATTCTTGTTACGAACAGGCCCTGCCCATCTACCAGAAGACCTTGCCCCGATTGCACCCGGCCCGCGCCTCGTTCCACGCCCACCGAGCGCTGACCTATATCACCATGAACGACCTGGAAAAGGCCATGGAAGAAGCTCGGGAGTCGGTCACTCTGTATCGCGAAATGGGCGGCCAGGACTACGGACTGGCCGAGTCGTGCACCCTGGTAGGCCGGTTGGCGAATGACCGAGATGACCACCAGTTGGCTCTGGAAGCCTACTCGGAGGCACTGGAACTGGTGCGCAAGCGGCTCCCTATCCAGGATCCTCGAGTGCTTACGGCGATGGGCAATTTGTGCCGCATCTACGTCAAGCTCCGTATGTTTCACGAATCAGAAAAGTATCTGGTGGAGTTGGTGCGCGAACACCGAGCCCAACCCGACCTGCAACCAGAGAATTTTCTGGACGCCGTGCTCGACCTGGCCTGGACTCGTCTGGAACAAGGGCGCAGCGAGGAATGCGAGCCACTGCTGGTGGAGGCTCTGGAGATCCTTCAAAATCGGGTGGGTCCCCGTGAGCGCCCCCTGCAGAAAGTCCTCGACGCCTATCGACGCATCGCCAAAGACTCGATAGCCGACGCCGCCACCACCCACGGGCTGGTCAATCTGATGCTGGTATTTTGCGGCGAGCGCGAGAAACTGCGCCAGACTTTGGAGAAATTTCCTCTGTGGATGAACGCGCGCGACGCTACCGGCTGGGGGCCGCTGCATTGGGCGGCTTTTGTGGGCCGAGATGATATCGTGCGCTGGCTGCTGCAAAAGGGGGCCGAAATCAGCCGGCCGGGGGATCGGGTGAGCCCTTTGCACGTGGCGTCCGCCTGGGGCAAGCGCGAGTCCTTGCTGGAACTTCTGGATGCGGGAGGGGACTTCAATGCTCGCGATCCGCGCGGTTGGACGCCCGTCTTCTGGTGTTCTTTTTCGGGTCGCACCAAAATTTTGGAAACCATGATCAAGCGCGGGGCTGACGTCAATTTGCGCGACGATCACGGACGCACGCCGCTGCACATCGCCGCCGAACAGGGCCACCTGAGCACGGTGGCGGCGCTGGTCGGCAGTGGCGCTCGCCTTTCGGTCAAGGATTCCGAGAGCGGCCGCAGCCCTCTGCATCTGGCCGCCCAGCGCGGTAACCTGGCCGTTTGCGAGTGTCTGGTCTTCAATCAGGGCGACCTGGGAGCCCGCGACGGAGCCGGCAAGAACCCCATCGACCTGGCCCGCGAGGGACAACATCGACTGCTGCACCGAGTGTTGAGCCGTCTGACCCGGGATGGACTGGGGCGCGGCCAAACGGGCTCGGGCCTTCGCCGAGTTTCTCTGGATGCGGTTTAGACTTTTTCTGGTTTTGTTCGGCTTGTGGTTGTGCCAGTGGGCCTACCTGGCCGTAGTGGGGCTACCCAGCGGTCTCTGGGACATCAGCTACACTCACGCTGAAAAGTCGCTAGGGCCTCGCCCTCCCTATCCGCCGGCAAGCATCGATGCCTTTCGCGAGGCGGCTCGGCGCGCCGAGCAGTTGACTCCCGAAGACGGGCGACTGGGCCGCACCTATCACGACCTGGGCACTCTGCTCTGGTTTATGGGGCGCAATAACGAGGCGCGTGTCTATCTGACCCGGGCTTTGCGCATTTTCGAACGGGTCGACGGCAGCTGGGCCACCTGGGTCGGCATCACGCGGGCCCGGTTGGGTGAGATGGATTTGCGTTCCGGCAGATTAAACGAAGCGGTCTTGAACTTGCAGAGGGCCGACGCCATCCTGGTGCGAACGGTGGGCAGGCTCGATCCCCTGTCCCTGCGCGTCGCCTCTTTGGTGGCGTCGCAGAATCATGATCGGGCCCGGGCGAAGGAAGTTCTGGAAGCGTATCAGCTGGCTGGTGTGATGCCCGACCCACTCCTTCGCATGCAGTTAGAGCAACTGATTCGCTGAAGGGTCGTGGACATTGCAGGTCATCCTCCAGGCACCGTTGACGGGTTGGGCTTTGCCCCTGAGCGAGGTTCCCGATCCGGTTTTTTCTCAAGGCTTGGCCGGTCTCGGATACGCCATTGACCCAACCGTTTCGGTGCTCCAGGCACCCTGTGCCGGAGAAGTGGTACAGCTGCATCGCTGCCTGCACGCCCTGACGGTGCGCCGCAGTGACGGCCTGGAAGTGCTTATGCACGTTGGCATCGACACGGTCAAACTGAATGGCCAGGGGTTCAAGCCGCGCGTCAAAGTCGGTGACCAGGTGGAAGCAGGCGCTCCCCTGCTGGAATTTGACAGCGATCTCATCGCCACCCGCTGCCGCAGTCTCATCACGGTGGTGGTGATTCCCGAGAATCCCTCCGTGACCGGCGTGAAGGCCCGCGAGGGAAAGGTGACCCAGGGCAGCGATTGGTTGCAGATCGAGGTGAAGCAGCCCGACCTGGCCGCTCCTCTTTACAATGCCGCGCAGGAGACCGGCAAGATGTCGGCTCAGAAGGCCGGGGGCTGGCTGCAGCTACCCAATCCGAGCGGTATGCACGCCCGTCCCGCCGCGCGTCTGTTGACGCTGGTCAAGGAGCTTCCGGGCGACATTTTTTTAGAGAAACGCAGCGGCCGGGCCTCGGCTCGAAGTCTGGTGGGGATTTTGGGTCTGGGTCTGGGTCCGCAAGAAGAGGTGCGGTTGGTCCACACCCACTTGACCGAGGAGCAACTGCAGAAGCTGGAAGGCGAGATCCTGAGCGGTCTGGGCGACGATCTTTCGGCTGTGCCGGTTGTCGCCACGGCTCCGGCACCGGTCGCCGAAGCCTTGCCCGGACAGCTCAGAGGCGTGGTGGCTTCGCGTGGGCTGGGAGTCGGCACGGTCTATCTCTGGAAGCGGGCCGCCTTCCGCTTGCCCGAGAAGGGTAAGGGCGGGGCCGAAGAATTAGCCCAATTCGAGCAAGCCCTGTTGGTTGCCGCCGGCCAAATTTCCGAGCTGGAGCGTAAGGCGCCCGCCGCCGAGCGGGCCATTTTTGCCGCCCACGCGGAAATCTTGCAAGACCCGCAGTTGCTGGATGACACGCGCAAGGCCATCGGCGCCGGCCAGCCGGCCGCGCGCGCCTGGCACGACGCCTACGACCGGCAGGCCGAGCTGCTGGCCGCACTCCCCAATCCGCTGCTGGCGGCCCGTGCCAACGACCTGCGCGACGTGGGCGAGCGGGTGCTGACCGGTCTGCTGGGGGAGATTTCGGTCGAGCGAATTTTTCCCGAGGATT
>JALHOV010000016.1:0-27971 GCA_022842865.1 Vulcanimicrobiota bacterium | reverse complement strand
TTGCATCGTGGTCTGCAAGGACCTGAATCCGAGCGAGACGGTGCAGTTGGACCGCAAGCGAGTCAAGGGTCTGTGCCTTTCGCAAGGAGGCCCCACCAGCCATGTGGCCATTCTGGCTCGTTCCTTGGGAATTCCCTCGCTGTGTGCGGTCGGACCCGCCTGTTTAGAGCTGAAAGAAGGCTCTCAGGTTGTGCTCGACGCCGAGAACGGGGTGGTGCTGTGTCAGCCCACGCAGGCCGATCTGCAGGCAGCTCGCCAGCGCCTCGAAGTTTTGCAGAGCCAACAACAGGCGGAGCGTGCCCTGGCCCATCAGGAAGCGCGCACTCAGGATGGCGCTCATGTAGAAGTGGCGGTCAACATCGGCAACGGTGACGATCTGCGCCAGGGCCTGGAGGAAGGCGCTGAGGGAGTCGGCCTGTTTCGCACCGAGTTCTACTTCCACGGCCTGGACCAGGAACCGAGCCTGGAGCAGCAGGTCCAGTTTTATGGGGAGCTGGCCAGCCAGTTGGGAACGCAAAAGCGACTGGTGGCCCGTCTGCTCGATGTGGGCGGAGACAAGCCCTTGCCCTATGTGCCCATGCCTCACGAGGAGAATCCCTTCCTGGGCGTGCGCGGGATTCGCCTTTACCAGAAGCGGCCGGAGCTCTTTCGTAAACAGATTCAGGCGCTGTTGCAGACCTCGGAAAAGTGTAGGTTGGCCATCATGGTGCCGATGATTTCCACGCTGGCCGAATGGCGCTCCATTCGCGCAGAGATCAAGCAGCATTTGGCGGGCCGCAAAGTCGAACTGGGGGTGATGATCGAGGTTCCCTCGGCGGCGCTTCTGGCCGATCAGCTGGCCCCCGAGGTGGATTTTTTCTCGATCGGCACCAATGACCTGACCCAGTACACGCTGGCCATCGACCGCGCCCATCCCGACCTGGCCGGTCAAGTGGACGCCCTGCATCCTTCGATTTTGCGCCTGATGCACGGAGTGGGGGAGGCTGCCCGCAAATGTGGCAAATGGGTCGGGGTGTGCGGCGGGGCGGCTCAGGATTTGGAAGCCGTGCCCCTGCTCTTGGGCATGAACATTCGCGAGTTGAGCGTCAGCCCGCCAGCCGTGCCTTCGGTGAAGGCCGAAGTACGGCGCTGGTCGGTGGCCGATTGCGAGCAGTTGGTGGGCGAAGCGCTGGCCCTGGCGGAAGCCGATGCGGTGCGTAAACTGGTGCGGGAGCGACGCAAATGAAGGGTCTTTTCGCGGTCTTACAACAAATTGGGCGGTCCCTGATGTTGCCTGTGTCGGTGCTGCCCGTGGCCGGTATTCTGCTGGGGGTCGGTAGCGCCAAGTTCAGCTGGATGAATTCCTTGCTGGCTACCGTAATGGAGAAATCCGGCGGCGCTATTTTCTCCAATCTCCCGCTGATCTTCGCTATCGGTGTAGCCTTGGGCTTCGCCAACTTCGACGGCGTGGCTGCGGTGGCGGCGACGGTGGGCTTTTTCGTTTTAATCTCGACGATGGGCGTGATGGCCGAGTATCGTCACCTCCCCGAGGTCATGATGGCCAACGTGGACGGCATTAAGACCCTCGAAACGGGCGTCTTTGGCGGGATTCTCATTGGTCTGCTGGCTGGCAATCTGTTCAAGCGTTACTACCGAATCGAACTGCCGGCTTACCTGGGCTTCTTTGCCGGCAAGCGATTTGTGCCCATCATCACAGGGGTTTGCTCGCTAATTTTGGGCATCGTGATGAGCTTTGCCTGGCCGCCGGTGCAGGCGGTCATCAATGAGTTTTCTGATTTTGTAGCCAATCGCAATCCTGCTCTGTCGGTGGCCATTTACGGAGTGGTGGAGCGCGGATTGATTCCGTTTGGGCTGCACCATATTTGGAATAACCCGTTCTTTTTCAGCATCGGCGACTACGTCAAAGAGGGCGTCCATTACCACGGAGACATTACCCGCTTCATGCAGGGCGACAAGACGGCCGGTATTCTGGGCGGCGCCTACCTGTTCAAGATGTGGGGACTGCCGGCGGCCGCCATCGCCATGTGGCACAGCGCCAAGCCGGAGCGGCGCAAAGAGGTGGGCGGCATCATGATTTCGGCTGCCTTTACCTCCTTCTTGACCGGGATTACAGAGCCGATCGAGTTCTCTTTTCTTTTTGTAGCGCCGCTGCTCTACCTGATTCACGCTTTTCTGGCTGGCAGCGCCTTTTTCGTGATGTATGAAATGGGCGGTAGACTGGGCACGACCTTTTCTCACGGACTGATCGACTACGTCGTGCTTTACGCCAAGTGCGTCAATCCCTATCTGGTCTTCGTATTGGGACCGCTTTACGCGCTCATCTACTACGTCGTCTTCCGCGCCGCCATCCGGGCTTTCAATCTGAAAACCCCCGGACGGGAAGAGGAAGTGGTTCTGGCCGCCTCCACCGCTGAGGCCGGCGGTCTGGCCGGCGCGGTGCTGGAAGCTCTGGGTGGATCCGGCAATTTGGCCGCGCTGGACGCCTGCATCACGCGCTTGCGCGTCACCGTTAAGTCCATGCCTGCTGTGAAACTAGACGTGCTCAAGCAACTGGGCGCCACTGGAGTCATGGTGGTGGGCGACAGTCTACAGGCCATTTATGGCACTCGCTCGGAAAACATCAAAACCGACATCGAGGCCATCCTGGCCGGACGGGGTCAGCTGGTGGTGCCCAAACCCGCCGAACCGGCTGCCGAAACCGCCGTCATCAATCAGGCCGAGCCGTTGCCGGCCGAGCGAGCGGAGAAGCTGCGTCAAGCTCTGGGCGGTAAGGACAACGTTTTGGAAAGCAGTCAGGTGGCCGTGACGCGCCTGCGGGTGCGTCTGCGCAAGTCCGGACTGCTTCAGAAAGCAATGCTGCAGGAGCTGGGGGCCCGCGACGTGCAGGACCTGGGCGGCGAAGTTTTTCACGTGCTGGTGGGGCCGGAAAGCGCTCGTTGGAGCAAAACACTGGAGGTCAAATGAAGAAGTTTTTCGTGGCGGCCGCGCTGCTGCAGGGGGTGGTCTGGGCCGACCCGCTGGGGGACGCGCTGGCCAAATATGAGGCGATTCCCGAGGGCAAGGTTACCTTTCAGCTCAAGGTCGAGGGTGCCGTGTGGTCGCAAAGTTCGACTCTGGCTTTCCGCCGTCCCGACCGCATGCACTATTGGGCTGAAACAAAATACCCTCAGGGGCCGCCGGTTGTCGTCCACTCCTGGCTGGAGGGTGGCAAGTTGTGGAACTGGAGAAGCCGCGTCGGCGATTGGGACGATGCCCAGGTCAACGGTTACACCAGCGAGGAATTCCCAGGTGGTCTGAAAGACGCCCCTACCAGCTCGGTGCTGGGGCCAGGCAACTTCCTGCTGCTGCTGCTTTCCGGCGTGCGTCAGGAGTTCGAATTGGAGCCGTCTAAGGCCAGCGAGCCGGACATCTGGTGGAAGGACGGCGAAAATCAGCTGGTGCTTGAGCCGGCCACCCGGCTGGTCAAAGAGATCGTAGCCTGGCATAGCGGCAAACCGGTGGCTCGCGCCCAGGTGCAAACCGCCCCCGGCCCGGTTCCGGATGCTGAGCTGACCTGGAAGATGCCGGCTGATTCGACGGTTATAAAGGAATAGCCTCCGGCTCTTTGGGCGCTAGCAGGCAGCAGGCCAGCCAGCACAGGCCCACCACCAGCCCGTCGGCCACCAGCACGTAAAACGGCCAGGGGCCAAGGTAATCGAGCGGTGAGCCGGCCGGCGGTTTGAGCATCAGGTAACCGTAGTTCCAGCCGAACAGGTAGTCCAGGGCTCCCACCAGCACGATCCAGAGCTGCAGGCCCCAGGCGGCGCCTTTCCAGGAATTGCGGGTCAGGCGATAACCCTGGCCGCCTTGCAGATGGGCCAGCACCACGAAGATCAGACCGTGACCCCAGAAGAACTCGAAGTAGCGGTAGTGGGGGAAATCGTTGGGCAGGTCGGGCGTGATCAAGGCCCAGATGCTGCTGGTCCACGAAAGCAGGTGAATGCACTCAAAAGTGGTCTGACTGCGCCGTTCGCACAGCAGGTAACAGGCTCCGAAGAGAATGAAATCACAAAGGTGGAGCGGCAGGCAGGTGGCCAGCGAGAGCTGGCTCCAGCGCCAGCTGTAAGCGATCACCATATAGGCGATAAGATTCAGCAGCAAAAAGCGGTCGACGGCTCGCCGCGATTGTATTCCCAAGCGTTTCAGCAGCAAGCAGGAGAGCCAGATTCCAGCCAGCCCTGCCAGGTGAGTCGTCCCAAACCAGGTCATCGCTGGCGCTTCGATTTACTCCGGCCAGGCCCTTGAGCAGGACCCCCTTTCCTGATCGGAAAGGCTTACCCATGGATATTCAGCGTAGAAGCTTCTTACAGGGCCTGGCCGCCCTCGGTCTAGCCGCCACTTTGCCAACGTTGGCACAGGCCGCCGCCGCTCCCGGATTTGCGGTTCCCGACTTGGGTTATGGCTACAATTCACTCGAGCCCGTCATTGACACGCTCACCATGCAAATTCATCACGACAAGCATCACGCCGCCTATGTCAAGAATTTGAATGAGGCCATCGCCAAGAATCCCGGGCCCTGGAGCAACTGGACGGTGGAGCAGTTGTTGACGGGCCTGATGGAGTTGCCCTTATCGCTACAACTGCCGGTGCGCAATAACGGCGGGGGACACTACAATCACAGCTTGTTTTGGAAATTGATGGGCCCGCCCAACACCTCCAACGTCCCTGGCGATTTGAAGAGCGCTCTGGAAGAAAAGTTTGGCAGCTGGCAGAAGTTCCAGGAACGCTTCAGCGAGGCGGCCATGACCCGCTTTGGCAGCGGCTGGGCCTGGTTGGTTCTGGAAAAGGGCGGAAACCTGGCGGTGCGCTCGACCCCCAATCAGGATTGCCCGTTGCTGGAAGGTCAGACTCCTTTGTTGGGACTGGACGTCTGGGAGCACGCCTACTACTTGAAATACCAGAACCTGCGTAAAGACTACGTGGAGAACTTCTGGAAAGTGGTGCGCTGGGAAGAAGTCGGTCGCCGCTGGCGCGAAGCCAGAGCCTGATCAGGGACTAAGGGGGAGACGGCAGTCCCCCCTAGAACCGCAGGGGGGGCCTGGGGGGAGACGGCAGTCCCCCCTAGAACTATAAGATTCTCAATGGACGTGCAGCGCTTGCGTATCGGCTCCTACAACGTGAAGGACTTCATTGCTCCGTCACAGGGCAACGGCGTGCGCACCGGCAAGACCACCCAGGAATTGCGGGCCCTCGCCGACACCATCCGCTCGTCCGAGTGTGACGTCATCGCCCTGCAAGAAGTAGGCAGCAAAGCGCTGCTCGAAAAGTTTGCCAAAGAGCGGCTTGGGGGCACCTACCCGCACGTGGCCCTGGTCCCCAGCAACGATAAAAGCGGCCTGAGCCTGGCTCTCATTTCCAAGTATCCGATCACCAAGGTGGTCAGTCACAAGAACGATCGCATCCCCACCGTCGATGGCCGCGGCACCACACACTTCACCCGGGATTTTTTGCGCGTCGATGTGGACGTGAATGGCGAAGCCGTAACCGTTTACAATACCCACGGGAAGGCGCGACTGGGCGATCCCACCACCGAAGACCAGCGCATCGCCGAGGCCCGCGCCGGGCGCGAGATTTTGCTCAAGGATATGAAGTCGTTTCCTTCCCGATTGGTGGTCGTCACCGGCGATATGAATGACGAGACCAACAACCGCTCCGTCCAGACTCTTGCCAAGGGGTCTGGACAGGGAACGCAGTTGCTCGACAGTCTGGCCGACAAACCGCGCCAGCAGCAGTTGACCTGGATTGTGCCGGGAATGGATCCGGCGGTCGTGCGCGGCCATCAATTCGATCACGTGCTCTATCCTGCCGAACAGAAGGACCGGTTCCTCGGGAGCCATGTGCACTCCGACGCGAAGAATGCCGACGTCGCCTCCGACCACTACCTGGTCAGTGCCGATTTCATGATTTCCAAACCGCCATCTGCTTTGTAACCTTCCGTCAACCATCTCCCCTGGATGTTCCGTTAAGCTAGGTGCAAGATAGATAGAGAAGTGGCACTTCTCACTGAGGGAGAACTGAAAATGTCCGTATCACCTTTGTCGGGACGTCGCGTCATGATCGATCCGGGCCACGGCGGCCGATTCCCGGGCGCCATTGGGCCCGCCGGAACCAAAGAAAAAGATGTGGTCCTGACCGTCTCCAAGATTCTGGAAGCCGACCTGGTCGAAATGGGCGCCGAGGTGCGCATGACCCGCTCGACCGATGTGGAAGTGGCCCCCGGAGCCAGTTTGCGGGATGACCTCAAGGCGCGCGTCGACCTGGCCAATGAGTGGCCCGCCGACCTGTTTATCTCGGTGCATGCCAACGCCGCCGAGAACGCCGCTGCCAAGGGCACGGAGACTTTTCACGCCGTGCAGGCCAGCGACCGCTCCAAGACTTTGGCCAAGCTGTTACAGAAAAGCATGATCGACGACGTGGGACTGAACGACCGCGGCGTCAAGGCCTCCAACTTCTATGTCATCAAGAACACCAGAATGCCGGCCTCGCTGGTGGAGCTCGGTTTCCTCTCCAATCCGGGCGAGGAGCAGGTGTTGGCCAACCCCGCGATGCAAATCGCCTTCGGTCATGCGCTCTCCAAGGGGGTTGCCGATTACTTTGCGGTGGAAGCTCACGTTAAACCCGACGCACCCGTCCAGATCCCCGGCGACGACGAGGGGGATCTGCTGGCCCCGGGCGACCCCGAGGAAATGCTCTTCGCCGGGAGGCTCTAATGCGCGTCGCCGATGCTCCCAGGCTGAACCTACCCCGTTCGGCCGCTCGTCCACCGCAGGCCAAGACGGAACCGCAACAGCCCGCCGACCGCGTAGAGCTTTCCGACACTGTCGAGGTCAAGCATCGTCGAGAGCTGCGCGGCGCCTGGGTGGCCAGCGTCTGGAACATCAATTTCCCCAGCAGTTCCAACCTGGACGCCGAGACGCAGAAGCGCGAGATGCGCCAGATGCTCGACCGGCTCAAGGAGTGCGGATTTAATTCGATCTTTTTCCAGGTCCGACCCGAGGGAGATGCCCTCTACCGCTCCGAGCTGGAGCCCATGAGCCACTATCTGGCGGGCAAGCAGGGCAAGGATCCGGGCTACGATCCCCTGGGCTACCTGGTTGAGCAGGCTCACGAGCGCAACCTGGAAGTGCACGCCTGGCTGAACCCCTATCGGGCCAGTTCCTCTCTGAACACTGAGCAGGTGGCACCGCACATCGCCGTGGAGCATCCCGAACACGTTCACAGGTATGACACCACCAAATGGATGGACCCGGGCGCCGATGTGGTGCGCGAAAAACTGGTCGATGTCTGCCGGGATATCACCAAGCGCTACGACGTGGATGGCATCCACTTCGACGACTATTTCTACCCGTATCCCAAGGAAGGCGTGGAGTTTCCTGATCAGAAGACTTACGCAGCCTACCAGGCGGCCGGTGGCAAGCTGGCCAAGGACGATTGGCGTCGCGAGAACGTCAACCGGGCGGTGCGCGACGTGCAGGCAGCCGTGCGCGAAGAAAAAGACTACGTTCGTTTCGGCATTTCACCCTTCGGACTGCCCGCCCCGGACAAGCCCGAAGGCACCTCGGGTTTTAATCAATACGAGGGTCTCTACGCCGACACACAAAAGTGGATGGACGAGGGCTGGGTCGACTACCTGGCTCCGCAGCTTTACTGGCGCACCGATCAACCCAAGCAGGCCTACGAGAAACTTATCAATTGGTGGGCCGACCATAGCAAAGACGGGCGCTACATTTTCGCCGGCAACGACCTGCGCGCACTCGGCAGCAATCCCAAGTGGAATGTGGCCGAATTCCGTAAGCAGCTGCAGCTCTCCCGGGCCAAACACCCCGAAGGCTCGCAGGGCAATATCTGGTGGAACGTAGGACCGTTGCTGGAAAACCGCCAGAACATCAACAGCGTCTTTCAGCAGGAGTTCTACCGCGACCCCGCGCTCACGCCTGCCCTGTCGACCGCCAAGAATCAACAGGTCAGTGCTCCCGCCCTCACCCAGTCTGGGCGCAAAGTGCAGATGGCTCACCAGGACGCCGCCCCGCTCAAGGCCTGGACGGTTTACCGGCAGGTGGGCGAGGAGTGGAAGCTGGATCGGATTGTGCCCGGCCAGCAGACGGAAGTGGAACTGGCCCCAGGTCAGTGGGCGATCGCGGCTGCCAGCAAATCCGGAGTGGAAAGCAAAGGCGTTCGCGTAACCGTCGCCTAGCGGGCGACTGCACCGGACGCTCCGGTTGCGCTTACCGGTTCCGGCGGTCCGGGGTGCGCCTCCGGGTCCCGGCATTGCGCCTACCGGTTCCGGCGGTCCGGGGTGCGCTTACGGGTTCCGGCGTTGCGCTTACCGGTTCCGGCGGTCCGGGGATGCGCCTACCGGTTCCGGCGCTCCGGGGTGCGCCTACGGGTTCCGGCATTGCGCCTACCGGTTCCGGCGCTCCGGGGTGCGCCTACGGGTTCCGGCATTGCGCCTACCGGTTCCGGCGCTCCGGGGTGCGCCTACGGGTTCCGGCATTGCGCTTACCGGTTCCGGCGGTCCGGGGATGCGCCTACCGGTTCCGGCGCTCCGGGGTGCGCCTCCGGGTCCCGGCATTGCGCCTACGGGTTCCGGCGTTGCGCTTACCGGTTCCGGCATTGCGCTTACCGGTTCTGGAGGTCCGGGGCGCGCTTACGGGTCCGGCGTTGCGCCTACCGGTTCCGGCGCTCCGGGGTGCGCTTACGGGTTCCGGCATTGCGCCTACCGGTTCCGGCGGTCCGGGGTGCGCTTACGGGTTCCGGCATTGCGCCTACCGGTTCCGGCGGTCCGGGGTTGCGCCTACCGGTATCGGCGGTCCGGGGCGCGCTTTACGGGTTCCGGCATTGCGCCGACCGGTAATCGGCGGCTGGGGTTGCGCCTACGGGTTTCGGCATTGCGCCACCTGATCCCCGCGGTCTGACCTCGCTAGCGGACTTTGAGGCCGATGAAGAAACCGGCGGTCAGGCCGACCAGGCTGGGGCTCAGTTGAGCGACCATGGTCTGCATCCATTGGCCAGCCCCGCGGCTACCTTGCTCTATGCCCTCGGTAACCTGTTGCCAGTGGACGGTAATCCAACCCTGCTGGGCCAGGACATAAAGGCCTATCAGCACCAGGCCGAGCATCAGGAGGGCGAGTTTGGCGGCCCGCTTGGCCGCGTAACCGATGGCGATTCCGGCGATGGTGCCGCCGCCGAGTTGAGATAGGGTGGCCTGATTGAGGAAATTGGCGACGTCTATGACGGTTTACCCGAGTAGGCGAAGGAGGCCAGGCCCGCGCCGATGGCTCCCCCGACCAGCGTGCCGACCGCAAAGCCAAGAGCGGGGTGGCCCATACTGGTGCCCCAGCGGGTTCCCAGGTACATCCCGACGGTGCCTGTCAACGAAGCGGCGGCCCAAATCTTCTTGCCAATTTTGGGTGGCGGTGGGGTTGCCGGCTGGAACTGATCGGCCGGTTGTGGATCCGGGGAAGGGCTGGACTGGGGAGTCCTTCCGGGAAGCGAAGGTGGGTTGTTGGGTAAGCGAGAAATTTCCATAAGGGGAGGAGCTTCGATTATCTTGTCAAGGATCCTTGAAGCGGGTTCGAGATGGCAACCGCGAAAGGACTTTTCATGATCGGCGAAAGAATCCGGACCGCCAATGTTTTAGTCGTCGAAGACGATTGGCCCATTCGACACCTCCTCAAGGTATCTTTAAGCGCGCATGCCTATGAAGTCAGCGAGGCGGAGACCTGTAAGGAAGCCCTTGCCAGCCTGGCCAAACAGGTCCCTGACTTACTGCTGCTCGACCTCGGTCTGCCGGACGGCAGCGGCATCGAGTTGCTGCGACGCTTGCGTCAGGAACACGCTATCCCGGTCATCATCCTTTCCGTGCAAGGGGCGGAGACCACCAAAATTGAGGCGCTCGATCTTGGGGCGGACGATTACCTGACAAAGCCCTTCTCGGTGGACGAGTTGCTGGCCCGCGTGCGGGCCGCCTTGCGCCGCAGTAAGTCCCTGCACGCTCCCACCTTGCTAACTTGCGGCGACCTGGAATTGGACCTGGAACGGCGACACGTGACCCTGGCCGGACACGAAATTTCCCTGACTCCCAATGAGTTCTCGCTGCTAATGGCCTTCATGCGCAACCAGGACCGGGTGCTAACGCACCGCCAATTGCTCAAAGAGGTTTGGGGCGAAGGCTATGTGGACGATTCCCACGTGTTGCGTGTCAATGTTTGTAACCTGCGCCGCAAGCTCAATTCGCCAGACGGCAAGCGCAACTACATCAAGACGGAACCAGGCGTCGGCTACCGTCTCTGTCTGCCCCGACCCGCCTAGAAACTCCACTCTAGCGAGGGGCCTGCCCCAATCCGGCCTTGCTCGCACCGCCCCCAAAGATTATGGAGTGGTTGCCTCTACCGGCACGCGCAGGTCGCGAGGTTCGGGGGCGCACTCGGGGCGGGTATCCGGACCCATCCAATCGTGGGCCTCAATGAGATGGATGGAGCTCTTTTCCGGGGCGCTTTGACGCGGAAGGACGGAATGGCTCTGGCGCTCAAACGAGGGAATCAATCGAACTACCTCCATAGAATATGGGACATTCTGGGCATCAATGGTTAGTCCTTGTTATTGAGAGTATTTCAACAAGGAGTTCCGCATGACCTTTCCGACTCCGGGCTGATGCGTGAGCTTGCGACCTTCTCTCGGGCGTGAGTCTGGTCAGGAAGGGGGACTGTGGAGATGCCTGCGAGCTTTTGCCCGACACGACTCCTTAATGGAAGTCAGGCTTTCTGCAAAGTTGAGCGGCTGCAACCGGGGGGGCGGAAACGGAGATGCCCTCGGGTTCCTGTTTAAGGGTTCAGGTTGCGACCTCATCAAAATCACCCCTCCAATAAAGGGGGTGCGCAACTGCCAGTTCTCACGTCCCCCGCTGGCCAGCCACAAAGGCTTCCGAAGAATGACCTACCTTCAACCTGAATCCCGGGCGGCTGCGGCTCACAAGGCGTCTCCCTTTTCCCCTTTTTGGGACCGACCAAGAGCCGGCGCCATTGTCGCCTGCTTACGCCGTCCGGGGCTTTAGAGGTAGACGCGGGAGAAAAGGCACTCGGGGCGGGGGTTGGGGGAGTCGGCCAGCAGGGGAAAGCCGAGGGACTCGGCGCCCACGCGCACCCAGCGGCCGTGGGAGCTTTGCAGGCCGACTTTGCCTGGTTCCAGTTCCGAAAGCTCAAAGACTTCCCAGCCCAGGATCCGTTCGGCCCCACCGTAGAGGGCCCAGCGATTCTGTTCATCGGTGGCGCTGACGTAGCGTCCGTGGGCGGTTTTCAAAGCGACGTGGGTTTCCGAGAGATAGATCAGAGAAAAGATTTCCCAGCCGAGCAAACGTTGGGCCAGACCGTTGACGCGGAAGCCGCCCTGGTGATTGAGGGCGGTTACGTAACGATCCTGATAGGTTTTCAGCGCAATGTCGCGCCGATAGAGGCGGTCGAACATCGCTTCAGCTTCTCTGCACCCCCCGGGTACTCTTTTCAGCCGAGGATTTTTTTTGTATGATGCAGCGTCTGGATCAGCGACCCGCTCCGGTCTGCCTTTCCCGCGGGAGATGCAGCGGCACTATCGCCCGAGCTGTCCAGGATTTTTTCATGCCGGAGCACGTTCGTTGGACCCATACGCTGTTGAGTTGCTGCGTGTCAGCAAGACCTACAAGACCTACCAGGCTCTCTTCGGGATCGACCTGCAAATTCGCAAAGGCGAGTTCTTCTCGTTGCTCGGCCCCTCGGGTTGCGGCAAGACCACTTCTTTGCGGCTGGTCGCCGGCTTTGAAGAGCCCACCTCGGGCGAGGTGCGCATCGACGGCCAGGCGGTTGCTGGCTTGCCCGCTTATCAGCGCAACGTCAACACCGTTTTCCAGAGCTACAGCCTCTTTCCGCACCTCTCCATCTTCGAGAACGTGGCCTTCGGTCTGCGCCGCCGCAAAGTGGCCCCCGTCGAGCTTCAACGCCGGGTAAACGAGGCTCTGGAGATGGTGCATCTGAGCGACAAAAGCAAAAACCGAACTCACGAATTGTCGGGAGGTCAGCAGCAGCGCGTGGCCCTGGCGCGCGCTCTGGTCAATCAACCCGCCGTATTGCTCCTGGACGAGCCGATGGCGGCCCTGGATT
The DNA here is from genome assembly GCA_022842865.1 of Vulcanimicrobiota bacterium. Lineage (GTDB taxonomy): Bacteria > Vulcanimicrobiota > Xenobia > Xenobiales > JADMJV01 > JADMJV01. Next base: position 15,801 of record JALHOV010000016.1, on the reverse strand, counting down.
CCAAGCTGCGTAAGGAAATGCGCTCGGAACTCAAGCGACTCCAGAAAAGCCTGGGCATCACCTTCGTGCTGGTGACTCATGATCAAGAAGAAGCCCTCACCCTTTCCGACCGCCTGGCGGTGATGAATGCCGGTCGGGTGGAGCAGGTCTGTGAACCGCGCGAGGTCTACGAGCGCCCGGCCACGCGTTTTGTGGCCGAGTTCATCGGTACCGCCAACTTTCTGCCCGTGAAAGTGTCGGAAATCAGCAACGGCCGCACTCGCGTGGACGGGGAGGACGGCCAGTTCTGGGTTGTTTCCCGGGCCGGATTGCAAGTTGGGGATGCGGCCGAGTTGAGTCTGCGACCCGAGCGATTGTGGCTGGAACGCACTTCCAGCCCTGAGCACAATAGTCTCAACGGCACGGTCGCCGAGACCATTTTTATGGGTCCGGTCACTCGCTACATCGTGAAGCTGAGCAACGGTCACCAGTTGCTCACGGAAAAGCAAAACTTAGAGGACTCCACCTTCCAGGCGGGGGACCCGGTGTGCGTGCACTGGGACTCCGACTCGGGGGCCTTGCTGCCGCGGTGAAGGACCGCCTCAACGTCCTCACGGTGCGGCCCACTCGCCGCCAGTTTCTACAAGCCGCCTCGCTGCTTTCTTTGGCTGGGCTGGCGGGGGGTTGCCTGGACAACCCGAAAACCCTGAATTTCTATAACTGGTCGCTTTACATCGGCCCGAACACGGTCAAAGAGTTCGAGCAGGCCAGCGGCATTCGGGTCAACTACGATATGTGTTCGTCCGCCGACGTGATGTTCGCCAAGCTAAAGATTGGCACCGAAGGCTACGATCTCATCGTGACGCCCGACTACATGCTGCGCCGCTTGATCCGCCAGAATCTGGTGCAGCGACTGCCCAAGCCCGTGCCGGGTGAGCGTCTCTATGAGCGATTGCGCCATCCGCCCTGGGACCCCAACCAGGAGTGGTCCATTCCTTATTTGTGGGGCACGGTCGGCATTGCCTATCTGAAGGACCGGGTGTTGCCCGCCCCCGACAGCTGGAATGCCCTGTTTGACGGTAAGTATGGTCGCAGCATCACCATGCTGGATGAAAAGCGCGACACACTGGGCGCCGCCTTGATCAGCCAGGGGTTCTCGGGCAATTCCATCAAGCCGGAAGAACTGGAAAAAGCCAAACAGGCTCTGTTGAAGCAGAAGCAGTGGGTGCGACGCTATACTTCGGATTTCATCGACGACCTGATTCGCCACGAGACCACTCTGGCTCTGGCCTGGTCGGGCGATCTCCATCAGGCGGCCTCGGACCCCACGGTGGGCTATGCGATTCCCCGCGAGGGCAGCTTCCTCTTTGTGGACAATATGGCCATCCCGCGCGCCGCTCCTCATCCTGACGCGGCCATGCAGTTCATTCTTTATTATATGCAACCGGAGGTAGCGGCCGGGGTGACCAACGGATGCGGCTACGCGAACCCCATCGAGGCCTCGGAGAAGTTGGTGCGCCCCGAGATCCTGGCCGACCCGCTCACCTATCCATCCAAAGAAACCATGCAGCGCCTGGTCTTTCAGGAAGATCTCGGGCCCGGCGAAAAGCTTTGGGACCATATTTGGGAAGAGGTCAAGCGATGAAACGCTTCCTGGCCTGGGCTTTGGTGCTCCCCTTCGTGCTCTACAACATGACTTTCGTCATTTTTCCGCTGTTCACCGTGCTCTATCAAAGCATGTTCACCATCGACGCGGACTACAACGTTTCCCATCAGGCCAGCCTGGAGAACTTCAAGGCTGCCTTTTCGGCAGCCAACCTCGAGGTCATGTTGCGCTCGGCTCGCTATGCCTTGACCACCACCGCGGCCTGCCTGCTGCTCGGCTATCCCCTGGCTTATTACATTGCCTTCTATGGCGGTCGCTTTCGTAGCCAGCTGCTCATTCTGGTGGTCCTGCCCTTCTGGACATCCTACCTGATTCGAACCTTTGCCTGGACCACGCTCTTGCAGAAAGAGGGGGTGATCAACGCCGTGCTGCTCAAGCTGCACCTGATCAGTCAACCGCTGCAGATGCTGAACACGGACTTCTCGGTGATCTTGGGCTTGACCTATGGATTTTTGCCCTTTGCCACGCTGCCCATCTACGTCAGTTTGGAAAATCAGGACCGCTCGCTGGTGGAGGCTGCCGCCGACCTGGGAGCCACGCCTCTTCAGGCCTTTTGGAAGGTGGTCTTTCCCCTTTCGCTGCCGGGAGTGATATCGGCCAGCCTGATTACTTTCGTCCCGGCCATGGGCGACTTCGTTTCGGCGGAAATCCTGGGTTCGCCGGAGACTCAGATGATTGGCAATCTCATCCAGCAGCAGTTTTTGGCTTTGTTCAACTGGCCCATGGGGTCGGCGCTGTCCCTGGTGCTTATGCTGTTGATGGTTACCTCCATGGCGCTTTACATGACGTTGGCGGGTGAAGGCGATGCGTGAAGAAAAACCCAGCCCCCTTTGGCTGCGGCTCTACGCGCTGACGGTTTATCTTTTTCTGTATACGCCCATCTTCGTGCTGGTGCTGTTTTCGTTCAACGACAGCCGGCGCAACAGCAGTTGGGGGGGCTGGACCAGCAAGTGGTATGTCACGCTCTGGCACAACGAGGCCTTGATGCGGGCCCTTTTTAACAGCCTCAAAGTCGCCTGTCTGGCCACCCTGCTTTCCACCGTGCTGGGAACCATGGCGGCGCTGGCCCTATCGCGCCACCAGTTCCGCGGCCGGGAGGCGGCGGGAGCGTTGGCCTACCTGCCCATGATGGTGCCTGAAATTGTGATGGGCATCGCCTTGTTGACCTTCTTCATCAAGATGGGTATCCAGCTTTCGATTGTGACCGTCATTCTGGCCCACGTGGCCTTCTCGGTTGGCTACGTGACGGTGACCGTGCGCACTCGCCTGGCCGGTATGAAGGGCAATTTGGAGGAGGCCGCCGCCGACCTGGGGGCCACTCCCTGGGAGACTTTCTGGCTGGTCACTTTTCCGCGCATTCTGCCCGGCATCATGTCGGGGGCTCTGCTGGCCTTTACTCTTTCCTTTGACGACTTCGTGATCACTTTCTTTACGGCCGGCATCGGAGCGACCACCCTGCCGTTGGCCATTTATTCAATGCTCAAGTTTGGCGTCACCCCGGAGGTCAACGCGATCTCTACCATCATGTTGTGCTTCACCATTTGCCTGCTGGCGCTATGGAGCCGGCTTGAATCCGATCCAAAGTCCCTCGGCCGGTAACACAAAGCCCGCGGCGGGTCCGTAACTGGTCAGCTCCATTTTCCATCCGGAACGATGTTCGGCAGGCAGATGAAACTTGACTTGATTGTCTGATCCGTTGCAGATCAGCAGCATGTGCTCGCGCTCTCCGCGCACCAGCATGCCCAGGGCGGTCCAATCGGCGTGGTGCCAATCGCGCTGGCTGACCAGGCGACCCTCGGGATGGAGCCAGAGAACCTCTTCCGGTTTTGGATAATGCGAGCGTCCCAGCGTGCCTCGAAGTCGTTTGCGCAACTCCGCCAGTTTCTGTACAAAACTTAGCAGATCACGCTGATCGTGGCGTAGCTTCCAGTCTACCCAACTGATGCTGCTATCCTGACAATAGGCATTGTTGTTGCCGCCCTGGCTACGTCCGATCTCATCGCCTCCCAAAAGCATGGGAACTCCTTGGGAAAGATAGAGACAGGCAAGCATACTTTTTTGCTGGCGCAGACGGCGGGCGCGCACGGTGGGATCGTGGCTCTCACCCTCGACCCCGAAGTTGCGGCTGGAATTGTTGTTAGAGCCGTCACGGTTTTCTTCGCCATTGGCCAGATTGTGTTTTTCCTGGTAGCAGACCAGGTCGCGAAGCGTGAAGCCGTCGTGGCAGGTGATGAAGTTGACCGAGGTGAGGGGCCCCTTCCCGGGTTTTCCAAACAGGTCGTTGGAGCCGGTCAGACGCGTCGCCAGCTGAGACTGATGCCCCGAATCTCCCAGGTCCCAGGGCTCGGCAATGAGCTTGACGTTGCGCAGCACCGGATCCTGATGGATTGCGTCCAAAAACGAGCTGCGGTCCCGGGCCAGGGCGGTGGCCAGGTCGTAACGGAATCCGTCCACGTGCATTTCTTCCACCCAAAAACGCAAACTGTCCATGACCATGGTCAGCACCTGAGGATGGTCGGTATTGACCGTGTTCCCGCACCCGGTGAAGTCGCGATTGTAGCGCGGCCGGTCCTTGTCCAGGCGGTAGTAGCTGAGATTGTCGATGCCGCGGAAACTCAGGGTGGGCCCTAAATGACTGCCTTCTCCGGTGTGGTTATAGACGACATCGAGGATGACTTCTAGACCCGCTCGATGGAAGGCTTTGACCATTTCTCGGAATTCGCGCAGGGCGTCCTCGCGGGCATAGCGTGAGGCGGGGCGGAAAAAGTTGATGGTGCCATAGCCCCAGTAGTTGACCAGGCCCAATTCGCGCAGGCGGCGGTCATCCAGAATGGAGTGGACCGGGAGGAGCTCCACCGCCGTCACACCCAACTTTTGGTAATGCTCCAGCATCACCGGACAGGAGAGTCCGCGATAGGTTCCGCGTAGTTCGGCGGGCACGTCGGGGTGGAGCAGAGTGGCGCCTTTGACGTGGGTTTCGTAGATCAAGGTTTGGGACCAGGGGATGCGTGGGCGCTCGTCCCCTTCCCAGTCGAAGGCCATGTCGACGACCCGACCCTTGGGGGCGTGCTCTCCGTTGTCGCGCCGATCCATCGTCAGGTCCTGGTTCGGGTCGCCGATTACGTAGGCAAAGTCGCTGTCGTCCAAATGGATCCGCCCGTCGTAAGCGCGCGCATAGGGGTCGAGCAAAAGTTTGTGAGGATTGAAGCGATGGCCGCGTTCCGGATCGTAAGGACCGTGGACTCGATAGCCGTATTGGAGTCCGGGACCAGCTCCCGGCAGGTAGCCGTGAAAAATGTTGTGGGTGCACTCGCGCAAAAAGACCTTCTGCTCGCGCCCGTGGAGGAACAGACACAGTTCCACTTCGTCGGCATTCTCGGAGAAGAGCGCGAAGTTGACGCCCTCACCGTCCCAGGTTGCGCCCAGGGGGTCGGGTCGGCCCGCTTGCAAGACAAAGTTTCGCGGCAGGACCACAGTGCCGGTGGAATTCCTCATCCAATTGCCTGCGACGCCAGGTAGCGAAATCCTGGAGGCCGAACCTGCCGGCATGGAACCGTCCCTAGACCAGGTAATCCAGACTCTTCAGGAGCTGCGCGGCCGTCTGCCGGCCGGCTCCGAGGCTTGCGATTTGTTGCCGATGATCTATTTCGAGTGCGATCTGCAGGGGTGCTTGTTGCGACTCGACGGAGACGTGGAAATTTTGCTTGGTTCTCCGGCCGGAGAGTGGCTGGGTCAAAGGCTGGAAAGCCTGTGGCAAGGGGAGCCTGCGCAGACCCCTCCGTGTTCGCTGCACAACCGGGTGGTCATCCGGGAGGAGAGTCAGCAGCGATTCTGGTTGCGGGTCACGGCCGGCATCGAGGGTTACCGAGGGGTCATCCTTGACTGCACCCAGCAGCAAGTCCACGACCTGGAGGCCGGTCAGCTGCAGCTCACCCTGCAGCATCAGCAAAAGCAGTTGTCGCAGGTGGACCTGGCCCTGCGCCAGAGGCAGGCTTTTACTCTGGTCTTCAGTCGCGAGGTGCGCACTCTGGTGCACCGCATGCTCGGGCTGCTGGGAATGGTGCGCCACAAGCCTCAGCCCCAGAGTCTGGATGCGCTGCAAGTCAGCCTGGAACATCTCTTGTCGCTATCCGGACCTTTGCAGGACGCGCTCGGCCCAACCTGGACCGTCGATCCCAACCCGGTCGAGTTCGACCTTCATCAGACGGTGGCCGAAGTGGCCACCTGGTTGAACTCGGAGGCCCGCGCCAAGGTCATCGAGATCCACTGCACCGTCTCGGACTCCATTCCGCGGCGTCTCTTCGGCGACGTGGTCAAGCTTCGCCAGATTCTGCTTCAGTTGTTGGACAACGCGGTCAAATTCACGGCCGGCGATGTCATCGTGGATGTGTCGGGGAGTTCTGAAGTGCGATTCTGCATCCAGGATACCGGACCCGGAATGTCGTCCGCTAAAATAGAATCGCTGTTCCAAGGCTCGTTGCTTTCAGGCGAACTGCCCACCACCGGACTGGGCATCAAGCTGGCTCGACACCTGGTCGAGTTGCTGGGCGGAAAAATCTGGGTGGACTCTCAGCCTGAGGTGGGCACATCCTTTTATTTTACCCTGAACTTCGCCAGCCAGGGTTCGGTGGTGGTTTCAGGCCCGGCGCCGGAGAGTGGTTGCCTTCGCGTGTTGCTGGCCGAAGATGATGCGGTTTGCCAGAAAGTCGCCCTGCGCCTCTTGAGCTCCATGGGGCACCGCGTGGACATCGTCTCCAACGGACTCGACGTGCTCGAGGCCCTGCAGCGTGGAGGTTACGATGTGGTGTTGCTCGACGTGGAAATGCCTGCCCTGGACGGGTTGGAAACAGCCCGTGAGATCCATCGGCGTTTCACCCCGGCTCCTTATCTGATCGCCCTGACAGCAGGAAACTCCGCGGCCGATCGGCGCAAGGTGATGCTGGCCGGCATGCAAGATTTTCTGGCCAAGCCGCTGCGGGCCGAGGAATTAGCCGACGCTTTGACGCAAATCCATTTATGAGTTCGATAAGCAAGGGGCCCCCCTTGATCCTGGTCCAAGATATCATGACCAAAAGCTACTACTGTATGCGTTGGGAGCAACGGTTAGCCGAGATTTTGCAAGAGTTTGACAAGCGCGCCATTTCGGGGGGTCCAGTGGTGGACGCGGATGGAATCGTCATCGGTCATCTCTCGCGCACCGGCATTTCCCGGCATTTCGCCAAGCATGGTCAGGTCGATCAGGCCCTTACGGTGGGGGAGGTCATGGAGACCTTCGCTTTCCAGGTCTACGCAGACGACTCGGTTAAGTCGCTTTTAGAAACGATGCTGGCCAGCCGCATTCATCGTATGATCGTCACCGATGAGGACGGCCGACCGACCGGCATCGTCACCTCGATGGATCTGATGGGCCTGCTTTACGACCGTCTCCAGGCAGAGGCTTCAGACGGATAGACTCTGTCCGTTGTGTTCGGGGCCCAGGCTGAGAATGAGCCGAGCCGCCTTGTCCACCCATTGGTCCGGAGTGGGAAAAAACCGGGCTCCCTCGCCCAAAGCCTGCCGCAACATATCGGTCTGCAGGGTGCCCGGGTCCAGAGCCACCGCCGCCATTGTCTTGGGCAGCTCGGAGGCCAAAGTCTTGACCATGCCTTCCACCGCCCATTTAGAGGTGCAGTAGGGTCCCATCCTTGGCGAAGTAGTTCGCCCGTAGCCGGAGCTGATGCCGATGACGACTCCTCCCGTCATGTGGGGCAGCACGGCGCGGAATAGATAGAACATACCTTTCACGTTTACGTCGATCAGTCGCGAAAAATCCGCAGGGTCGACCTGGGCCAGGGGAGCGGGCGATAGGACGGTGGCGGCATTAGCGATCACCAGGTCCGGCGCGCCATAGTGTTGGACTACGCTTTCGACCCAGGTTTGCACCTCTTCGAAGTTGCTCACGTCTACCCGGTTGGGTGAGGACGAGGCCTGGGAAAAACCCCAGACCTGATGGCCGCTCTGACTGAAATGCTCCGTCAGAGCAGCGCCAAGGCCGCGTCGATTACCGCTTATGAGAATGCGCATAAAATTTCTCCAAGAATTTTTCCCACTCACTCGGCTCCAGGACGGCGCCCGCCGATTGGGCGTGACCACGCACGGTCAACCCGATTTGGCCGAGAATTTGGATGGCGTCCAGGGAGCCTCGGCTGCGCGCCGAGACTTGCACCTGGGCCAGATCGTTTCGGCAATTGGCTGCCACCACCACGTGGTCGGCCAGACGCGATTTCCAAATTTGGGCGATCACCGATTGGATCGGGCAGTCGCTGGAAAACTGCACCAGGGCAACCTGGCCGCGCTTGACGGCCGGGACCTGTTTGGCTTGCCCGAGCCGTTTGCGTACCTTGCGTTGGCAGTCGCGCAGATAGACTACCGAAGGGTGCTCGGAACGCAGCATCTGCGAGGGCGAGTCGTGCAGGGTCAGGGCCAGCAGAGCCTGGTCGCAATCGCCGGCGGCGCGGTGGGCGCTGTTGACCAGCGAAGTGAGTTGCCGTAAAGGATTGAGTCCCCAGCGCTGCAACTGACTTTGCAGCAGTTGGCTGGGATTCGAATCCCCCAGGTCACTGAGGATTCCCAGCACTGCGATCCAGGCATGCTGGCTGTCGGCTTCGCCCCACAATAGTTCGTGGGTCAACCAGGAGGTGCAACGGTCGTGGCGATGCAGCAGTAAAGTGTTGGGCGGGGGTTGTTGAGGCAGTGGGTGATGGTCGATGACGACAGTGGGCGACGGCCAGGGAAAGGTCTTTTCCGGGCAGCTCAGGTCCAGTAAATAAACCAACTGGGCGGGATTTTGCAGGTTGGGCAGAGATTGTCGACCGGTGACCACCTGGGTAGACCCGCCCAGGCGCAGCTTCCAGAGGGCCGCCGCACACAAACCATCCGCGTCGAAGTCGTGCACCGCCGTGACCTGGCCGGGATAGCGCCGGCTCCATTCTTCCAGGCTGGCGTTCAGGGCCACAGTTTGGTGGCGATCATGGGTGTGCCTCCGACAGGAGGACGAATTTTCCAAAGGGAGCCTCGTTCGGTGGTCAGGAAGAACACGTTTCCAAAGCGGTCGGTGCTCATACCGGATGGTAGGTCCTGAAGCAGCTCGGGCGGAAACGATCCCAACAGGGTCCACTGGTCGGTGCTGTCCACAAAGCGGTAGAGCCGAGCTCGATCGTGCACGAAGACGGCCCAGCCGTGGCTGTCCATGGCCAATCCGACGGGAGAGCCAAGGCCTAAAGTGGCGGGAGGGCGGAAACGTCGGCGATGCCAATTTCCCAACGGGCCGGCGCTCTCCAGGTCCGTGGCCGGGTAGCTCGTCGACCCCTCAGGGCCGACGAGCTTACGCAGGCACTGATAATCCGTATCCGCTACCCAAATCAGGCTCATGGCTGGGTCGCAAACGATCCCGGCTGGCCGTCCCAGCGGAGGATTCTGGGGTTTGCTGACGCTGGCGCCGTTCCAGGCGCTGCCATCGCTGAACCACAGGCCGCGATTGTTGACGTCGGCCGCCACCAGGCGCCCGGTGCCCTGGTCCGTGGCCATTCCGGTAAACTGCGCCAGAGCGCGCTGGGCGTCGACCAGAGGCACCGGAGCCGGGAGAGCCGCGCTCCAGGTGCCGGGGGCGGGCAAAGTCTCCCGGAAAGAGACCGGCGACTCTCTGCCGCCCCCTCGCCAAAAGAAATTCGTGCCGGGACGCCCGGCCAGGGCTCCCCCCCGGCGAGCGTCGCTGACCCCGCCCAGGTTGGTGGCGGTGGCGGTGTGTTCATCCCAGCCCATGAGGTCCGTTCCATTGACCCAGGCGACCTTGTGAGAGTATTCATCACTGATCACTCCGCCGAAGGCTATAGCTGGATCGGAAGTCAGGCAAAACGCTCGAGCCAGTGCTCCGCTCGGGGCCACTGCATCCACTTGAAGAACGAAGAGACCGTCCTGGTAAGGCGTCAGGCTCAAAGTTGTGTTGAAGCCCGGGTTTGGCTCCGTTTCCTGTCTGAGGCCGGTGGTGAGATCCTCAAAAGGGACGGTTTTGGCTTCCTCCAGGCGGCGATGGGCCAGCATCGTGCATTTGGAATAATCCACCGATCGTCGAGCGTGGCGCTGCCCTGATGCGAACAGCGACATCAAGTAGAGGCAGACCAGCAGAAGAAGCAGCAGCGAAACCTGCACTTCCAATAAGGACAGGCCCGAATGCCGGCGGCTTTTTCCCATTTTCGTAGTTTGGTTCTGCATTCTGCAAAAACCTTCACAAAAGGAAGAGGCCCGAATAACTCCGGGCCTCTTCCTTTTGGCGCCTGTCGCGATAGGACTATTTTTCGCAACTCTCTTTGAGGGTCTTGCCGGGCTTGAAAACGGGGTAGTTCTTGGCGGGAACCTTGATCGTTTTGCCGGTTGCCGGGTTGCGAGCTTCGCGCTCTTCGCGCTTGCGGGCGAAGAAAGATCCGAAGCCGGGGATCACGAGTTTGTCACCCGATTTCAGTTGATTTGCGATCAGGCCTTTTTCTGCATCGAACAGCGCGTCCACTACCTCTGCCGCCTTCGCCTGGGACAGATCGGTATGCTTGGCCAATTCTTTCACCAACTCGGTTTTGTTCACGGGGATTCTCCCTTTCAAGGAAATACTAGGTGTTGCCCACGTAACACCGTTGTAGGCGGCTCAGGTTAAAGCAAGCTCCAGGCAACTCCTGCTCCCTTTTGGTTTGTTAACAAATGTGGCCAGGTTGTTAACAGAAAGGTCCGACTCGGCTGTCTGCGAATAGCAAAACCGGTGACTTCACTTGTTTGCGCGCCCCCTCGCCCGTGGGTTTTCAGCCGGCTGCCCGTAGAAGGCCCTCCGGGGCACTGGCTCCATGTGCTCGAGGCTGGGCAGGCCGACGCTCCCACCCTTCTTTTCTTGCACGGAGCAGCCGGCAGTTGGCACAATTTTCGCCTGCAAATTGAATGGCTGCAGCACCACTACAGAATTGTCTCCCTGGATTTGCGCGGACACGGACTTTCGCCCTGGCCAGGTACGAGTCACATCGACGACTTTGTGCAGGACGTTTTGGGAGTGGTGGAGGCCCGCATTCCCGGGCCGTTCGCCCTGGTGGGTCATTCCTTCGGCGGTTGCCTGGCCACCATGGTAGCAGATCGACTGGGCACGCGTGTGCGAGGTCTGACTTTGCTGAACACCGCCGGCGAAATCCCGCGCGGACCCTTGTTTCGCTTTCTCAAGTTGTTCGCACGTTTTTCCCACTGGGTAGCCCAGATTGAGCCTTACTGGATCTCTTGTCACGGTCGAGTGGCTCACGATCTTCTCTGGGACACCTTGCCCGCCTGGAACACCTGGAGTCTCTATCCTGGGGTGCAGGTGCCGACTTTCGTCCTGGCCGGGCGGCGAGACTCGCTCGTTCCCTGGCGCTCCAGTCTACGCATGGCTTCTTTGATCCCGGGCTCAACCTCTCACCTGGTCGAAGACGGCGGCCACGTCTGCATGTGGGAAAGCCCGGAAGTGCTGCGCACCCACTTGGAAGCCTGGCTCTCCCGTCTCGACTGGGAGCCTTGAACGGAAACAAAACAAGGTAGAGACTTCTCTCTACCTTGCGATCGACACCGAGGTGTTTTAAATGCCGGCCGAGATGCGGGCCTGGTCGTGTTGGCGAGTGAGATAGCTGACGATTTGCTCTTGCTGGGAGGGAGTGGCCCACAGCTCCAGCTGACCGCTGTAGCATTTGATAGGCTTCACCATTCCCAGAGAGCTCTGGCTGGGTGGAGCTTCGGTTTGCACTTCGGAGGCCAGAGCTACGTGCTTGACCTGGCCCATGATTTTCATCTGGCCAACGCCTTGGAGCAAGAACTCGAGTTCCAGACATTCGTCTTCTTTGACCAGGGTGGTGGTGCGGAAAATCATTCCGGAGGTGGTGAGCCGGCCGCACAGGAGGCGCAGGGGCTGGTCGCTCCCGCTTCGGTAGGCGATGACGGGAAGGATGCTGCGGAGGCGTCCGCTGGTGGTTGGGGCCAGTGTCTTTTCACTCGCTTTTTGCGGCGTGTTACGACCGAAGAGCGCCTTTAAGTTCAGTGCGCGGAAAAAGGGAAGTTCTCTAGCCATTGTAGTGTGCATCCTCCGAGACTCGGCATCTAGGGGTGTCGACCCTCGTGCCTTGCTGTGTTGTCAGTATTACAGTTCAACTGCGGGCTAGTCTGTGATCTGCTTCACATTGTGACCCACCACTTTGTATTCCAGGGGGGGCTTACGCGCCTCCCCCTGGACCCCCCACTTTGGATTCCAGGGGGGGCTTGCGCGCCTCCCCCTGGACCCCCCACTTTGGATTCCAGGGGGGGCTTGCGCGCCTCCCCCTGGACCCCCCACTTTGTATTTTCCAAGGGTTCCGCGCGGTCTACCCCAAAGGCAGGGCCATGGTCGCGACTCCTATCGTTAAGTGGGCCGGCGGCAAAGGACGCCTGCTTTCTCAGTACGAGCCCTATCTGCCTACCCAGTTCAAGCGCTACTTCGAACCCTTTGCCGGCGGTGCTGCGGTATTTTTTTGGCTACGCAATCACCGGGGGCTGAAGTTTTCGGCCACGCTGAATGACTCCAACGAGGAACTGATCAACTGTTACCAGGTCGTGCAGTCGCAGCCTGGGCCCTTGCTCGAGCGCCTGCGCGAGATGGCTGCCCGTCACGGTCAAGAGTTTTACTACCAGGTTAGAGCCGAACGGCCCGAAAACCCCTTGGAGCGAGCCGCCCGGCTCATCTACTTGAACAAGACCTGTTACAACGGGCTCTATCGGGTCAATGCCTCCGGTGGCTTTAATGTGCCCATCGGTCGCTATCAGGACCCGGCCATCGTGCAGGAAGAAAAGATCCTGGCTGCTCACGCCGCTCTTCAGGGAGTGCAACTGAAGACCACGGGCTTTGATGAGGCGGCACTGGCGGCCCGCAAGGGCGATTTCGTGTATTTCGATCCGCCCTACCAGCCCCTCACCGCCACCTCGAACTTCACCAGTTACACCAAAGACCAGTTCGGCATGGAGCAGCAGTGCCATCTCGCCGAAGTTTTTAAACAACTGGTCAAACGCGGATGCCACGTGCTGCTATCCAATTCGGATAGCGAGTTGGTGCGCAACTTGTATCGGGACTACCAGCAGGTAGAGGTCCGGGCTCCGCGCTTTATCAATTCCAAGGCGGCCGGCCGCAGTTCCATCGCGGAGCTGCTTATCCTCGCAAATCCACCAGAGATTGACTCAGTTTCTCCGGAATAGGCACCTTGGCAAAAGTGTGGCGCTCTACAGCCACCAGCACGTAGCTTGCGGTGGCGATGGTTTCAGGGCCATGTTCGGGCCGGCTGACTTCGAAGGATAACTTCAGGCTGGTCTGTCCAATGTGGGAAACCCAGCAGGCGACCTCGAGCAGATCATCCAGTCGGGCCGCGACCAAGAAGTCGCATTCGATATGTCGTCGGGGCAGCCAGATGTCGAGTTCTTCGAACATTCGTCCGTAGGCGAAACCGATGTGACGGAACATTTCGCTTTCAGCGAACTCAAAAAACCGTATGTACGAACCGTAGAAAATAATTTCGGCGGCGTCCACATCGCTCCAGCGAACGCGCTCTTGAATGGAAAACTTGCCCATGTCACCCCCTTAGGACCTCGAGGCCTGGGACCTGCTCTTTCGTTTAGAAGGCACCTAAACTTTCATCGAGAAGCCCCTGGCCATGATTTTATGGGAGACCTACTTCGAGTCGGCTCAGCAAGCGCTTGCTGAGGGGGACGACGCCAAGGCGGCCGAGCTTTATGCCTCTGCCTTTGAGGAAGTTGAGTCCGAAAGCGTGCGCGACGAACGCTGGTTGCGAACTCTGCTCGGCTGGTCCGACAGTCTGACCCGTCAGGGCAATTACGATAAAGCCACCGAAGTGCTTCAGGTCGATGCGGCCGAACTGGGTGGGTGTCCTTTAGAGCTGCAGTTGGATTTGCAAGCCACTCTGGCTCAGCTGCAGCAGGCCAAAGGGGATAGCGCCGCCGAGCTCAGCAGTTGGGCCCGTTGGTATGGGGCCTTAAGCGGTGCCAGCGAAGCCCGCCTACCTCACTTGCGTAGGGCTGTCCAGATTTCCCAGGAACTGCAGGCGGACTGGATGAGCGGTGCACGCGACCTGCTTTACAGCTGGTCTGTGGAGTTGCTGGGCCCCGAACATCCGGAGACATTGGCTGCCGCGCATCACCTGCTCGAGGGTTACCTGGCCGAAAAAGACTGGGTTCGCGCCGAGCCTCTGCTGCGCGCTCAACTTGCACTCCAAGAAAAAGATCTCCCGGCTCGGCTCAAGACGCAAGGTTTGCTGGCCCAGGCGCTGCGTTCTCAAGGGAAAGCCGAGGCGGCCTGGCAGTTTTATCGAGAGATTTTCCTCGAACAAGCGCTCAACCACGAAGATCAGTTGGAAGTGCTGCGCTGGGCCTATGAGGAGGCGCAGGGCGAGCAGGCACAGGCAGTCGCTCTAGATTATTTGCTTCGGCTCTCCCAGCCGCTTCCGGGCCATCTCGATCTTTACGACTATGTGATGGTGCTGGCGGAGCCGGCCGACCAATTGCGTTTGCAGCAGGCTCGCTTGGGTTGGACGGAGACGCTCCCAACCAGTTTGGAAGTCCAGATGGACTGGGCGCACGAACTGGCGCTCTCTTTTGAGGGTCAGGGACGGCCCGACCAGGCCAGCTTGGTGTGGGAACGAATTCTATCAGAGGGCCTTCCCAAAAAGGCGCAGCCTGACGCCCATCTGCGGGCCGCTCGCAAGGCTCGTTCGAACGGACAACCGGCCGGGGAACATTACCGCGCTGGCCTGATGGGCCGACTTGAGCAGTCCCAATGGGAAGACCCCTGGCTGGAGGACGCTCTGCACTGGGCTCGTCTGGAATGCGAAGAAAACAATCAAGTGACGGCCCTGGCTATTCTGACCCCGCTCCTGGAGCAACTTGAAAAGCGCTCTTTAGAGGGGACGGCCGCCTACTGCGAGGCCCTCTTTCTGAAGGCTCGCCTGGCCTTCGCGCAAGAGCAACCGGAAAGCGGCCAGGCGAGTCTCGAGCAAGCTTTCGAGGTCTGGCAGGCAGTCGAGCAGCCTGTTGACTTGGGAGTCAAGATCGCCACCTTTGCGGTGGAACAGAGTATTGCTGCTCGTGTGCAGATGGATTACGAGCGATGGGCGCCGCGATTGCAGAAACTGGGCGTGGAAACTCCACCTTTCGAGCGTGGATTTGATGCCGAGGCCATGCAGGCTTTGCATCACTCCGGACAATGGGTTCGGTTGGAAGAAGAGCTTCGCGAGCTTTTGCCCAAGCTGGGGGCAGAAACCCCCGAAGAGCATTTCGTCGCTTACTTGTGGCTGGCCGAGAGCCTGGAGCAGCAGGGACGCTGGGAAGATGCGTTGGAGTTCCGCCAGCAGTCTCAGCCCGTCTTGCTGGACCGACTGGGTGCGGCCCATGCGCTGGTCCTCCGAGGCCAGATGCAATTGGGCCAGTGCCTCAACGCGTTGAGCCGCTTCGCTGAGGGGGAGCGGATCCTGGCGCAATCCGTGCGGGCCCACGAGAAGGCCCTGGGGGCGGATAGCCTCGCGGTCGGACGAGTCTTGCTGGCTTTGGCCGAGAGTTTTCGCCTGCAGGGTAAGGACAATCTGATGGAAGCCGTTTCCGGCCGCGCTGTTGGTTTGTTGGAGAAGCATTTGCCGGTCGGCCACCCTGAGAGATTGCAGGCCAAACGAGATCTGGTGCAATGGATGATGGACCAGGGGCGCTTTGGCGAGGCCCGCCAACAACTTCAGTTTATGGAGCAGGAGGAGGTCCAGGCTTATGGCGCGGACCATCCTGAGTTGGCCGTGACCTTATCCCAATGGGCCAGCCTGGAAACGGCTGAGGGCGATTACGCGGCGGCCGAGGTTCATTATCGGCGCTCTCTGGATTTGTTCGAGCGGGGCCTGGGAGACGCGCACCCGAACGTGGCTGCGACTCTCAACAACCTGGGACAGAATCTTTACCGCCAGGCTCAGCACGCGGAAGCTGCCACCGCGCTGGAACGGGCTCTGCAGATTTTTGACGCCCACGATGCGGGTCGCGTGTCCACCATGGTCAACCTGGGCCTGGTCTGGCAGGCCCAGCAAGAACATGCCAAAGCCCAACAA
>JALHOV010000015.1 GCA_022842865.1 Vulcanimicrobiota bacterium | reverse complement strand
GGACGCCAGCTATCAGCTGATCCAGAACAACAACCCCAACCGCCTGGAGATCATTAACCAGATCGACAAGCGACTGCGGGCGGCTCGTGAGGAGCTCGAGCCTTTAGGTCCGGATCCGCTGGAATACACGCGCTTCGAGACAGTGACCGACGAAGCCGAGGCGGTAGCTCAACGCATATCCCAGTGGAAAGAAGAGTTTGGCCTGGAGTATACCGATTTCGCCATCCTGATTCGCAACAACCGCGACTCACAGCCCTATCTACGGGCCCTGAATCAGTATGAGGTGCCCTACCGCTTCTCCGGCAACGAAGGTCTTTACCGGCGGCCGGAAGTGCGCTTGCTCACCTCGATGGTGCGGGTACTGGTCGACCCGCACGACGGACAATCGCTGTTTTACCTCCTCTCGAGCGACTTTTACGCGTGCGGCCCCCGCGACCTGGTGCGTTTGAGCAACCTGGCCCAGCGCGAGCACAGCACAATGCTGATTCAAGTAGAAAAAGCCCTGCAAGAACAGACTCCGGAGCTACAAGGACTGGCTATTTTGCAGCGTTTCTACGATGACTATCAACACTTCGTAAATATGATCCCAAACCTACAGCCCGGTCCGCTGGTTTATCAATACCTGCAGCGCAGCGACTGGTGGGGACGGGTGACCGACGGCGAGGTGGACAACGCGCAGGCGCTGGTGCAGAACGTAGCCCGTTTTTTTGACGTGCTGGGGCGCTTTTCCGAGGAATTCCCGGAGGCCAATCTGGCTGAATTTGTGCGACATTTGGATCTTTTGATCGAATCCGGCGACAGTCCCAGCGTCGTAGAATCAGATACGCTGGACGAGGCCGTACAGGTGCTTACCATCCACCGATCCAAAGGCCTGGAATTCCCGGTGGTCTTTCTGGTCGGCTTGAATGAGGACCGCTTCCCCAACAAGCTTCGTCCTGAAGATCTCGAATTTCCCTGGCCCCTGTTGCAAGCTTCCGCTCCAGCCGATGAGGAGTCTCACCTGCAAGAGGAGCGGCGCCTTTTTTATGTAGGCCTGACGCGAGCCCAGCGTCACCTGTGGCTTTCGGGCGCCACCGATACGGGTATGCGACGCAAAATGAAACCCAGCCGCTTCGTGCGCGAATCTTTGGGAGCGCAGGCCGCGGCGCGACCGGCCCCACGTATGCAATCGCTGGAGCGCATCAAACGCGCGGCCCCGGTGGAACCCGCGACGCGCCCGCACGAAACCCTCAAACCGCGTGTCATCGACCTCTCCCACCAACGCATCGCCGATTACCAGGACTGCCCCCATCGCTTTTACCTGGCTCACGTGCTGCGCATCCCTCAGCCGGAATCGCAGACGCTCACTTTCGGAACCGCCCTGCACGAGTGCATCAGCTGGTTTTTGCGCCAGCGCAAAGAAGAAGGACGCATCCCCGAGTTGAGCGAGTTGCACAATCGGTTCCGCAAGCAGTGGCGACGCGTGGGCTGCGTCAGCGGCGAACACGCCGAGCACCGATTGCAACAAGGTTACGACTGCCTGGAGCGCTTCTGGAAAGACGAAGCGGGCAGCCAGCAGCTGCCCGAGATGATCGAGCAGGAATTTACCGTGCGACTGGACGATGTGCGCATCCGTGGTCGAATCGACCGGGTGGATCTGGACAAACAAGGGCGGGTGAAAATTACCGACTATAAGTCCAGCCCGGTGACTCAGCTGGACCAGGCCCACCAACAGGCGCAAAGTAGCCTGCAGCTCTCGATCTACGCCTTCGCTTACCAGGTCCTACAAGGCAGGTTGCCGGATTTGCTTTGCCTGCATTTCATCGAAAGCGGCCTGGAGGGCCACAGTTTGCCCTACGACCATCCTTTGGATGAGCACACCGGCCAAATTCGTCATGCCGTAGCCGGTATTCGCGAAGGCCGCTTCGAGCCGCGACCTTCCCTGATGCGCTGCCGCACCTGCAACTACCGTCCCGTCTGTGACGCGGGAGCGGAGGGCTGACCTCGACAGGGTCGAACGGATCGGCGATGTGGAAGTATCTGCGAGCCTACCTGGGGCATATTCAGAACTGCCTGGCCCTGCGCCGGCTCCTGCGGGGCCGCTGGACGCACAATCTGCGCAATACCTACTGGTATGATCTGTCTTTGCCCGAAGCTCTTAGCCTGGGGGGCATACTGAAAGTGCTCTGGTGGGGCCTGTTTCGCCGCAAGACCGACGAAATTTCCGCGAACTACGCCATTACCAACCTTTATCTGGCCGATCCGGTCGGTCCCGGCTTGAATGCACCGGCACCCACCGTATGGCATTGTCGCAGCCTGGTCGCGCTGCCCTGGCACGATTACCCCAGCGCCATTGGCCAACTGCTGGAGAGCAACAGCTCCGTGATCATCGAAGAATACCTCAACGTCAAGCACTTGCTGCAGACCCACCCGGATGACGCTTCGCTGGCGGGCAAAGGCAAGTGGAAAGGATTGTTTTTTTACGCCGCCCGCGGTCAGAAAAACGAAGACCTGTGTAAGCTCTGCCCGCACACCACCCGCATTCTCGAGCAATTACCGCTGTGCACCAACTTCGGCTTTGCGATGTTTTCCGAGCTGGCGCCGGGCACCCACGTCAAACCCCATACCGGTTCCTCCAACCTGAGGCTGCGCTTTCACCTGGGCCTCCAGGTGCCCGACACAGCCCATGTCAAACTCCGGGTGGCTCACGATTTTCGTCCCTGGAATCAGGGGAAAGTGCTGACTTTCGATGATTCTTTTGAGCATGAGGTCTTTCATCAAGGCGACCAGACGCGGGTGGTGCTGGTGGTGGATTGCTGGCAGCCCGGTCTCAAGCCCGAGGAGATCGAGATCCTGGAAAACCCGCTCTTCGGGCGCTTCGGACGGGGATGAAAAGGCTCGCCTTTGCTCTGGTCTTGAGCCTGGCTGCCGGCTGGGGCGCCTTTCGTTTTTGGCAGTATCAGGAGCGCCCCCACACCAAGAGATGCGTGGAGAGTGAACGCAGGCTGACCACTGCCCTCAACTGGTATGCCGTCGACAACGATGGCTTTCCGCCACCCTCCACCCGGCACCTCATTCCGCTTTATTTGAAGTCCATTCCCGAATGTGATCAGCCCTATGACTACGAAGTAGTGGGACGCAACTACACCGTTTCTTGCCACGGCGGCCATCGAGCCTTTCGAATGCCGCCCGGTTACCCGAAAATGGCGACCGGCAAAGAGCCGGGCAAGTATCTCATGCTACGTCCATAGGTTATGCTAGACTGCTAGAAAGGGGGGTGAATGAGTTCTAGGCGCAAGGGAATCGCACTGATTACAGTGCTGCTAACAGCGGCAGTGTTGGCCATGCTCTCCACAGCCCTGGTCAGCCTGAATCGCAACGGTTTCCTGGCCCTGGGTCAATATCAGGACCGCTCCCGCACCGTGCAGGCCTGTTACGCCGGACTGGATTACGCGCGCGGCCGTATTCTGCAAGACGGCGCCTGGGGGTTGACTGCTTTCGACGATGCCAGCCTGCGCGGCCTGGAAGTTCCACAGACGGTGGTGGTCGAGAGCGGAGCCACTGCGGACGCCAACGTCGTGGACGGAAAACTGCCCCAAGACGGTTCGTCCTTTCAGCTGCGCGTCGTCAATAACCTGGCCAATCGCTATACCATCGCGGCTCCCGAATGGAGCCGCTGCGGCGTGGCCATCCCCCCGCGCACCGCCTTTGTGGCGGTGGAGGGCCTTTGCGAGGGCAACCGGCGCCGCATCGAGGTGCTGCTGGCCCGCAAAGTGGGAGTGGGGGTGGGAATCTATGCGGGCAAGGACCTGGCCATCAGCCTGGCCGGAAACAGTCCCAACAAAGTTCTATCCTTCTCCAGCACGCTGCCGCGCGGCAACCATGTCAACGTCAACAACAATGTGTTGCTTCCCGCGACCGCCAACGTTGACTTCGGCACCTCGTCGGCGCGCGGACGATTACAATCCGGACAAGACACCCTGATCGACGCCGACTTTACTTTCGATTCCAACGGGGACGCCAGTGCCCCCAGCAGCGGCCAGAGCTTGATGGCCGACCCAGCCTTGGCCAGACAGGCCTCCCAGGACCTGAAAGCCACCGTCTACACCGGCGCGCCGCCGGTTCCGCCCAAATTTCAACCCGATCAGTTAAAGCGGGCGGGCTCGCCCGATCTGCTGCCCCCCGGCACCTATAAATTCGTGAACCACGAAAGCGTCCTCTACACTCCGCAGGGCGGCGGAAGCACCCAGTTGTTCGTGGGTTCGGTCCCGGTTGGGACAGCTCACGTTCGCCTGGGCGAGTATCGCTTTATGCCAGAGGGCAACATTCAGGTCAACGGCAACCTGACTTTGGAGGGCCAACAAACCAGAATGCGGCTCGTGGGAAACAGCATGGTGGCCACCGAGATCTCCGACGTGCCGGTCAGCCTGGCGGTAGGATACGGCGCCAAGGGACTGCCTCTCGCCTTTGATGATGCCGGCACCGACACCACAACCAAAGAACGTCTCACGGTCAGAGGCAATCTTACCATCAAGGGCGACATGGTCGGCAGCGGGCAGCTCTTTGTGCAGAAGACCGCCAGCGGGGGCGGCCGACTGAAAGTGGAAGGGAATAGTCTGCTTTCGGCCACGCGCACCGACGGCATGGCGGTGGTGGCCGAAGACTCGGTTCACTTCGAAGACGTGAACCACCTGGCCGCGTTGCAGCCTTTCGCCATGCTGACCCAGGAATTTGACCTGTATGCCGAGGCCTTGCAACCCGGCTCGGGCAACACGGCCTTCAGCTCCAGCCAGAACTCGATTATCAACAATTGGCAGGGTCAGTCGGCCGCCAACATCACGGCCGTGGTGGGCACGGATGACGCGCCCGGCAATACCCTTCGGGGTCGACCAATCGGCAACTACGATCCGGTTCTCCAGGGCATGGCACCGGGATTTGTGACCCAGGCTGGCTCCAGCCTGGCAGGCACCCTGGTCACCGTGCCCGGGGGTTCTTTGGAAAATCCCACCCACGGCACCATGTCGGCCAAGGAGCTCATTGAAGCCTATGTCGAGGAGATGAGCGTGAACCAGGGTGGAATGACGCTGGGACGGCACACGCGCGTACGCGAATTCATCAAATCGGTGGATCGCGGGGCGCCAAATCCGGCTTTGCTATCGGCATGGAACCCGGGCGCCCAGGTGCTGGGACTGGGCTCGACCGGTCTCAACGACCTCACCTACAGTTCTTACAGCGACACCATCTTGACCCTGGTGGCCAATCAGGTCTCGGCTTACAACCAGGATGCCCGCCTGGAGGGCAAGCGACTGATGCAGTTCATGAATGGTGGCAATACCTACAGCGACGGGCAGCGCTTCGACTTCATCTTCGGCGGCATCCTGTACGCCCAAAAGAACGTTTACGCCCATTTGGCCAACAAATTTCATCTACTGGGCTCCATGATGAGCGCCGAGGGAACGGTAGGCTTCGATCACCTGAGCGGGGGTCGGGTAGTCTATGACCCAAACTCCTTTGAAGACCAGTTTGATTTGAGCAAGGTCGGTCTGTCGGCCCAGTTTTTCTGGATGGCCCCCTGAAAAGGCGCGGCATGACCTTAATGGAAGCGGTGCTGGCCATGGCTTTGCTGGCCATTTTGCTGATCTTCGTATCCGGACTTTTTCTGCGGCTGCTGGCCGGAGCCGAGAAGTCCGGAGACCTGACCGCCGGAGCGATGCTGGCCGAAAGCATTTTGCAGGAGCAGTGCGCCGGCAGAGATTTCCTTTCCAGCTCCAATCAACGGCGCTTGCTCTACAATCGCGACGGCTCGCAGGCGGAAGAGTTTCTTTACCAGGTCACCTGCACGCGGGTCGCTCCGGCCATTTATTACGTCGATGTCGAGGTCTCCTGGAGCGGCGGCAGCCGTCAGGGCCAGGGACAACTCAAGACCCGCCTGGGCAGGCTGGCCAGTCCTTGAGCAGGCGGGGATTTACTCTGCTGGAGACGGTGCTGACCCTGGGACTCCTGTTCGTAGGGATGTTGGTTACTTTTGCCCTCTTCGAGCGCGGGACGCGAGCCTTTGCGGTGGGCGGCTCGCAGAGCGACCTGGCCGGCGACGCTCGACGCAGTCTGTTGGCCCTGGTGCCAGACATTCGCCTGGCCGATGCCGACATGCTCTCGGTCGACGATAGCCGCACTTGTGCGGACCAGGCGGGGCGCTCGGTGCACCGCGACGCCTTCTGCATGGGCACCCTCTCTCGTTGGGACCTGCCCGACAACTTCAATCGGGTGCAGGCCAGCATCTATTGGGATACCTACTCGGTGGTCTACGCCAACCGCGCCCCTAAAGGTGTGCTGGTGCGTCAGAACTACCGTCCGCCCGGGTCCCCTTATGCCGGTCCCTGGGATGGGTTTCCCGGCAGTTGCCTGGCCGAGGATTTCCACCTGAATGCTCAGGTGACATCGACACGGGTGCTGAGCCAGGCGGTGGAACAATTTGAAGCTCTCTACGATGAAAATCTCAGAATGCTGCAGTTGGACCTGCAGTTAGTGGACCGGGGCGGGAAAAAGGTGGGGGGACGGGCGCGCGATCAGCGCAGTCACGCCAGGGTCAGGATGAAACTGGAGAACACGGCTCCAGATTAAGGATTTCGATGTGGCGCCGGGCCAGGTCCACCAACGCGCAGGTGGGTTTCTGAGTGAGCCAACCGCAGACTTCGCCGGGATTGAGCAAAAGCGCGCCCTGATCCGGATTGCGAACTTCGATGTGATGGGTGTGCCCGTAGACGACCAGATCGTAATCCTGAGAGCCCGCCAGCGTGTCCAATGCCACCGGTTCGTGAAGCAAGAGAAAACGTCGGCCCTGATGCTCATACGCCCAGGGACGCTCCTGGACCTGATGCCCCAGCGCCATAAAGCGGCTGTGCAGGCCGACTTTCTCGCCGTCGTTGTTGCCAAAGACGGCACGAATGGGGCAGCCCACTTCGTGCAGGATGGGCACGGTGAAGGGAGCGATGAAATCGCCAGCGTGCAGCAACAGCTCGATCTTGCGATCGCGCAGTTGCTGCACGGCCAGCTTGAGCCGATCGAGGTGATCGTGGCTATCCGCCATCACCCCGACCAACATTAGTGGTTCTCGAGCTGCTGAAGCGCGCCGCTGCGGTCGATCTGCTCCTGGATAGGCCCGGGCAGGTCGTGCAGCGAGCGGAAGTTAGGACCGGTGAAGTAAACGGTGGTCTTACCTCCGTTGGCCGGGTCGTTGTCAACGGTGAGTTGGGTGTCGAAATGCTTGGTGGGCTTTTTCAGCTTTTCCACCTTGTAGGTCACGTTGGCTTTGGTGCCGCTGTGGGGGAAGTGGAAGGTGATGTTGGTGTTGCTGGCTTTGAACTCAAAGATTTCCAGGGTCACCTTGTAGGCCGAGTGGAAATCGAAGGCCAGTCCGATGTTGTCCGAGGTAAAGCTGTAAGCGTGGAACTTCTCACTGGCCATCTCCGGGTATTTGTCGAGCCAAAGGACATCATAGAGGTCCTTGGCGGCCAGGGTGTCTACGGCGGCGGCGGGGGCCGCCGGCTCACCAGGGAGCTGCGGCTGGCTGAGGCCGACCACACAAATGGCGGCCGATGCCGCGATCATGGCGGCAAACCAGCCGGGCACAATTCTGCGAACTTGATTCACGATTCCTCCAAAAATATTCATGTATAAGGTAAGGAGCCGATGGCTTCGACGCACCGGGCGAGGGCCCTTGCAGGCCTGGCCGCAGGTACTGGGAAGCATGGGCTATGAGTCGACTGCGCAACGGCATGGTCCTGCGCGACCGCTACCAGGTGCTTTCCTTTCTTGGACAGGGCAGCTTCGCACGCGTCTATTTGACCAACGACCAGAAGTGGCGCGGCAACCTGGTCGCTCTCAAGGAGATCCCGACCGGCCACTTCAACGAAAAAGAATACTCCATCTTCAATGCGCAGTTTCTGCAGGAGGCCGCCTTTCTCATGCGGCTTTCCCACCCGGGTTTGCCACGCGTGGTCGAGTTCTTCGCCGAGAAACAAAACTACTATCTGGCTCTGGAGTGGGTGCCCGGGCATACGCTTGAGCACGAGGTCAAGGACCGGGGCGTGGCTGTGGGCGAAGCCGAAGTCCTCGACTGGGGACTGCAAATGGCCGAGGTGCTTCGCTATTTGCATAGCCAAAAGCCGTATCCGGTGCTATTAGGAGACTTGAAGCCAGCCAACGTAGTCGTGGACTATCAAGGCAAGCTGCGCGTCATCGACTTCGGCGTGGCCCGCTACGCGGCGCCTCAGCAGGACCGCGAATACGCCTTGGTTTCTCCGGGGTTTTCGCCGCCGGAGCAATACCAGTCCGGGCGCCTGGACGAGCGCTGCGATGTCTATTCGCTGGGGGCGACGCTGTGGTGGTGTTTACGGCCGACCGCCCTGGAACGCTATCGCTTCGAGATACCTTCGATTCGAACCGCGCGGGTCGAACTGACTCCGGCCCTGGACGCTTTTTTGCAAACTTGTTTGCAAGCGGAGCGCGGCCGCAGGTTTCAGAGCGCCGAGCTTGTGATAAAAGAGCTACGGGGGGTGCAGCAGGCCGCCAGCGTGCGGGTGCAAACTTCCCCTTCGGAGATCCTCTCGGCCTTGTATCGCGACCAGAAGAAAAAATTCGACTTCTAGTACACTGAGTTGGTGTATCAAGGACAAATATTTTCCCTTGCAGCAGGATTCAGGCCTCGGTGACGTAAGTTACAGCCGTTTATTGGACTTTGGTCCAATGCTCTAGGGAATGTGGCGGAGCGTCAATCGGGACAATCCGCAGGATAAAATAAGGGAGGTTCTTCAAGATGAAGAGCATCAAAATCGGATTGTTGTTAGTTACTGGATTCCTGGCCGTGGCCACCTTCGGCTGCTCGAGCACGCCGCCCACTGGCACGACCGGCACCCCGGCCGCCACCGGATCCGCAGCACCGCCGGCAACCCCCTAGTCTGCTGCAGACACAGTACAACGGAGGTTCCCTCACATGATGAGGAATAAGAAAGTTCTCGCGACGGTGGGATTGGCTGCTCTGCTCATCGCAGGCTGCACCAGCCCGCCCGACAATGCGGCCGGATCGGCCACGACCACCGGTGGAGCGTCCTCAACCGGCGCTGCTCCGGCTCCTGCTCCTCCGCCTGCTCCGGTGGCTGTTTCGACGCCCACCGTAGCGGCGGCTCCGGACCTGGAGTATGACAAAGCCAAATCCCTGAAGGGTTATGCCGAAGTTAAAAAACTAGGCAAGAACCCGGTGGCCGGCGACATCGAAGCGACCAAGGCGGGGGCGACGTTGTTTGCCACCAACTGCGCTTCTTGTCACGGGGCTGAAGGTCACGGCGACGGCCCGGCAGGCATGTCGCTGAACCCCAAGCCGCGCAACCTGACCGCCTTCAACGAATACAAATACGGCAAAGGCGACCTCGGGATCTTCCGCTCCATCAAGTATGGCGTGGATGGCTCGGGTATGGCGCCCTGGGAAGGCCGCATGACCGACGACGAATGCTGGAAGGTCGCGAACTACGTTCGCGCCATGCAGAAATAAGTCGTCCCAGTTGACAAAAGGGGCCGGTTCGCCGGTCCCTTTTTTGTTTGGAGATTACCATGGGAAACACTTTTGGGAAAGCCTTCCGCATCACTACCTGGGGCGAATCCCACGGGGGCGGAGTGGGAGTTGTCATCGACGGTTGCCCACCACGCTTACCGATCACACTGGAAGAGATTCAAGGGGAACTCGACCGACGCCGGCCGGGCCAGAGCGAGCTGACTACGCCGCGCCAGGAAGAGGACAAGGTCCAGGTTCTCTCAGGCCTCTTCGAAGGAATGACCCTGGGCACTCCCATCTCCCTGATGGTCTGGAACAAGGACGCCAAACCTGAATCCTATGCACCTTTCAAAGACACCTTCCGACCGTCTCACGCCGACTTCACTTACGAGTCCAAGTACGGCATCCGCAACTGGATGGGTGGCGGCCGGGCCAGCGCGCGCGAAACCATCGGCCGGGTGGCGGCAGGAGTTTTGGCACGCAAGTGGCTGGCCTTACAATACGGGCTGGAGGTGGTGGCCTGGGTCGAGCGCGTTCACGATTTGACCTCCTCGGTGGACGCGGAGACGGTTACACGCGAGCAAGTGGACAGCAACCTGGTGCGCTGTCCGGACGGGGGGGCCGCCGAAAAGATGGCCGAGCGCATCCGCTGGGCCAGAGATCAGGGCGACTCGGTGGGCGGGGTGGTAACGGTGGTGGCGCGCGGGGTTCCGGCCGGCCTGGGCGAGCCAGTTTTTGATAAATTGGAAGCGGAATTGGCCAAAGGCTTAATGAGTCTGCCAGCCGTCAAGGGCGTCGAAATCGGCTCGGGCTTTGCAGGCACGCTGCTGACTGGCTCCCAGCACAACGATCCGTTCGAGATGCGCGACGGCCAGGTGCGCACCCTGAAGAACCACTCAGGGGGAGTGCAGGGCGGCATCAGCAACGGCGAAGCCATCCTGCTGCGGGTGGCCTTTAAGCCGACTTCGACCATCTTCAAAGCTCAGCAAACCGTTGACAATCAAGGACAGAACGTGGTCTTGGAAGCCCAGGGACGGCACGACCCCTGCGTCCTGCCCAGAGCGGTGCCGATCGTCGAGGCCATGGTGGCTCTGGTGTTGATGGATCATGCCCTGCGGCAGAGGGCAATTGCAAAGGAGTGAGGAAAGGCGGCACTCAGTACCCCGGTTGGAGACCAACGGAGTGGCGAGCCAAAAATTATTCATCATTGAGGGCGCAGCGCGCCACGGAGGCTAGATGCAGGTTCAAAAAGCTGGCGTTTTTAGCGAGATTCTCGACCAACCGAGAGCCTGGCGCGAAACGCTGCAGATGCTGGTCAAGCGCAAGGAAGAACTGGGCGGCTGGCTCAAAGGCGAGAACTTTGGCCAGATCGTCTTCGTTGGTTGTGCCAGCTCTTACGCCGTGGCCGTTTCTGGAGCCCATATCGCGCAGCTGGTATCCGGCCTGAACACCGAAGTCTACCCCAGCAGCGAATTTTGTTATCTGCGCCGCCCACCCTACGATAGTCGCATCAAGACCCTGGTGGTAGCCATCAGCCGCAGCAACGACAGCGACGATACCTTCTGGGCGGTGGAAAAGCTCAAGAAACTTCACCCGGCCGTCAAAGTGCTGGGCATTTTTGCCAAAGACGGCGGCCGAATCCAGGAGATGTGCGATCAATCGGTCCTTCTGCCCAACACGCTGGAGATTGGACCGGTCTCGACTCGCTCGGCCTCGAGCTCACTGCTGGCCTGTATGGTGCTGACCGCCTGGATCTCCAACAAGGACGCCTTTATCAACGAGTTGATCCGGGTGCCGGACCTCTACTCCGACCCGGAATACATCAAGAAAATTCAGGATACCGCACGCAAACTCAGCGTTCCCAAGCCGCTGCCCCTGCACTTCGTCTTTCTGGGCTGCGGACCCTACTACGGCCTGGCCCTGGAAGCGGCCCGCAAGATTCGCGAATTTGTGGCTTACAACGCCGAAGCTCAGCAAACCCTGGAATTCCGACACGGCGGTCAGGGTGGGCTGACCAAAGAGGCCATGGTGATGTGCTTCTTGTCGGACACCATGCGCAAGGCCGAGCTCGACGTGCTGGGCGGGCTGGCCAAGTACCGCTGCCCCCGCGTAACGGTGCTCGAGCAATCGGACGAATCGGTCAAGCTGCGCACCGACCAGGTCATCGAACTGAAGACCAAGGTGAGCGAAATCACGCGTATCCTGGCGATGTATCCGGTCATTCATTTCTTGACCTTCTACATGTCGATCGCGCGCGGCAAGAATGCCGACAAGCTCTATCACCTCGACCCACCCATCCCGGTCAAGGATCGCCCCGGTGTTTGATCGCCCCGAATGGTGGCAGGTGCTCCTGCTTATCACACCCATCAGCCTGATCATCTACGGGCTGCGCTGGCGCGAGTTTGTGCTCGAGAATACTTCTTTCAAGTCGCTGAGCGACACCCAGAAAGGCTACATCCTCTTGCACTACATGCCCCCCGGCTCGGCGGCCGGATTCTGGAACAAGATGGAGGCCTGGGAACGGGAGTCCTACTTGAAGGCGGGGGCGCAAATTCGCGGTAGCGGCAAACGGCTGGTGGCGCCGCTCATTAAAGAGGTCACCAAAAAATTGACCCAGGAAGGTGAGAAACCACCTTCGACGGAGAGTAGCGACCCACTGGAAAAACTGGCCCTGGCCGCCAAATTCGGCGAGAAGGCTCTGTGGAAGTTGTTGCGTGATAGCTATCCGGCGACTCGGGAACCGCGCGTCGAAATTTGAGCCAAGAGCGGGAACTTTATCGAGAATTGGCCCGATGCCGTGCGGCTCGGGCCATTTTGGTCAAAGGCTGGGGGTCGGTGCCGCGTGAGGCTGGGGCCAAGATGCTGGTCTTTCCCGATGGCTCCATTCGCGGAACGGTGGGCGGCGGCTGCGGCGAGGCCGAGGTCTGGCAGGCGGCCACTGAGTGCCTGCAAAGCGGTCAGTGCACGCGGGTAGAAGTCGACCTCACCGAAGATGAGAGCAGCGATAGCGGCAAAGTCTGCGGAGGCCGCTTCGAGGTTTTTATCGACGTCTGGGAAGCCGGCACGCCGGTTTTGCCAGACAGCGGGCCATGCCTGCTGGTCACCTGCCTGGGGCCACGACCGGCCCGAGACTGGCGCGGCGCCCCGGCCGGCTCCGGACAGTGTGCCTGGGCAACCGGCGAGAGCCGCGTTCTGACGGTCGATGACGGATGCTTCTGGGAACTGGCCTTTGGAGACGGGCGACCCAAGCTGGTGGAACGCGACGGGCACGAGTTCTTTCTAGACCCGCTGGGCCTTGCTCAGGAACTGGTCATCGCAGGGGCGGGCCACATAGCCCGTCCTCTCTCTCAGATGGCCTCGATTTGCGGCTATTCCGTGGTGGTGGTGGATGACCGCCCCGAATATGCGCGAGGCGAGTTGTTTCCGGCAGCACGGGTGGTGTGCCGAGACTTTGGGGCCTTCTTCGCAGAGTATGCTGTGCATTCCGGCAGTCACGTGGTGCTGGTGACGCGCGGTCACAAGCTGGATGAGGACTGCCTGCGCAGCCTGATCGGGCGATCGGTGTTCTACCTGGGGATGATCGGCAGTCGCCGACGAACCCGGGCGGTACTGGACGAACTCCTCTCCGAGGGAGTGGATCGACAGTGGCTGGGGCAAATCTACGCCCCCATTGGCCTGAACCTGGGTGCTCTGACGCCCGAAGAAATTGCCGTGTCAATTTTGTCAGAAATGATTCTTTTAAGAAGGGGTGGCCAGGGGGGTTCTCTAAGAGGCTCCGGGAAGGGGCCCTCCCAGGCAGAATCTGCCGCCCCTAACATCGGGATTTGATCGTCTTCACCATAGAGTAGACAGACGACAGTGCGCGCTCCCAAGCGAGTGCGGTCCCCCGAAAAATGGAGTGAGAACCGGTGATTAAAAACGCTTGCAGGCAGCTGCTTTTGCTTTCTTGTTTGATAGGCTCGAGCGCGCCCGCCTTTTGTGAACCCCAGGCCATGCAGGTGCTGGGTGAACAGGTGGACGGCTCCTTGATCCAGTCTGAGGAAGAGGGGTGGATGCTCACCCCCAACGAGATCACCAATTGTGATTTAAACCGCCCCAGCGATGCCACTTGTACGATGGACGTGGCTCCGTTACCCTCGATTTTCGTGTCGGTGGAGTCGGGCTACTACGACCAGATTCCGGTCGTGGTGCGCAAGACCCACTACGAGCACCGCCGCCGCTCACTGGCCTCCCGTGGCGCGCACTCGACGGCCGGACCGGTCGCCTCGGTGACCGAGACAGTAGTCTACCGCAGCGTCTATCGTCGAGCCCATCGCAAATGCGACATCACCCCCATCATCATGAAGAACGCTCAGAAATACAACCTGGACCCCTGGATGATCCGCGGTGTGATCGAGGTGGAATCGGCCTTTCGCCCCTACGCCCAGTCCTGTGCGGGCGCAGGTGGGCTGATGCAGCTAATGCCAGGCACGGCTTCCTATTTGGGTTGCCGCGACCGCTTTGACCCGGAACAAAACATTGCAGCTGGTGCGCGTTATCTGCGCCAGATGCTGAACCGCTTTGACAACAACTATGACCTGGCAATCGCCGCTTACAACGCGGGCCCAGGCAACGTGGAGCGCTACGGCGGCATCCCCCCCTTCGCCGAAACCCAGCATTATGTGCGCAAGGTGCGCAAAGCCTGGAGCTGGCGCCCTTAGGTTTAGCCTCTGCAGACAAAGTGAGCGGTCTTCGGGCCGCTCATTTTGTTTCGGCGGGCGTCCAGAGTTTTCGAGAACTGACGGAGGGGGGTCTTTTTGTTGTGTTGAAGACGCTGGTTAGTGGCTCAAAAGAACTACTGAGCGACCATCAGTCTAGGAGGCGCATTTGGACATTACCGTAAAGGGCAAGAACTTCGATATCACTGACAGCCTGCGCAACCACGCTAAGTCTAAACTCTCGAAAACCGCACGGTTTTCCGACAATGTGATGACCGCCGAGGTCACGCTCGCCACGGAGCGTAACTGGCATGTAGCCAAAATCACTCTCAACTGCAAAGGGTCCGACCTCCACGCCGAAGAGAAGTCGACCGACATGTATAACTCGATCGATCGCGTGGTGGAAAAACTCGAACGCGAATTGAAGAAGCAGCGCGAAAAGGAAACCAACCATCGGGCTGGGCGCAGCGCCAGCGCCCCCACAGATTCCGCCGAGGATCGGGAGCCCGAGAACGGCAAGAAGAAAGAGAAGGACGTCTACAGCGCTCGCATTGAATCCGTCCAACGGTTTACTCCCCAGCCCATGACCGTGGATGAAGCCATCAAGGAACTGGAGTCGAGCGGCGAGGACTTCGTTGGTTTCCTCAATGAAGACACCGGCAACTTCCAATTGCTCCATCGCAAGGGCAAAGGCTACGGAATCGTAGAGCCTCGTCTCAGTTAAAACTGGGGTTCGTGAGGGACCTGCCTCCGGCAAGTCTATGGACCTGCCTCCGGCAGGTCCCTTTGCTTTGGTTCCGAAATTTGCTTACAATGCAAGCGATCTGCACCAAGTGTAAGGGAACCGGCAAAGTGCCCGCGCCGGTTGCTCCCAACCAACCTCCTTCCACGGAACCGGAACTGGTCAAATGTCCGGCTTGTTTGGGTGGGGGCATCATCGACACCACGGCCATGGCCTGAATAAGAGGAGTACATTTCCATGAAGCGTCTCAACCTTGCCGCCGCTCTGCTGGCATTTGGACTGTGGGGCTGTTCCGCACCCAGTCCCATTCGGTCGGTTTCGGCTGAAGAAGCGCCCAAGCCCGCGGCCAAGATTACGCTACCCGGCCATGCCCTGGAAAGCGCTTTTCAGCTGGCCGAAGAGGCCAAGCCCGACGAGAAAAAACGCAAAAAAGCGCGCAACGGAGACGTCGAAGACGTCAAGCGCTCTTACGCGGAGTTGCTCAAAGACCCTAAAAAGCTCGACTTCGTGGCCACCGACGACCTCTACCGCAACATCTACTTCCACGCCCGCCAGTCGTTCGTGCAAGATGTTCCCGAAGCTCAGTTGACGGCCGGCATCATTAAAGAACTCAACAACCTGCTCACACAGGCCAAGGTCGACACCGTGCCTCTCAAGCAATTGGAGGGCATGAAGCCGGTCGATGCTTTCAACAAAGCCCAGACGCTTTTTGCTGGCAAAATCGACAGCAGCTTGCTCGGCTATGCCACCATGAACGGCATGCTGGACGGCTTGAAAGACAACTATTCGGTGCTCATGACCCCTTCAGAGTGGGGAAAAATGGATGAGCAGCTTAATTCCCGGACTTTTGGCGGCATCGGTGTTTACATCGAACTGGACCGCGAGGGCGGCAATCAGCTGACCATTTTCGAACCCATCGAGGGCACCCCGGCATACAACGCTGGCCTTCTCTCCGGCGACAAAGTGCTCAAGATCGACGGCAAAACCACCGCCGGCGTGACCCTGGACGTGGCCCAGACCATGATTCGCGGCGAAGCCGGCACGCCCGTGGTGTTGACCGTGGAGCGCGACAAGGAGGTCAAAAACTTCACTGTGGTGCGCGGCCAGATTCACACCATTACCGTGACCAACCGCATGTTTCCCGGTAACGTAGGATACATTCGGCTGCGCGCGTTTGGCCAGGACACGGGCGTCGAAATCGCCCAGGCCATCAGCAAGCTGAAGGCGGCCGGCGCCAAAGGTCTGATCCTGGACCTGCGCAACAACGGCGGCGGCTACATCGACGCTTCGGTGGACGTGGTCGGCGAATTCGCACCCAACAACTCGCTGGTGGTCTACACGATCGACCGGAGCGGGAAACGCAAAGAGTATCGCAGCCACCACGAGGGTGGCATCGGCATCCCGGCGGTGGTGATGATCAACGAATACTCGGCTTCGGCCTCGGAGATCACCGCGGGCGCCCTGCGCGACCACAAGTTGGCGACGGTGGTGGGCGACCACTCCTTTGGCAAGGGCTCAGTGCAGCAGCTCTACAACCTCGACTTGACGGCCCAGAAGAGCCCCAAGCTGAAGCTGACCATCGCTCGTTTCTACACCCCCGGCGGCAGCGTCATCGACCGCCAGGGTATCGAACCTCAGGTCATGGTGGATATGGAAACCCGCTATGTGGGTAAGGTTGACAAAGACGTGCAGCTGCAGAAAGCGGTTGAACTGCTCGGGGGCACCGTTAAGTAGGAGTAAAAATGAGTGAGGTTGTCCGCAGCTTAGGGACATATTATTTACAGACCTACGGCTGCCAGATGAATGAGTACGACTCCGAGCTGATCAGCTGGATGCTCGAGCAGATGCACTATGCCCCCACCGACGATCCGGCCACGGCCGACATCGCCGTCTTCAACACGTGCTGCATCCGCGACAACGCCGACCAGAAGGTGTATGGCCGTTTGGGCGACTTCAAAGGCTACAAGCGGGATAATCCCAACCAGGTGCTGGCTGTATCTGGATGCCTGGCTCAGAAGGATGGCGAGGATTTTTTGCAGCGCTTCAGTCAGGTCGACGTGGTGGTGGGTACCCACAACCTGACTGAGGTGCCCGATTTGATCCAGCGTGTGCAGCGCGGTGAAGGCCGTTTCGTGCGCGTAGAGCGAGTTGGGGATTCGTTTTCGCTGCTGGCCAACCCGCGCAACTCGCATAGCGCGATGGTCACCATCTCTATGGGCTGCGACCAATGGTGCACGTTTTGTATCGTGCCTTATGTGCGCGGCAAATTGAAGAGTCGCCCCCTGGAACAGGTGGTCAGCGAGGTCAAGCGGGTAGTGCGCGAAGGCCGCCGCGAAGTCATGCTGCTGGGCCAGAACGTCAATGACTACGGGCGCGACCTCGATCCAAAGAAAGATTTTGGCGATATCATCCGAGCCTTGAAGGGCGCACCGGGGTTGGACCGGCTGCGCTTCATGTCGCCTCACCCGGCCTACTTCAGCCAGTCGGTCATCGACGCGCTGGCCGACAATCCGGCCACCTGTGGAGGCATCCACCTACCCGTGCAGTCGGGGGACGATGAAGTTTTGAAGCGCATGCGCCGCAAATACACCTCAGGCGAATTTCTCGACCTGGTTGCCCGTATGCGAGCGGCCATACCCGATTTATCGTTGAGCACCGACCTGATCGTGGGCTTTCCCGGCGAGACCGAAGCGCAATTCCAGAACACGCTGGAGTTGGTGCGCCAGGCACGCTTCCGGAATGCTTTCATGTTCTCGTATTCTCCGCGTCCCGGAACCCCCGGTCATTTGTTTACCGATCAGATCCCGGAAGACGTCAAAAGCGACCGCTTGCAGCGACTCATCGCCTTGCAAAACGAGATCGCGGTGGAGGAGAATCGCAAACTGGAAGGCAAGACCATCGAGATTATGGTAGAGGGTCGCAGCAAGAAAGACGCCAGTCGCTTGACCGGACGCGGTCGCTGCGGCCGATTAGCCCACTTCTCGTCCCAACAAGACCTGACCGGACGACTGGCCCAGGTGCGCATTCAGAAGGCATTCGTGTGGGGATTTCAGGGAGAATTGGAGGCGTGCGAATCCCGCCTGGGCGAGTGGTCGCTGGTGCCGCCTTCGCCGTCGATTCCCGTGGTTGCCTGAGGTGTCCGCCACGGCCATCCGTTGGGTGCGTCAGGATCTTCCGCAAGGGGCATCCCGCGTGCTCATCTCGGCGTTGGAAGGCGTGCGCTCCGACCATGGAGCCCCCCGATGTTGGGTCTTGCTGCTATTGGGAGCGGACCGCTATGAACTGATCGCTTCGGTGGGCGATTCGAGCCCCGAGCGCGTTTCGTTCGTGGGCCGCGGTCCTGATGAGCCCCAGCAGTTGACCAGCTATCAGGCCCGCGCCCTCTCCCCCTTTCGGGGCGCATCCCACGTCTTTTGCTGGCCGCTGAGCTATGGTCTGCTGCTGGCCGAGGAGGTTCAGGAAGTCACCCAAGACTTGTTGGACAAGGTGCAGTTGGTGGTCGAGCGCCTGGGTCTTGAGCACGAGTGCCAGGGACTGCGCAAGCCGCTCGTATCCGAGGACAGTGAGCTGGGTCGTGAAGCCGAATTGCGCTCCGCCGAGCGGCGCGCCGAATCGCTGCATCTCTGGTATCGCCAGGCGGCCAGCACCCTGGCCTCTACCCAATTATCCCAGGCCCTGCCCAGCTTTGCCCAGAGAGCCGCCCGCCTGCTGGAAACGTCCTTCTCGGCTGTGCTTGTTTTTGAAAACAGGCGCCTGCGTTTATGGGGCGGCGACGCGCTGCGCACCGTGCTGGGACCGGTTTTCTCTCCGCGACGCCTGGGTTCACTGGCTCGATTGATGCTGGAGCAGCGGCTCCCCTATATTTCTTCTCTCGACCCGGAAAGGCTGGCCAAAAGTCAGATCTTTCAATCTCTGGAACTGAAATCGCTGATCGCCCTACCGCTGGTAGTGGACGATCGCTGCCTGGGCGGCTTCTTGCTGGGTGGCCCCGAAGCACGCGAGTGGACCAATGAAGAAATCGAGCTGGCCAAACTGATGGCTCACCAGATTTCGCTGTTTCTAGAGAATGCGCTACTGGCCCACGGCGCCGACGTGGAGCGGGTGGTTTCGCGGGCCGTGCTCGATTCTATGGCCGACGGCGTGATGACGCTGGACTGGGAAAAACGCATCACCAGCTTCAATCGCGCCGCCGAGTCGATCACCGGCTGGTCGGCCGAACGAGCCATCGGCCGCACCTGTGAAGAAGTGCTGCGCTCGCAGTATTTTTGCGCGGCCGACGGCAGCGGCCGGCGCTCGGCCACCTGCGCTGAAAGCTGCCCGCTGGTGCAATTGCTTTCCGACCAAAAATTGATGGACACAGGCATCACCGTGGAGGGCAGCATTCTGACCAAAGAGGGCGATTCGCGCTACGTATCCTCGACTTACTCGGTGGTGGCCGATCAAGGAGACCTGATGGGTGCGGTGGTCCTCTTCCGGGATATCACTGAAAAGCGAGCCATCGAGCAGATGAAGTCAGACTACGCGGCGGCCCTTTCACACGACCTCAAGACCCCTCTAACGGCCATGAAGGGTTACGCCATCACCCTGCTGCGTCACGGGGAGAAGCTGGATGAGGAAACCCGCCAGGACGCCCTGGAGGTGATCAACTCGGAGATCGACAGGGTCACCCGAATGTTTGACAATCTGCTCCATCAGGCGCGCATTGAGGCGGGTCAGCAGGGTCGCTTCATCGAGGCCGTGCCCCTGCAGCAAGTGGTCAAACGAGTGGTCAGCGTGCATCAATTGAGCAGCCGGCGCCATGACTTGAGTAGCAGCATTCCCGAGAACGTGGTCGTGCGGGCCGATCGCGACCAGTTGGAGCAGATTCTGAACAACCTGGTCTCCAATGCTGTGAAATACTCGCCAAAAGGGTGCGCCATCCACGTAGACGCCCGCATGGAAGGGCGCAATGCCTATGTAGAGGTGATCGATACCGGCCCGGGCATTCCCGAGGATCAACTGGAATATGTTTTTGAACGATTTCGCCGGGTGCAGGACCGGATGTCGCGAAAAGTCAGCGGCAGCGGACTTGGTTTGTATATTACGCGGATGTTGGTGGAAGGGATGGAAGGAGAGGTGGGAGTGCGCAGCCAGCTCGGCTCGGGCTCCACTTTCTGGTTCCGGCTGCCGCTGCAGCGCAGGTTTTAGGGAGGCAAGATGGACACATTGAAGATTGCGTTGCTGGCGCTGGGGCTGACGGCACTGGGCCACGCCCAGATGGCGGAGTCGCTCAAGAGCGAGTTTCATAAAGAGTCGGAACTGGGCGCCAAGCCGGTAGCCGCCGGCGAACTAGGAACCATCAAAGGCATGATGGCCGACCCGGCCGTACGCATCATCGCGCTCCAGGTTCTCAAAGAAGACATGGACGAATCGCTGGTGGGTCCGCTGGTCACCTGGGTTCAGGCCGGCCACAGCCTGTGGATCTATGACGCGCGTATCACATCCCTGTTCGGATTTCAGCCGGTGATGATGAAGAAGAATCAGTTCACCAACAAAGACGAGAAAGGCAACCTGGGGGGTCGCAGCATGGAGGGTGTGGGCACGGTGGCTCTGGCCATGGGAAACAGCCCCATCAACACCGGGGTTGGCCAGGTCAGCGCCTTTCTACCTAAGGTTAATGAGGACGAGTATGGGGCCGTCAACGTGACCGCCGATACGCAGCCGCTGTTGCGCTTTACCTACAACGCCCCGGCGGTGGCCGCTTATCGTCGCGAAGGGCGCGGAATGATCGTCTTCAAGCCCTTGCTCTGGCCTGAAGCCCTATCCGGCGACCGGTTTCAGTCCAACCTGCTGGAGTTCTCGGCCGGATTCGGGGTACCGGCGCTGGACGGTACCAAGGTTGGTAAACCGCCGGGTCCCAGTGCCGAATACATTCAGGGGCATCCAGCCAACGGCGCCACGGTCACGCCGGCCGCCGTCAACACCACCGCTGCCCAACCCCGAAACGACCGGGTGGTGGCTCTGCCCATGAACGCAGAAAACAAGGACGAAATGGAGGTGATCGGCGAGGGCACGCTGGTTGGTCAGATCACCAACGAAAAGCTCAGTTTCGAAACCGGCACGGCCAGCGTGAAGCTGACCCGGGTGGAGGTGGATCGAGTGGAATTAAGCACCGTCGGCCAATTAGACACCGTCTACTGGCGGGATGGACAC
Organism: Vulcanimicrobiota bacterium; assembly: GCA_022842865.1. Classification (GTDB taxonomy): domain Bacteria; phylum Vulcanimicrobiota; class Xenobia; order Xenobiales; family JADMJV01; genus JADMJV01. The sequence continues at coordinate 11,303 of JALHOV010000015.1, read as the reverse complement.
ACCTCCAAAGGCCTGCTGATGGATAAGAAGCTTGAAATCGACGTCAACGGCGAATCGCGTACTGTGGAGAAAAAATTGGTGAAGAAGTTTCGCTGGAGCAGAGAGACCGCCCAGCAATGAGAAAACTTTGGGTTTCGTTGCTGTTGATCGGCCTGGTTTTGACCGGTTCGGCCAATCAAATCAATCAGCGCATTCGTTTTGAGAAGGGCGCCAGCTCCGGCACCGTCACGGGCACCTGGCATCCCGATCCGAAAGCCAACGAATCCTTCGACCGCTACATACTGGGCGCAACCAAGGGACAGCGGGTGACGGTGACCTTCAAAGGCAGCGCCCCCGGTAGTGTTTATTGCTGGCAGTCGGATTACAACAACGGCGAGCTGGCCAGCGGCTCGGGCCAGAACGCCAGCTGTTCCTTTAAATTGCCCGCCAATGGAGATTTCTATGTGGACGTCGGCCCGGACGAAAAGGGCCAAGCTTTCGACTATACGGTCACCGTGGCCATTCGATAGTAAACGATCGAGTTGACTTTCGCCTTCACATTGAGATAAACTGGGCGCTATGAATCGTAGAACTACACTTTTGACTGGACTGACTGCGCTATCGGCAGCAGTCGCCCTGACCCATTCGGCCGAGGCCGAGGACAAAAAGCCAGAACTGAAAAAGGTTCATGACTTGCTGAAAGCCCACGACGATGCGATGACCAACCACAACCTGGCCGGCGTGCTGGCAACGCTGGCGCCGAAGGCCGTCGTCATGGGAACCGGACCCGGCGAGTTTTGGACCACCTCCGAGCAGATAAAAACCGCCTATCAGCACTTCTTTGAAGGCTTCGATAAGGGGCAGCAAGATTTCACATACCATGTGCGCCAGGGTGACCTGGGCGCAGACATGGGATATCTCTTCGCTTCAGGAGAGATCAAAGGCAAGAAGGGCGGCAAGCCGTTCGCCTTTCCCATCAATCTCTCCGTGACCGTCAGCAAAGTCGGGGGTGCCTGGAAGATTGCCGCCATGCACTTCTCCAACCTGGTTGGCGAAGGGAGCGTCTAGTGAGCGAAGACAACCTGCAAAGCCGCCGTGATTTTCTGCAAAGCACGGGCAAGTGGTCGGGCGCAGCCATTTTGGCGGCCCTGTTGGGCGGCATCAGCAATTCTCCGGAAGCCGAGGCGGGTGGCTGGATCAACCGGCGCGGCGGCTGGATCAACGGTGGCGGCGGTTGGATCAATGCTGTGGGTGGCGGCGGAGGCTGGCTGAACGGCGCTGGCGGCGGGGGCGGAGGCTGGATCAATCGGCGCTCCGGCGGCGGTAGCTGGATCAACCGGCGCTGACGAGCTTTGTAACGGTCCGTTCGCGTTCTGAGTTCGAGCGCTGGCTGGATTCAGATGCGGAGGGCCTGCGTGTGGAAGATCTGCTCGGAGACCCTGAGGTGTGGGCACGCGCCGCGCAAGGAACCGGACAAATGCCGCTCGACGTGCTGGTGGACCGGCCCGATCGTGACTTCTCGGCGCTTTATCGGCTGGCCGACGTTCGTCTGGTGCGGCCGGTCGGAGTGACGCTACTGCTGGTGCCGGGTGCCCTGAAAGCTCTGCGCATGGCCACTTCTCTGCAGCTGCCGGTGCGTCTGCTGCCGGGGCAACCCGACGAGGCTGCGTTGGCACATCTACACGAGGCGCTCGAGTTCTATCTGCACGACACGCGGGTGGAAGCGCCGGTTGAGTTCTTTCATTCGCTGTTGGCCACGTTCGCCGGCTTCGACCGGGGCACGCTCTGGGACATGCTGGAGGAGCCGGCGCGGGCGATTCGGGAAGAATGCTCGGCTTGTCGCTACCGCAGCGTGTGCGCCAGCTATTTCAAGTATCCCTTGCACGATTACGACTGCACCGGCGTGGTCGGGCTTTTTGGAGCCCTGGAGTCGGTGGCCGAGGAGATGACCCGTGAGCCGAGTCTTTAGCGTCATTCTTCTGCCCACGGCCGAGTGCAATGTTGCCTGTACTTACTGTTTCGAGCACAAGGAGAAGCACCGGCTTTCCCTACCGCGAGTCCCTGAACTGACGCGCCAATTGCTCGACCATCTCGAGCATGAGGGGATGGAGGAGTGCGAGATTTACTGGCAGGGCGGGGAAGCGATGATCATGGGCCCGGCCTGGTTTCGCGAGGCCGGACGCGTCATGGATGAGGCGGCGGCCGCGCGCGGTCTGCGCTTTGTGCACTATCTGCAGACCAATCTAATCAGCTATTCAGCGACCTGGAATGAGCTGATCTACGAGATGTTCAATGGCTCGTTGGGGACCTCCATGGACTTTCCCAATCAGCACCGTCATCTCTTCAAAGGCGGAGCGGCCGGATATTCGGCCGTGTGGACCCAGCGTTTGCGGGAGGCTCAGGCAGCCGGTCTCCAGGTGGGCGTGATCGCGGTGCTACACCAGGGCAGTCTGGATGCCGGGGCAGCCGCCTTTTATGATTACTACGTGGAGGAGCTGGGGCTGACGAGCTTTCAGGTCAACACGCCCTTTCCGGGCGGTCCGGCCAAGGCGGTGGAGCAGGAGTTTGACCTGGACAAAAGCGCTCTGGCGGAATTCCTGGTAGGCCTGATGGACCGCTGGATGGAGCGAGGCTATGCCGACGGGGTGGCGCTGGGCCCGTTTGATGAGCTGGTCAAGCACTTCCGTGGTCAGCCGGCCCGGCTGCCTTGCATTTGGAAAGAGAATTGCTCCAGCCAGTTTATCTCCATCGACTCGAAAGGGACCGTAGCTCAGTGCGATTGCTGGGTAACCAGTTATCCGGAGACCTATTTTGGCAATGTGTTCCGGGAACAGAACTTAAGCGAAATGCTGCGCTCGAGTCCCGCCCGCCGGCAGTTTGTGGAGCGGCCCAAGCATCTGGTCGAAAATGAGGACTGTTTGGAATGCAAATACCTGTCGATTTGCCACGGAGGTTGTCCGGTACGCACTTACAGCGCGCTGGGGACGATGCTGGCCAAGGATCCGTATTGTTCGGTTTATAAGGCGATTTTCGCGCGGGCCGAGGCTTATGGCCGGGGCTTGCTGCGCAGGGCTCACGTCTGAGCACGTTACTGGCCCGGAATGCTGAAATTCTGGTGACCATGGACGGGCAGCGACGAGAGATCCCGGGCGGGGGTCTGTTTGTGCGAGACGGCATCATCGAGCAGGTCGGTTTGGAGTTAGCGGGTTCCGCAGACCAGGTTCTGGACTTGAGCGGTCAGGTGGTACTGCCGGGCCTGATCAACACTCATCACCATTTCGACCAGACTTTGACGCGGGCGCTGCCGGAGGCCCAGGAACTGAACCTTTTTGAATGGCTCAAGGTGCACTACCGGATCTGGGCGCGCCGCCATCCGGAGGCATCGCGAACCTGCACGCTGGTGGCCCTGGCCGAGCTGGCTTTATCGGGGTGCACCACCGCCTTTGACCACACCTATATTTTTAAGAACGGCAGTCGGGTGGACGACCAGATCGAGGCGGCTCGAGAGATCGGGATGCGCTTTCAGGCTTCGCGCGGCAGCATGTCTTTGGGTCAGTCGCTGGGTGGCTTGCCGCCGGATGAGTGCGTGGAGGACGAGGAAGCCATTCTTACCGATTGCGAACGGGTGATCGAACGCTACCACGATGCCGCGCCGGGCTCCATGACCCAAATTGTGCTGGCGCCGTGTTCGCCCTTTTCAGTGACTTCGCGATTGATGACCGAGTCGGCCGCATTGGCCCGGCGCCACGGGGTGCACTTGCATACGCATCTGGGGGAAACTCTGGATGAAGAACGGTATACGCTGGAGCGCTGGGGGATGCGCCCGGTCGACTACATGGAGTCGCTGGACTGGGTGGGTCCGGACGTTTGGTTTGCTCACGCAATTCACATCAACGATAGCGAGATCGCGCGCTTCGCCGGCTGGGGCTGCGGGGTGGCACACTGTCCATGCTCCAATATGCGGCTGGCTTCCGGCATTGCGCCAGTGCGCAACTATTATGATGCGGGCGTGAAGGTGGGCATCGGAGTGGATGGGTCGGCCAGTAACGATGGCTGCCACTTGCTGGGCGAGGTGCGTCAGGCCATGCTGTTGGCCCGGCTGCGACTGGGACTGTTGGAGCGGCCTTTGGAACGCTCGGAGTGGATGACTGCACGTCAGGCGCTGGAGATCGGAACCCTGGGCGGGGCCGCCGTGCTGGGGCGGGCGGACGTTGGCGCGCTGGCGGTGGGGATGTGCGGTGATTTCTTCAGTCTGCGCCTGGATTCGCTGGAGTATGCCGGGGGGCTGCATGACCCGGTGGCGGCGACGCTGTTTTGCGCGCCGTCCCGGGCCTGGTATACGGTAGTCCATGGGCGGGTGGTGGTGGACCAGGGTCGTCTGGCCACGGTAGATATGGCGCCGGTCGTGCGGGACCACAACCGCTTTGCGAGGCAAATGGTTGGCTAGGATGTTTACCTGGAGTTCATAATGCGCGGGGTCTGGTAAGGTCGGAATAATCGGCTGCGGATAGTCTGACTTCAGAATCAACGCGAGGAGCTCAAGAAGATGGCTATTGGAACGAGTGTCGCTACCGCCCCGGTCCAGTCGGTCGGACAGGCAGGCCGTCCCACCCCCTCTCCGGGCGCTACGCCGGCTCAGTTCGCCAGCCAGGCGGCAAACCGCACGCTGGGCGCCTCCACCAATCCCGCCGCCGTGCCCACCAGTGGTGGCGCCGCCGCTCCCAAGACCGGTCAAGATGTTCTTGACTATGCCAAGAGCAAAACGGGCAAAAAGGTGGGCCGCGGTGAGTGCTTTGACCTGGCCGACGAGGCTCTCAAGAAGAACGGAATGAAAACCGCCAGCGACTACGGTCAGGTAACCCCTGAGGGCGACTATCAATGGGGCAAACCGGTCGAACTGAACGAGTCCAAGCCGGGCGACGTACTGCAGTTCCGTGACTACTCGAACGAGACAACCCAGAAGACAGAGACAGATACGGAAACCAGAACTCGCACCGAAACAGCCTCTCGCCCTCACCACACCGCTGTGGTGGTAGCCAATGATGGTCAGGGCAATATCACGGTGCTGGAGCAGAATGCTCCTCCCGGGAGCAAAGTGACCCAACGAGTTTTGCACATGGGCAACGGAACGACCGAGGACGGCAATACTACCACGACTCAAAAGACAGAGGGAACGATTCAGGCTTACCGCCCCGAACCGAAATAGACTTTTCCGGAAAGCCGAGCTTGGGATCGGGTATGATGAGGTTATGGAGAAGCCGGCCAAAAACTCTGTGGTGCTGACGGCCTTGATGGCGTTGGCTGCGCCGATGTTGTATGTGCTCAGCGTGGGGCCTGTGGCGTTCTATTACGAGAAAAGTCATGCCCAGCCGCAGCCCTGGGTGTTGAAGCTCTACGCCCCCGTCAATTGGGCGTGGAACGAGCCGTCCTTGCGGCCGCCGCTGGAAGCTTACGTGGAGTTCTGGCGCAAATTAGCGCACTAAGGTGTTTGCTTTAGACGCGCACCAGTCCTCGGCGCAATCCTTGGGCGACGGCTTCGCTGCGACTCGAGGCTTCCAGCTTCTGAAAGATGGAGGCCAGGTGGAATTTGACGGTGTGCTCGGAGATGGTCATCTGGGCGGCAATTTCTTTGTTGGATCGGCCCAGGGCCAGGAATGCGAGCACCTCTTGTTCGCGGGCCGACAGGGGTGAGGCGGTGGCCGGAGCGGTAGGCGCCAGGAAGTCTGGGTGGGTGAGCACCAGACCGTGCGAAACGGCCGTGAGGGCCGCTTCCAGCTCGGATTCGCCAGTCTGGCGAGGCAAGATAGCACGCAGGCCGCGTCCCCAGTTCTGTTCCACCCACAGGCTGCGCGCCTCATCCAGCAGAGCCACCCAAAAGGGAGGGGTCTGCAGCGATTGCTGGGGCACTTCGCCCGCCAGCAGTTCGGTCAGAATGATGTCGGCATGCAGAGGCGGGTTGGAACTCAGGTTACCGCTGCCCAAATTACGTATTCCCGGCGTGCTGTCCAGAAATCGCTCCAGGCTTTGGCGCTGAGCGGCGCTGCCGGCTACCGTGTAGATTTGGATTAAATTATTCAACCGTTTCATCTCCCGAACGGGGCCGCTGGCCCAACTCGACCTGGTATACAACCTCTTGACCGGCGCGTATCCAGCGAGTGGAGACCACCTGTCCGACCTGTAGTCTTTGTAATTCCTGAAGCACCTCCGCAGTTCCGCCCACAGGCACTCCGTCCAACTCCACAAGGATATCTCCGAGCAGGGAGCCGGCCCGGACAGCGGGTGAGTCGAGTTCAAGACTGACGACCATCGACCCGACCGAACGACCATAACTCTCGGGCAGATGCACTGTCTGAAGGCCCACTCCCAGATAGGCAGGCTGATGCTTGCCGGTGCGCAGCAACTCCACCACCTCGGCTACCGTTTCCGAGGTCAGGGTAATCGCCTGTCCTCTTGATAGTCCCCGGGTGTTGATGCCGAGGAAATGGCCTTCGGCGTCCACCAGCGGACCACCAGAGTAGCCCGGATAAAGTTGCAAATCGGGCTGCAGGAAGTGCTCAGCGCGACCGCCCCGGCAACTGGTCCAGGCGCCGCTGCGGCAGGCGATGAGACCTCCTGCAACACCCAGGCCGTCGTCGGCGGAGCGGGCCACGGCCAGGGCAAACTCTCCGACCTCCAGGCTGGGAGTCGAGCGGCCTGGGACTGCCACCACCTCTACTTCGCTCTCCAGGCGCAAGAGCGCCAGGTCCAGGCCAGGGTGGGTGCCCAGCACTTGCGCCTGAAGCCGCTTACCCTCCGGGGTGAAGACCCAGATTTCTTCTCGACCGGACAGGATGTGCTCGACGGTCACCAGATGAGTGGAATCCCAAATCCAACCGCTGGCCTGGTGACGTCCTGACTGGACTGCGGCCACACGAAGGCCTACTCGTTTGGACAAGTCTCGGATATCTTGACTCCACTGCACTAAGCTCACGGCCATCTTTCCTCCACTGGGTATGCACCAAGCTTACGGCAGATCGGAGGCGCGGAGAACTGGCCAGTCGGTTAGACGTCGGCGACCTTGCCGGACCCGATGGCCAGGGAGGTGACGAAGCCGGCAGCGGTAGCTCCGACCAGCAGAGCAAAGCCCCCGCCCGGCAGGCCGAGACTGAGCAAGATGCCCAGGGCCGCGATGACGGCCGTGAGAAGCGGCGCCCGCTCCAGATCCGATTCGAGGTCGCGCCGGCACTCTTCGGGCTGTACGCAGCGGGCCTCGGCATATTCCGCCATGCTGCGGGCCACCGATTGACCGAGGTGCTTGGCCGCGCCGATGGCCAGAGCACTGAACACCAAGGTTTTCGGTATGGCTGTGGGAGTGGCGAAGCCAGGATTCAGCCAGGCGGCGATGCTGGCCAGGCCGGCTGCGACGAAGAGCATTCCGCCTTTGACAAAGAGTCCGCCCAGACGGAGCGACATGGGGATGGGCGCGGACCCAGCGGCCAAGCGAGTCGCCCACCCGAACAATCCGGTCACGGTCCATTCCCCAAGGGTCTAAGAACCTTTCCGGAGACCTGGAACCAGGCGGTCGACCTTCCGACGGGGTGGGCAGCATTGCGGCTGGAGCGCAATTCCGAGCAGCCATACAGTAACCCGATACGAAAAAAGGCCTGCCGTTGCCAGCAGGCCTTCCCATATTCCCGAGCTGGGTTTAGGTGCCCAGGGCGAAGCGCACGAAGCGCTTGACGCGGATGTTTTCGCCGACTTTGGAGATGACTTCTTTGATGACGTCTTCGATCTTCTTGGAGTCATCGCGGATGTAGGGCATCTCAAGCAGACAAATATTTTGGAAGTATTTGTCTACCTTTCCTTGGGCGATCTTCTCGGCGATGTTGGCCGGTTTGCCTTCCGACATGGCGGCCTGCTTGTAGCCTTCCAGCTCGGAAGCCAGAGTTTCCTGAGGGACCTCTTCGCGGCTGACGTAGTCGGGCTTCATAGCGGCGACCTGAAGAGCCAGTTCATTGACCAGGCCCTTGAAGTCGTCGGTTTTGGCCACGAAATCGGTCTCGCAGTTGACTTCGATCAGAACGCCCACCTTTCCACCAAGGTGGATGTAGGAGCCGATGGCGCCGTCCGCGGTTGCGCGGTCGGCCTTTTTCTCGGCGCGGGAGATGCCTTTCTGACGCAGCCAGTCGGCCGCTTTATCCACATGCAGGCTGTTCTGCTCGAGAGCTTCCTGACAGTCCTTGATACCGGCTCCGGTCTTCTCGCGGAGCTCTTTCACCAATTGTGCACTCACTTTGGACATTTTTTATTCCTTCCAGACTCTAGAGGCAGTAGGGGCGGAGGAACTGGTTCGTCCGCCCCCACTATGTTATTGGGCGGCGTCGGCGCGCCACACGCCCACGCGGACTTCTTCGGTTTCACCCTCATCGGTGGTGTAAACCACGGTTTCGGTCTCGACGGTGGGAGCGAAGTAGCTATCGGCATTGGCTCCGCCATCTTCGCCGTCACCGGACTGGTCCATCCCGGGCAGACTGGCCTCGATCTCGGCTTTGGCCTCGATGATGGCATCGGCAATCTTGCCGGTGATCAGGCGGACGGCGCGGATGGCGTCGTCATTGCCCGGGATCGGGAAGTCAATTTCGTCCGGATCGCAGTTGGTGTCCACAATAGCCACCACCGGGATGCCCAGACGGCGAGCTTCCTGCACGGCGATATACTCTTTGCGCGGATCCACCACGTAGATGGCGCCGGGCAGAGCGGGCATATCCTTGATGCCGCCGAGGAACTTCTCGAGCTTGATACGCTCGTCTTCGAGGCGCTTGACTTCCTTTTTGGGTAGGCGGTCAAAAACGCCGACGGCTTTCATCTCTTCCAGGTTCTTGAGGCGCTCAACGCGCTTCTGGATGGTCTTATAGTTGGTCAGCATGCCGCCCAACCAACGCTGGGTGACGAAGTACTCACCGCAGCGGACGGCATCTTCTTTGATGGTGTCCTGAGCCTGCTTCTTGGTGCCCACAAACAGGATAGGGCGAGGCGAACCGATCTGTTCGTCACGGATCTTATATTCATCATAGTCAAACTGGCCCTTGGCCACAGCCTTCACAAAGTTGAAGGCTTCCTTGAGTTTGACGACCGTCTTCTGCAGGTCGATGATGTAGATGCCGTTACGCTCGGTGAAGATGTAACGGGACATCTTGGGGTTCCAGCGGCGGGTCTGGTGGCCGAAGTGCACACCTGCTTCCAGCAGCTGCTTCATGCTGATAATAGCCAAAGGGTAATCCTCCCGGTTTTTTCTGAGCCACGCGCTGGGGGTCAACCGGAACGCACGCGGCCTGAATGTCTCGTTCAAGAGAACGAGCGGCGCCGATGTTACCATGGTTTTACAAGTCCGTCAACGCGGAACACCCATGTTATGCTCAGTGCGCGCCTGCAGGCAGTGGCCGATCGTGTTTTGGGGCCGCGTCACGCCGATGTCGGCAGCGACCACGGGTTGCTTCCGCTCGATTTAGTCGCGCGCCTAGAACTCGTCATCGCAGTGGAAAAGCACGTGGGTCCTTTCGAGCGCTGTCGTCTGGCCGTGGCTGGAACAGCGGTGGAAGTGCGTTTTGGCGACGGGCTCGATGCCTTGGAAGGTGGAGAGGTCGACAGCCTGAGCATTTGTGGAATGGGGTCGCTCAATATGCGCGACATCCTGGAGCGCGGGCGGGAGAAATTGCCGGCACAACTGGTGCTGCAACCGATGGACAACGCCGGGCCGATTCGGGGCTGGGCGCGACGCAACGGCTATCATTTGCAAGAAGAGAGCTGGATTGACCCGTATGTTGTGCTGGATTTGCGGGCGGCGACTGGGGACGACCCGGCTTATGCGGGTTTGTCAGAGGAAGCCTACTTCTTTGGACCACTTTTGCTCTCTAATCCTGACTACGTGGCGCGCCAGAGAGCCTGGCTGGAGAGCCTGGGGCGAACGGATGGGCGCCTCGAATTTCTTACCAGGAGGGTAGGGAGTTAAAGTTTTTGCTCCGGCTTCAAATAGGAAGTCTTCGGGCTGCTTTCATCAAACAGGTGGATGAGCCGATAGACCGAGGGGATCTGAGTGCGTAGGCGGGCAGCCACGTCCTCAGAAATGTTGGCTTTACTGAAAGGCGTGTTGCGCACGTAGGCGAGATCCTGGCCGGCCGTGCGGCCGTATTTATAGTCGTAGGTGAAGCGGCCACCGTTGGCCTCCAACTGTACGCCTTTCACCTCGGGGTTGGGCACCGAGATGAAGAATTCCGAATGGTCTAACGAGCCGCTGGGGTTCTCCAGTTTTTGATCGTGCAGATAGGTGTAGAGTTCCCGCGCAGTATTCACCGAGGGGTCGATGAGCACGACATGGTCGGCGATCAGCCCACGGTAGCGTTCCTGGCCACGCAGTTCGCTGAGCACCTGGGCGATGGTTTTTTGCACATAAGGGTAGTGAGTGCAGCCCAAAATGAGCGCTTTCAGCGGTTTGGCTCCCGGCGTTTTGCGCATTTGCTCAACCAGCGAAACGATGTGATAGCGAGCGTAGTTCTCCGATGCGTTCAACTGCAGGCAATCGCCCTCGCAGAGAATTTTACCGTCGGCCTGGTCAAATCCATAGATCGGCATCAGCGCTTTATCGGGCGCCGGGCCACGATAGTTTTTACGAATGGCTGTGGCCTTGTGATCGACAAAATCGGGTTCCTCGTCGATGGCCTCGGCCAGGCCTACGCCGCCCTGTCCAAAAGTCTGCAATTGGCCCGTATACCCAAGCTGCTTGCGCAACTTCTCGATGGAGCGCACGTAGCCATTCGACGCGACCGTGCCGGCCGTGGCAAAGATACCGATACTGCCGTCTTCATCGGGCTGCAAGCTGGCCAGGGCCGCCCGCGAGCCAGCGTCGATGACGCCGATCACTTTCAGGTCCGAGGGAGCCTGATGCAGCATGTCTTCAATTGATGTCTTTCCATAGGCGGTGGCGGTGTTGCAGGCGATAACCATAACCTTGACCGGCTTCTTGTCGCCCTTGGGAGCATCGCCGTAATAGTTGCTGCCCAAAAGGAACTGGGCGCACTTCAGAATGTGCTCGAGCAGAAGGTCGGTCTTGCCGACTCCGGGATAGTTGCCGTAGGGCATGTTGGCCTGATCGGCCAGGTAGATCATGTCTTCGCGGGCGAAATCGGGCTGGCCGTCGGCGCCCTCGGCTCCGCTAGTATTGTTGTGCTCATCGTATTCCACAATGGCGTTCAGCACCGTCAGGCCGCCTGTGCCCGAATCGAAGACGCCCACCGGCAGACTCCGGTCGGCCTTGGGATAGTGCGCGAAGTCTATGTAATAGGGGCTTT
>JALHOV010000014.1 GCA_022842865.1 Vulcanimicrobiota bacterium | reverse complement strand
ACAAGGCCGACCTGATGTTCGTTTTTTCCCGGGTTTCCGGAGAAAAGCTGGCGGAAGTCGAGCGCGAACTCACGCTGCTGCCCATCTGGCCTTTCCTGGAGGCCACCTACTCCTATTTCTCGGTGGTCGAGCTTTCTTTGCACGGAGCCCACGAACGCTATCGTAACTTGCTCTTGCAGCAGGGTCTCGCCGAGCACTCCAAAGAGTGGAATGACGCGCTCGATGCGATGCTGGCCGAGGACAGCATCGTGCAAAAAGCACGCCTCTGGCCCCAATTTCCTGACTCGGAGTACATCTGTTTCTACCCGATGGATAAGCGGCGCGGCGAGGTGCACAACTGGTTCATGCTGGAGGCTCCGGAGCGCGGCAAGTTGATGTCCACCCACGGCAAGACCGGTCGCCGCTACACCAACAAAGTCTCCCAGATCATCAGCTCCTCGATGGGGCTGGATGATTTTGACTGGGGCGTCTCGCTTTATTCCCACGACGCGCTCTATTTCAAGAAGTTGCTTTATGAAATGCGCTTTGACGAAGTCAGCGCCATCTATGCAGAGTTCGGGCCCTTCTTCATCGGTCGCCGCATTGCCGCCCGGCGTTTGCTCGACTTGCGCCCCTGGACTGACTCAGAGTAACCGTTCCACTTCCTCTCGGCATTCCGGCGGAAACAAAATCATATCCTGACTGACGCGTTCACTCAGCGAGCGCAGCGCCTTGGTGCGCGTTACCTCGGCCAGGTGACTCCATTGGCGTCCCCGGCCGGTCAGCACGCGAATGGGCGTTTTGGCGTCTTCCAGGGCCAGATCGCTGGGTCGGTCGACTCCAAAGTAAAGATCGACCTCGGGAAAGCGCCTTTCCACAATGGCGCGCACCGCTTGCTGCAACTCCGGGTCGGCGCTTTCCAAGACCTTGGGCAGGCGGCGTCCTAGAAAGCGCTGGCAGAGATCGGCCAGCACCGCGTCCGGGCCGTTCTGCCAGAGTTTGATGGCCTGCAGGATGTCGCTGTCGTCGCTGGCGATGAAGCTGGCCAGAAAGCTGGGCGTCAGACCAGCCCCTCCTTCAAAAAGGAAACGCAGGCTGTCGGGCAGTTGCAAGCGCCGGGGATAGAGGGCGCGCGCCCTTTGCAGAATGGAGCGGAGCAGGAACTCGGATGAGCGCACGGCCCGGTGGAAATAGACCTGCCAGTGCATAAAATAGCGGCTGAAGAGAAAGGCCTCGACCGCTTCGATGGCCTTGGCGTCCACCGCCAGCACTTCGCAGCCGCGCTCCAGATCGTAGACGGCCGTCAGACTTGATAGGATTCGTTGCACGTCAAAGAGTCCGTAGCGGGTGCCGGTGAACAGCGAGTCGCGCTGCAGATAGTCCATGCGGTCCACGTCCAGCTGCCCGGAAATTAGTTCGTGCAGCACGCGCCGCGGGTAATCGCCGCGCAAGATCGAAATCACCATCTCTGGCTCCACGCCGTGGCGTTCGAGCACGCTGCGGAAGCGACTGCGAATCAGCTCCCAGCCGATGGCCTCATGATCCACTCCCGTGAAGACGTGTTCGAGGGCGTGAGAAAACGGTCCGTGGCCCACGTCGTGAAGCAGCACCGCGCACAGCGTGGCGCGGATTTCCTGAGGGGTCAGCTCGACTTGCTGTTGCCAGGTCCAGTTGCGCACCACCTGAAAAGCCAGCCAACAAGCCCCCAGTGTGTGCTGAAAGCGAGAGTGCTCGGCCCCGTGAAAGGTCGAGTAGCACACGCCCAACTGGCGAATGCGGCGCAGACGCTGAAAGTCGGGATGGTCGATGAGTTCACAGATGACGCCGTGGGGGAGCTGGATGTCGCCGTGAACGGGATCACGAAAGGTCTTGCAGGGATCGGACAACATAGGCGCCGCCCTTCGCGGGTCTGCAGGTCGCTTCCCTGGCGGACAGCGAATGCCGGCGGCCTATGAAAATTGCCTTGCTTTCTTTCGTGGCCGAGCCACCGCACGATCCCCTGGGGGAGATGGTGCAACAGCGCCTGACGCGCAGTGCTGAAGACCAGATCGTGCGCGAAGTCCTGCGGCCCGACCTTGGTCGGCTCAAGGGATTGCTTCTGGCGGCCTTGACCGACCCGCGCTTTGACGGCATCCTGGTGGTCGCCGACTTGCCCGGTATGAGCAATGAAGCCCTGGTGAGTCACGTGGAGGCTAGCATGCAGCAACACTTGCCAGCCTGGCAGCCGCTGGTGGCCCAGTTGCTCTGGCCCCACATCGGCTCGAACGCCCTCTGGTCCCATGGCTGTCTGGGCCGTTCCCACCGGCGCATGCTGGGCGCTCTCACGGGGAACGAAGCCGCCATCGAAACCGTCCTCGACGGCTTGCTCGTTCCCCAAATCGATCGGCTGCTGGACTGGGCCGCCCGTTAAAAACCGGCTAAAGACTGGGAGGCGAAGCGGCCCTGGTAGACGGCCTCGCCTTCGGTGCGTTCGAAAATGAACTGGCAAAGGCGGGTGCCGGGGCGCAGGCCCAGGGCCACCGAGGAGACGTTGCTGATTTCCAGCACCTGTCGATTGTTGATGCCCGGCTGCATGAATCCGGCGGTTACGTGCACCATCAGACCCAGACGAGCGAAGCGACTGCGGCCTTCCAGGCGACCACACAGGAAGGGCGCCAGTTTGATGCGTTCGCGGGTGATGCCCAGTGCACTCTCGCCAGGCAAAAGCACAAAGTTATCTCTGACTTCGACCAGTTCGGTGATCTGAGTGAAATCGGCTTCGTCGGTTACGTCGTAAATGTAGTGCAGCTTCTTGAAGACACGAAACTGATTGTCGAGATGCAAATCGACCGAACCGGGGCCAACCAGATCGGGGTTAAAAGGGTCGATTTCGATATCCCCCCGCTCTACGGCTTTGAGAATTTCATCTCGGGTCAACACGCCCATGGGGGGATTCTCCCTATTTTCTGAAGATGGTCCATTTGGATTGAAGAATATTCAATTATAGCAGGGGAAAATCCTGCTGGCGGGAAACGAGCGCGCATGGATAAGCCACATTGCGCCGAAGCAGCCCCGGTCCGACTGGAACTGGAGCCGGGAAGTTATTCCTGGTGTAGCTGCGGACTCTCGAAAAAACAACCGTTCTGTGACGGCTCTCACGCCGGGACCCCGTTTACCCCTCATCGGTTTGAGTTGGCCAAGCCCAAACGGGTCGGTCTCTGCCAATGCAAACTGACCAAGAGCCCGCCTTACTGTGACGGCGCTCACGCGGAAATCGAAGAATAGCTAGCCTCCGTGGCGCGCTAAGCCCCTGATGAGAATCAAATTTTGGGCGCGCCACTACGTTGGGAACTAAAAGGGGTTGAGATAGCTTCCGCTCGGACTGGCTCCACTGCGAGGTTGTTCGTTGTGCCGATTGGCCAGGCGGAATTCTGTGCTCTGCTCGGCGTGGAAGGCCGCTTCTTCGCGCGTCACCATGCCCTGTTCCAAAAGCCGCGTGAGGGAGGAAGTAAAGGTCTGCATTCCCTCACTGCCGCCCTGCTGAATGTACGGGTAGATTTCCTTAGTGTTGCCTTCCAGGATAAGCGATTGCACGGTCGAGGTGCAGACCAGCACCTCGACGGCTGGCACGCGGCCCTTGCCGTCGACCCGCTGCAACAGCTTCTGCGACACCACTCCGCGTAAACAGGAAGAGAGCAGCATGCGGATTTGCTTTTGCTGATCGCCCGTAAAGGTGTCAAGAATACGGTCGATCGACTGGACCGTGTTCGGGGTATGCAGAGTGGAAAGCACCAGATGACCGGTTTCGGCCGCGGTCACCGCCGTCATAATGGTTTCCGTATCGCGCATTTCGCCGACCATAATGACGTTCGGATCCTGGCGTAGCGCCTGGCGCAGGGCTTCGGCGAAGGAGGTGGTGTCGGTCCCCACTTCTCGCTGGGAAACGAACGAATGGATGTCGTGGTGGTAATACTCGATAGGGTCTTCGATGGTGACGATGTGGGCGCGGCGGTTGCGGTTGATCCAGTCGATGACGGCGGCCAGGGTGGTCGATTTTCCCGAGCCGGCTGGCCCGGTCACCAGCACCAGGCCGTTATACATATTGGAGAGACGTGCCAGAACCGGGGGTAGGCCAAGGGCCTCAAAATTTGGCACCTGCGTCGAGACCATGCGGAAGGCAGCGCTGACGCGGCCGCGCTCCAGAAAGGCGTTGAGTCGGAACCGCACCCCTCGGGAGACATAGGCCGCGTCAATTTCCCGGATGGTGTTCAGCTTGGGGCGCTTGTCCTTGGGGATGGACGACATCACCAGATACAAGGATTCCTGTTCCGTCAGCGGGCGTTCGCCGATGGGCACCAGATCGCCATTGAGGCGGACGGTCGGGGGGGCATTGGCTTTGATGTGCAGATCCGAAGCGTTGTAGCTGATGACGACACGCAACAAGTCGTCCAGAGTGAACTGCAGGTCGGGTGGGCGCACGACCTCGCCGCTAAAAACTCCCCGCGGGTTCTCCTCGAGCGAGACGACGGACGGCCTGGGAGCGCGCAGCACCTGCAGTTCCCGTTCCTGACGCAGCAACCGGTCCTCCAGTTGCTGCAGTCGTTTTTCCAGCAGTTGCACCATAGCCGGCTCTGTTCCCGAACCGGAAGGAGAGAGGGGCGTGAGATCGGGCAACAGTGGGGTGGTGAGTAAGGGCGAGGCCGCTGCCAGTTCTGTGGAGAGCAAGGGGGCTGGACTGCCCGGCAGGGGTAGCTCGAAGGGGATGTCGCTCATTCTACAAATCTTCCGCGGAAATAGGGAAAAATCCCGCAACCGCCAGTTCCGCGTCCCGTCTCAGGAATTCCTTAAGTGCACTGGCGCTGGCCCCAGATACAGGAAGAATGGGGCTATTCAGCCAGACCTTTTCGACCCAGTCCCAGCGCAGCTGTTGACGCAGCTCCTGGCGCTGCCGTTTCTTCGACAAGTAAGAGAACCAGCGCCCTAGCTGCAGACTCTGACGGATAGAGGGGGCAAATTTCTCCATACAACCCCACAAGGCATCCTGATTCCAGACCTCGTCCACAAAACTGCCCTGCCAGGCAACTACGTAGGCATCCGCATAAAACACCTGGCCCGGGTAATTTTGGGAAAGGTGGCGGGCGAAGATTTGGCCCCAGCAGCTGCCCAAAAAATGACCGAGCAGGTTTCCCTGCGGTCCGCTCAGCAGGCAGCGCGGCCCTAATCCCAACCAGTCGGCGAAATCCTGGCTACTTTCGAGCTCGATAGGAGCGGCCGGGCCCGAACCAGGAACGGTTACCTCTCCCTGCGGTCCGGTTTCCGCTTTGGCCAAAACCTGTTTCTGTTTGTAGTCCTGGCGCAACTTCTGCGTGTGACCGCCCAGAGTAATCCGGGTGGGAATGCGGCCACGTCGATCGGCATCGACCGTTCCGAGCACCCGGCCGCTGAAGGCCTCGCGGATTTCCACTTGCTTTTGCTGCAGACTGCCGATATTGGCGTGCATCTGCCCGCGCCGATAGGCCGCGTCCAACCGGGGGGAAGGAACGTAGCCGGGATTGCCTTCCAGCAGCCATTTACTTTCCACCAAACGGGTCAGGGTGTTCTCGATTTCTTCTTCATCCCAATGGTCAGCCAGAACCTCCGGCAGGCGCTGTAGGGTTGCTGCCGCCTGGATGGACTTGCGAGGATTTTGATAGAGCAAGCTCAGCGATTGCTGCACCACCACGCTTTCGTGCGGGGGGGCCGGCCCGGTCGACATGCTGGGGGCGTGGGCGCGCTCCAGAAAATACTGGTATCGCATGCGTTCGCCCGGTTGGCGAAAACAGGCCACCACCTGGGCGGGTCCACCGCGCCGACCGGACCGCCCCACCCGCTGCACGAAACCGAGGCGATCTTCTGGTGGATGCAGCAACACCACCCAGTCGATGTCCCCCACGTCGACCCCTACTTCCATCGTGGTGGTGGAACAAAGCAGGGCGCAGCCCTGGCGCAGAAAGGATTGCTCGGCCTGCAAGCGCAGCTGGCGGCTGAGGCTGGAGTGGTGGACGTAGACGTGGCTTCCGAAGGGCGGACGGCTGCGCAAGGAAGTGGCTGCTTCCTCGGCCTCGGCCCGACTGGAGGCGAAAAGCAAAACCTTGTGTCCTTTACTGAGATCGGCCAGCGTATCGCGCAAATTGTCGAAGTCAATCCACTCGTGGTAGTGAGCTCGCAACTGGCGTCGGCCCGTTTCCTCTACGACCTGTGAATCTTGCCCCAGGAACGAGCGAGCGATAAAGTCCGGTTGACTGGCCGTGGCGGTGGCGCCCACCCGCTGAGGCAGCGGTTTCTGTAGCGCTCGGCAGACCCAGTCGAGACGGTTGAGCAAACAGAGAGCCTGAGTGCCGCGAGGGGTGCCATAGAGCAGGTGAATTTCATCTAAGATCAGCGCGGCCGTATTCCCCAGCCAGCGAGCGTGGCGACAGAGCAGGCTGTCCAGGCTCTCCGGGGTGGTGATCCAGAGTGCGGCCGGCTGTTCTTCCGGGTTTTCCGATGCATCCGAAGTACGCCGCCTCAGTTCGAGACCACAAGCCTTGAGCGGACCCTGTAGGCGGCGGGCCGCGTCGTTGACCAGCGCCCGGGTAGGGCAGACCAGCAAGAGGTGCTGTTGGCCAGCGCGCAAGGCGTCATAATAGCGTTCCACCAGCGGTGCCACGAAAGCCTCGGTTTTGCCCGAAGCGGTGGCTGAGACCAGGAGCACCGATTTTCCCTCCAATAAAGGTCGCGCCGCCTTCTCCTGGATGGCGCTGGGATGCCGAAAACGGGCGAAGAAAGGGTAATAAGTCTTAGGGAGCAGAGAACGCATGGAGCACCCCTTCTCGTTGCGCCCAGGAGCCGCCTGGGGAGAACGAGAAAGTTGATCGGTGAGGCACGTGGAAAAACTGGGCGGAGCGGGGTTGTGCCTCCTGTCATTGCTGGGCGGCCAACTGCTGGTCATCTACCTGCTGCAGGCTCAGCTCACCCAGGCCATCTTCAGTCGCCCCGAGTTCCTTTATTTGCAAGTGCTTCCCGGTCTGGTCTGGCCACTGGTGGGGGCCTGGCTTTTTTCCGCCTGGCAGGCTCGCAGACACGAAGGATCCAGGGGAGGTCCGGCTGTCACCGCCCTACCTTATGGCTTCAGCCTGGGGGCGGCCACTTTGTTGACCGGCGGTCTGATGGTGCCAATGTATCAGCAGGCTATTGCCAGGATGTCGGCGGAAAGCGCTTCCAGTTTGACCTGGTCAGCCTGCGTGGCGGTCACCTTGCTGGTTGGTCTCTGCCAGATCTTGTTGGCGCCCTTCGCTCACCGGCTGAGCTTCAGCTTGTCGCTCCCGTTGTGTCTGGGATTGGGGGCCGCTCTGGCCATTCAGTCTCTGACCGGTCTGCTGCCCTGGATGGAGCAGCATCCCCTGCTCCTGGTGGCCGGTCTGGTACCTTTGGTCGCCTACCTGGTGGTAGGACTGCCCCGGCCCTTCGGGTTATCCACCGCCTGGCTGGTGCTGGGTTTGGGCCTGGCTGCCCAAGTCTTTTCCGGTACGAGCTTTGAGGTTCCCGACTTTCAAAGCACGCTGTTGCCCAACTGGCAACTCGGCTGGATCGAAGAGGGCTTGCAGTTCTTGTGGTTGCGCACTGAATTTTTGACAGTGGCGCTACCTTTACTGGTGGCGGCGCTGGTTCGCGATCTGGTGCTGCTGCGCGAGGCGCAGGCTTATCCCAACGCGCCGGCCGTGCGCAACAGCTTGCTGGGGCTCGGTTGCCTCAACGTGCTCGGTGCTTGCCTGGGCTGTGGCTTGCCGCTGGCGGTGCTACCCGGCTACCTGGGCTACCGTCGCTGGGGCGGCGGACAATTCTACTGCCAGGGAGCCGGTCTGCTGCTGGTGCTGTTTAGCCTGCTGGGAGGGTTCGGGCAGTTTTTCGCCTGGGTGCCTTTGCCCACCATGGGTATGGTGCTCAGCGCTCTCCTCCTCTCCTCGGCCGGGGTCTCCATCAATCAGGTGCGCCAGCCCAACGGAATGCTGCTGGCAAGTTGCTGGCTGCCCTTTCTGGCCTCGCTAGGGAGCGGGTCCCCCTTGCTGCTCGGTCTGGTGTGGGGGGGAATCGCCGTGAGCGTGTTGTCCGAACGCTTTTCTCAAGCCGCTCTGGTCGCTCTGGTGGGGAGTGTGCTGACCTCGACCGGGGTGCTCCATCGTAACCTCTGGGACCCCGATTTCGATCCTTTGGCCGGAACCTATCTCTTGCTGGCTATTTTGCTGAGGGTGGGTCATGCTGCCCCAGCAGCGCAGCCACCTCAGCAACCACTCGCTGAGCCGTCACCGTCTGATAGCAGCGATAATCTTGACAGGTCGGTTTCCGACAGCCTGGGGGACAGCCCGTCGGCTCCGGCCGCAGCACTCGAGCCTTTGCAGTAAGCGGAGCCCAGCGCCTCGGAAAGTCTTCTTCCATGGCGTAGATCCCCAACACGCGGGCTCCCGCGCTGGCGGCCACGTGCATTGGTCCCGAATCTGGACAGACAAACACGTCCACTTGCTGAGCCAGCGCGGCTAGAGTCGCCAGATCGGTTTGACCGGCCAGATTGAGCACCTGACCCGCACCGGCCAGTTCGACAATCTGGTCTGCGTAAGGCTTTTCCCCGGGACTGCCGGTGACCACGATGCGGGCGCCCAATCCTTGCTGAAGGGCCCGCAGCCAGGAGGCAAAAACGGGCAGTGGCCAGCGCTCCAGGGACACTGGGGGTCCTTTGAAGGGGTGAAAGGCGATGACGGGGCCCGGACCGGCCAGCGGTTCCAGCAGGGTCCTGGCCCGCTCCCGATGCTCCGCCAGGATTTCCAGGTGAACTTGGGGCGCGCCGACTTCAACACCCAAAGCGCGCACGAAATCGAGCATGATGTCGGACCAGTGACTGTGCTCGTCGCCATGTTCGCTGCGCACACGCACTTTGTGGGTGTAGAGAAAGCTGTAGGCCAGACGCGAGTCTTGACCGACGCGGATGGGAATGCCGGCCAGAAAGGTCAACCAGGCGACCTGGGTATTGCTCCACAAAACCAGACTGGCGTCGTAGCTTTCGCCTCGCAGCAAGCGGACCCAGTCGAACAAGGAACGCAGACTTTTGGGACGCGTATCTGTCCATTCGAAGCGTTCCTGAATCAACGGATGGTCCTTCAGAGCGGCTGCTGTGCGGGTTTGACAGAGAAAATCGACCTGGCAGCCGGGATAGGCCTGGTGAAGAGCCTCCACCACTCCGGTGGAAAGCAGCATGTCGCCGATGCCGCCGGCGGTATGAATGACCAGAATCTTACGCAGGGGGCGAGACACGGGACAAGGCTTTGTCAGTCAAACGCCAGGTTTCCTCCGGGACACTTGAAGTGGGAGGTGCGGTGCTCGGGCAAAAGTTCTTGACGCTGCAATGTCCGCAGCCGCTGTGGCAGGAGCCCTCCTCGGGGATGGCGCGGTCCACGTAACCGCCGCGTTGCAGTTGGAGCAGGGCCGACTCCACCTGCCCCACCCCGGCGTCGAGCAGTCCCAGCAATTCCCGCAGGGTGCGAGGTCTGGGCCGCAAGGCGGCCAGCAGTTGCTCGAGCATCAGGACATCGCTTGATAGGCGATCCAACCGGCGATCCAGGCCACGCTGACTTGCCAGAGGACGGAGAAGATCGCCCAGCGATTACCGAATTCGCTGCGCACAGCGGCCACCGTGGCTACACAGGGCGTGTAGAGCAGCAAAAAGACCAGATAGGCCAGCGCCCCGGCCGAGTCACAGGCGCGGCTGATGGCGGTGCTCAACCCACTGGGCGACTCATCGGGGGGCAGTTCCGCGCTGGGCACGCCAAACAGCTTGGGCACGGCCAGCGCCGTTTCTTTGAGGGCCACCCCGAATCCGACCGCGAGTTGTTGCACTCCCTCGCCCAGACCGCAGGCCGGGACCGGTTCTTCGCCCAGGAAACTAACCCCCAGCGTTCCCACCACTACTTCTTTGGCAATGAAGCCGGGCATGAGCGCGCCGGCCAGGCGCCAATCGTGGATCCCGAGCGGCGCCAGTGGCACCGTCAGCGCCCGCGAAACGCCCGCGTAGAGGCTGTTCTCGGGCTTACCGGAGGGAACCTGATGCAGAAACCAGACCAGTAAGACCGCACCGAGAATGGGGCCGGCGGCATCGCGCAGGAAGGAGTAAGTGCGCAGCCAGGCCTGTCGGGAAACGGCTCGCCAACTGGGAAATCGGTAAGGCGGCATTTCCATGATGCCGGTTTTATCGCTGTCTTGCGGCACAAAGCGGCGCATCAGTAAAGCCGTCAGCAGACCTAAAAACAAGCCCAGCAAGTAGAGACCCAGCACCACATAAGGCGCTGTCTTGGGAAAAAAGATGGCGGCGAAGAGCACGAACACGGTCAGGCGCGCGCTGCAAGCCATAAACGGAATGGCCAGAGCCACTCGCAGACGATCTCCCAGGTTGGGCAAAATGCGGGTGCTATAGATGGCCGGCACATTGCAGCCAAAGCCCAGCAACAAGGGGATGAGGCTGCGGCCTGGGAGACCCACCCATTTCATGACCTGATCGAACAAGAAAGTGGTGCGGGCCAGCAGCCCGGAGGCTTCCAGGAATGCCATGGCCAGGTAGAGCAAAAAGAGGACCGGGGAAAAGGCAGCCACGGTGCCGGCGCCCCCGATGACTCCGCTGATCAGAAAGGACTGGGGTAGGGGAGCCAGGCCCCAAGAAGTGACCCAGCCGCTGAGCACTCCTTTGACGACGTCCAGAAAGCCAATCCAGGGGGCTGAGAATTCGTAGGTGAAACGGAAGACCTCCAACATGCCGATGAGAAAAAGCGGCAAGCCCAGCAGCGGATGCAGGAGCAGCCGATCGATCTTTTCGGTGCGGGAGACTCCGCGATCGACTCGCACCTCGACATCGCAGGTGAGATGGCGGGCCATCTTCAGTCGGGCCTCGGCCACGCTCAGAAAAGGATCCTGGACCTGCTCCAGTTGACGCCGCAGTTTCTGGGCCGCCTCGGTCATGGGCAGGCCGGGCACATCCTCGCTGAGCAAGGTTACGGCTCGCCAACGATTGGACTCGTCCAGTTGTCGCACGGCCGCCTGAAAATATTCGGGATACTCCACCAGGGCCCGCCCTCGGCTGGCGCGGAGCAGGGCCTCTTTCACTTCGGCGCAGCCCTGTCCGCTGGAAGCGACCGTCTCAATGGCTTCTACCCCCAGGCAGTCGGAGAGTTTGCGCGCGTCGATCTCGATGCCGTGAGCGCGTGCTTCGTCTACCAGATTGAGGACGACCAGCATAGGCAGTCCCAATTCGCTCAGCTCGAGGGTGAGGCCGAGATTGCGCTCCAGGTTGCCGGCGTCCACGACGTTTACGACCACGTCGGGGGGTGAGGTGAGTAGCTCCTGGCGGGTGATGGACTCTTCCGAGGTGGCGCCGGCCAGACTATAGGTTCCGGGCAGGTCGACCCATTCGACCCTCACCTGGCCGAGCGTGAACGAGATGGAGAGCCGATCGACGGTGGTGCCGGGCCAGTTGCCCACACTCAGGTTGGAGCCGGCAATCGCGTTGATCAGGCTGGACTTACCCACGTTGGGATTGCCCACCGTGGCCACGCGCAGCACTGAACTCATGAGGGAAGCTGGAGGTGAACCTGGCTGGCTTCGACCTGGCGAATGGCCAACTGCAAGCGGCCGATTTCGACCTGAATGGGATCACCCAGAGGGGCTCGGCGTACGACCCTGACGCCACAGCCCGGGGCCACACCGAGGGACAGCAGACGTCGCACAAAGGCCTGCGGTCCGGTGATTCGTTCCACCAGCGCGGATTGGTTGAGGGGGAGTTGGGACAGATTTAAGCTCGGTTGCACGGACTCTTATAGCATTCTTCTGGCTGTGCTAAACATCTTTTCTGGCGGGAAAGAAAAAAGGCCCCGAACTCACGTCCGAAGCCTGTTTCCCGACCCTGGTTCAGACGCTGTAGACGCCCAGTTCGTACATCGCGTTGGTCAGATAGCTGGGCAACGCTTTGCCCACGTCTTTGGGTTCTTTTCGCTGCTGAGCCATGGCCATCATTTTCCGAGGATCAAGAGCGAAGTTGTCTTCCGATTTCTCTTGCTGAGCACGTTGTTTGTGGTCATAGAGAATGGCGGCGACCTTCTGGTCGTGCTCGATCAGAGCCTGGGCGTCTTCCGAGTTTTCTTCGGCCTCCATGTGCTCGCGGTCCATGGTGTGGAGTTTCTTCAAGCCTGTGTCGAGCTTGCTGGCGATTTCTTCGGAGGGGGGCATATCTACGCGCCAGCGCTCGTCCTCCTGATTCTGTTGCAGGTCGAGTGACTTCTTCTTGGAGGCCACCACCATCTTTTGTAGTTCGCCGTGGACGTAAGGATTTTCCATGCGCTCCCGGTTCATGGCCAGGAACTCCTTGAAATTTTCCTTTTCTTTACTGAGGAACTGCTCTTTCTGGGTGGCGTGTTTGTCGTTCAGTTCGCTTTTCTTCTCGCCTTCGTAACCCAGTCGCGCCAGCTTCTGATCCTGGTTCTCGGCGCCGAACTTGACGTTGGGCTGCCCTTCCTGACCCATTGCCACCTTGTGGCGGCCATCGGCTCCCAGTTCGGTTTCGTAGTGATTGTCCTGGAAGAAGGCGGTCTTGGCCGACTGCAGATCGCTGTCCAACTCGGCCGTAAAGTTCGCGCGAGCGTCCATGTGGCCCATCTGCATGTCTTGCAGGTTGCTAAAGTTCTCTTGCGGATACTCGGGCAGACCGGTCTGGATTTCCAGCATGTTGTTGAACGGTGTGTCGTTCATCGACTGCTGTTGAGCGGTCATGCTTTTCATCATTTTTTGCATCTCACCCTGCTGCGACTGCTGCATCTCGCGAGCTTGCGCGGCCTGAGAGTTTTGTTGAATGGCGTTGAACAGCATTCCAACGCCCATAACAGCCCACATCATGTTGTCTAATCCTCCTCGTGACCGGCTACGCAGGCCGGCCCTTCCCGTGCTACCTATTAAATTCGCAGCCGAATGCTTGAACCCTGCCCGAAGGGAATCCCGCGAGCGGGGCACGAAACGACCACAGTGACCATTCCACACGCCGAAGCTGGCCGAAGCCAAACCGCCTCTGGGGGCGGAGTCTGGGCCACGCGCATCAAACCGCGGCTGGCGATGGCCTGGCGCCTCTTTCCCGTGAAACCGGCGGGCCTCGTCATTCTGGGCGGAGCCACCTTGTTGCTGGTTTATTTCGGCCTGATGCAACAGGATTTAATTTTGCTCATGACCTCTATGGTGGTAGCGGTGGTGGCAATTTTGGACATTGTGCTGGTTTGCCTGACCGCTTTGCTGACGCACTGGTGGTGGCGCGATGCCGAATCCGGGCTGCCCGGGGAGATTTCTCCCTTGCTGGTCAACGCACCCGGCCGCTTGCGTCTGTTGCGCCGCCCTCCCTGGCTGCCGTTGGTGGAAGTGAATTGGCGCTGGCTGGCGCCCAAAGGCGTGGAAGTCACCTGGGGAACCGACGCCGAGGGGGCTTTTGAGGAGTTTGTTTTCCGGCAGCGCTGCCTGATCAACGGCATCGAGAGAGAATTTGAGATTTGCGACGTGCTCGGTTTCGCTTCCATCCGCCTGCGCCGCAAGCAATCGCTGTTGCTACAGGTGCTGCCGGCGCCGCTGCCGTTGGATCGGCGCACCTTTGTGACCGCCTTTCACGGCGGCGACGACGTCTCCGACCCGCGCGGCGAAGCCATCGGCGACCGCGTGGATATGCGCCAATACGCCGCCGGCGATCCACCCAAGTTGCTGCTCTGGAAACTCTACGCGCGCACCGGCCGACTGATGGTTCGCCAATCGGAACGAGCCATCAGTCCCACTCCGCGCACCTGCGCTTACCTGGTGGCCGGAAAACTGGACGAAACCTCGGCTGGACTGATGCGCACCATTCTCGAGAGCGGCCTGCTCGGCACCGGCTGGCGCTTTGGCGCGGACGGCAACGACGGCTACTGTTCGAAGGTGGACGAGGCGCTCATGTTTCTGGCCCGTTCGGGCAATCTCACTCAGCAAAACCGGGTGCAACTCGGACTGAGGGCCTATTTGCAGCAGGCGGCCCGCGACGGCTACAACGGCTGCCTGGTGGCTCTGCCCAGCCTGCCCGGCAAATGGATCGACGAGATGAAAAGCGCCGCTCGCGTGGCCGGCATCCAGATCACTTTTGTGGCTTCGCCCGCCGGCATTTTGAGCTCGCAAAAGCCCCGCCCGGTGCCGGATTGGTGGAAAAAAGTCTCGCCCATGGTTTTCTCGGTTCCGCTGCAATTGCAATCTGGGGAACCAGAAGAGGTACTGAAACAGTTGGCGGGGGTGGGCAAAGAACGCTGGATTTATTTACCAGCGCAACACGGGTTTGTCCGCTATGGAGGCAAGGCGAGTGCTTAGATCAATCCGCTGGCGCGAACTCGCCTGTGCTCTGGTTTGGGGCTGTGCCACCTGCGTAGCCACCTGGTTCGTGAGTCTGCCGACGGCCGCCATTCTGGCCGCCTGGGGCGGTTTCTGTGGCTATCTGTTGGGCTGCTGGTTGAGCGGGACCACCCTGAGGCTGGTCCCGGCGGTGCTGATGACGCTTATCATTTGGGGCGGCTCCCAACTGATGTCCGGGCTGGTTTCCGACAACTATGCGTTGGCCTCGCTCATGGGGGCCGAGAACTCGTTTATCGCCTCCCAGTGGTTGTGCTGGGGGGGACAGGCCATGGCCAGCGTTTTCTTGCTGCGCTTCCTGAGCGGTCGCCAGCCCGCTTTGATCACCGCCGAGATTCTTAGCGTCACCTTGCTGTTGGCCAGCCCGCTGGCGGCCCACCGGCAAGGCTACATCAGCCGCCCCTACTTCCTGGTCGACCCACTCTGGTCGCGCAATCTCGATCCCATCCCGGTTCTTTTCGGCCTGGGCGCGCTGGCGGCCGGACTGCTGGTCATTTTGCAGAACGGCCGGCGCACGCGGCGGGCTTCCTGGCTCGACCTGGGCCTGCTTTTCCTGCTCATCTCGGTGCTCTACGCAGTCTTGCCCAATCGGCAGTTGCTCGACTTTGACATTCGCGACCCACTCGGTCTGAACAAGGGCAAAAAAGAGCAAAAAGCCAAGGAGGACGCCGAAAAGAAAGCCAGAGAAGCGGCTGCTGCGGCCGCCAAGGAAGGCAAAGGCAAAGGCAAAGAAGGTGGTCGCTCCGAGGCCGAGGAGATGGAGCTCGACAAGCCACAGGACAAAGATCAGAAGCAGAAGCAAAAGCCGGTCGCCATCGTGTTGCTGCACGACGATTACAAGCCCGCTTTTGGTTATTACTACTTCCGTCAGACCGCCTTCAGCCAGTACAACGGCAAACGCCTGGTGGAAGATACCACCGGCACCACCGACCGGGACCTGCTGCGCACCTACCCCACCGTGGGCGAGACGCTCACCATCGAGACCAGCGTTCCCTCTCAATCGTCGTATCATCGGGAACTGGATACCACCGTGGCCATGATCGAGGGCCACACCAAGCCCTTCGCGCTGGTGGACGGGCTGAGCGCCACCGCGGCCGAGAATCCCAATCCGCAACAATTCGTGCGCGCCTATGAATGCAAGTCTCAGGTGCTGAAGGTCGATTATAAAGCGCTCTTCGGTCTGAAAGCCGGCGATCCCAACTGGGACGAAAAAACCTGGAAGCACTATACCGCGCTGCCCGAGGATCCGCGTTACAAGGCTCTGGCCGAGAAATGTCAGAAGGATCTGCCGGCGCAGTTCAAGGACTCCGATTTCGCTCGCGCGCTGATCGTCAAGCTGTGGATGGACAAAACGGTGACTTACACCATGAAGGCCAGCCACGAAGGCGTGCCCGACCCGGTGGCCGACTACCTTTTCGTCAACACACGAGGTTATTGCGTGCATCAAGCCCACGCGGCCGTCTATCTGTGGCGCTCGCTGGGCATTCCCAGCCGGGTGGGCGCGGGTTACGCTACCGACGCGCGCAACCGCGGCAACGGTTCGGCGGTGCTGCTGCGCAGCGGTGAGGCCCACGCCTGGCCGGAAGTTTACCTGGACGGGGCCGGCTGGGTGACCCTCGACATCAGCCCCGTAAAGCACGAAGGCGGCGAAATCGAAGAACCCGATCCCAACCTGCAGCGCCTGCTTGGCGAACTGGCACGGGCCAAGGAAAAGAAGCCCCCGGCCGAGGAGAAGGCCTTCCGCAAGATCAACCTGCAGGAAATCATGCGCTGGCTGCTGCTGACCGGCTGGAAACTGTTGAAGTGGGCCTTGCTTTTCGGCTTTGTGGGGAACTATCTCTACAAGTTCTACCGTCGTTTCGAGCCGCTCTGGGCGGGCGCCAAGCGTCTACCTGTGGCCGCGTTGCGCTCGGGTCAGGATCAACTGGCCGAAGTGGGCGTGTTCCGCGTGTATGGAGAAGGTCGCCAGGCCTTTGCCCGGCGCACCGGCCTGGAAGCGTTGGAAGGTCTCACGCATCTACATCTTTCCGCCGTGCTCGGCGGCAAAAGCCCGAATTCGAAAGAGCTCTTGCAGCTGCGAGAACAACTGCACCAGCAGATCGCCCGCCGTTACCCGGCCTGGCGTCGCCTGCTTGGATTTATCAACCCTCTCTCCTGGTGGAGTTCCAGGTGAGGCATCAGGAAGGATTTAACCCGTGAGTTCAGCCATATCCGCCAGCGCCCGTCAGGAGCTATTGCTCCATGCCAAGACGGTGGTGCAGCAATTGAAGACCCGTTTAACCTTTGCCGTGCGCGGTCGCGACGAGGTCATCGATCTGATCCTGATTGCACTGCTGGCGGACGGTCACGTTTTGCTGGAAGACCACCCCGGATCCGGTAAAACCACCCTGGCCAAGGCTTTAGGCGAGTCGATCGAGGACAAAAACAACGCGGAACACATCGAGCCCTTTCGCCGCGTGCAGTTCACCCCCGACCTGTTGCCCTCGGACGTAACCGGCGTCTCGGTGTTTGATCCGGAAAGCCAGCAGTTTCACTTTCGGCCCGGGCCCATCTTTACTCACGTGCTTCTGGCCGATGAAATCAATCGAACCTCCCCCAAAGTGCAGTCGGCTCTGCTGGAAGCCATGGCGGAAAAACAGGTCACGGTGGACAACCACACTTATCGCCTGGACGACCTCTTTTTCGTCATCGCCACCCAGAATCCACGCGACCAGGTGGGCACCTATCCGCTGCCGGTGGCCCAGTTGGACCGCTTTCTCTTCAAGATTCGCATGGACTACATCGAGCAGAGCGCCGAACGGGACGTGTTGCGCTCCTACCGTGACCGTCGCTCGGCCGCCCCGGTAAACTCCCCGCGTGTGACCCGCGACTCCCTGGTCGAGGCGCGCCGCATTATCGACGAGCACGTCTACATCGATCCGCGTCTCAGCGATTCGCTGGTGGAAGTGGCCACCGCGCTGCGCAAATCGGCCGAGGTGGCTCAGGGCGTTTCCACCCGCAGTCTGGTGCTGCTGCTGCCCGCCTTGCAGGTACTGGCCTTTATGAAAGGACGTGATTTCGTCATCCCCGAGGACGTGAATACGCTGGCTCCCCACGTTTTCAGCCATCGCCTCGAGCTGGCCCCCGGTGTGGAGGACGTGAACGAAGTGGTGAAACGTTGCCTGAAAGGACCGATGGAAACGTTGGCCAGGTCCACCATGAAATGATGCGCCGTGTTCTGGCTGCCATCGGACTCACCCTGCTTTTGGGAGTGGCGGCGGTGGCTCAGGATCTGGGCCCGCTGACCATCGACGAGCAGTTGGCGCTCAGCAATATTGAAGAGGGCAAGTGGGTGGCTCTGCGTGAGGTGGCCCAAAAAATGCTGGAAGACCCCAAAACCAAGGACAAAGTCTCCACCTATTTTTTCATGGGCGCGGTTTTGCACAGCGGTGAGGGAGATCTGCCGCGAGCTCACTGGTATTTGGACCAATGCATCCAGAAATTTACCAAGCAATACGGTAACCCGCCCGGGTCGACCGCTCCCTGGGGTTGGCTACAGAAGGCTTTGCTGGAACAGGGCCAGGTTTCTGGCGAGATGGATCAGTACGAAGAGCAAATCAAAAACTGGGACCAGCTGGACAGCCTGCTTTTTAACCGTTACGGCGCTCATCTGCCTCTGATCAAGACTTTCTACAGCTGGCCACTGATGAAGCTGGGCCGCGAGGCCGAAGCACGTGAGAAGCTGAAAGAGGCCCTGGAAGAAGCTCCCTTTGACGAGGCGACGGTCGTGCAGGCCTTGAACTCGCTGGGAGCGCTGGAAATGGAGACCGACCACCTGGCCAAGGGAAGCGAGGCCTTCCAGGAGTTGTTGGCACAGGTGCGCCGCCGCGGCTGGAAGCAAAGCGTGGTCTATTTGCGCAATGCCGGCGAGGCCTCTGCATGCCTGCTGCAGTTTGACCAGGCCGAAAAGCTGTTTCTGGAATCTACCGACTATTTCGACCCCAAGTCCTTTTCCAATCCCTGGTGGGATCTGGCCACTCTCTATTTGGGTCAGGCCCGTTACGCCGAGGCCGCTTCGGCTCTCAAAAAGTGCAACCAGTGGACCCACGATTCGGAAGCCTATCTTGCCCAGCAGACCTGGGCGGCCAATCAGCAGCTGGCCTGCGAACTGATGCTGCAGTTGGGCATGACCGAGCGCGCCTATGAACTGGCCAACGCTTTTGTCGATCGCCCCGACCGCAAGGGCGGCGATTCGGTGCAGCGCGATCAGTGGGAAGCCGCCAACATGATCATCTTCCGCGAAGCGGCCAACGCGCGCCGCAACTCCATGCGCGAGGAAATGTGTTGGACCAAAGGGCTGAAATGGTGGCAGCTGCTCTGGAAGCAGCGCGACCTGGCCTGGCAGGCCTACGTCAAGGGACAACAGGCCGCTTCCATCATCGTCTCTCACGGACGCATTTTGAGCTGTCTGCGCTATACCTATGCTCCCGGCACGGTGCTCATTCCCAACTACGCCCGCATGGAACTGCCCACGCTGCTCGGTCCGGGCACGACGCTGGCGGCTTTGGATCAGCTGGAGGCCAAAAATTTCGAGACCCTGGAGCTGGAGCGCCCCTACCTGAACGCCATACGCTTTGAAGCCATGGCGCGCGCGGGGCGCACCGACGAAGCGCTGGCCAGCATGGACCAGGTGCTTAAGGAACTGCCCGCTTCTGAGCGCCTGCTGGCCGTGCGCGTGCAGGCCCGGGCCGCCAAGATTTACATGAACCGCGGCGACCTGGCCAAGGCCCTGCCGTTGCTGCAGCACGTGATGGAAGATGGTCCGGGACTGATGCGCAGCCTGGAGATCGAGCTGCCGGTCAGTTACGCTAGCGACGGCTCAGCGGTGGCCAACGAGGTGGTAGGCATGTGCCGGCATTCGCCCCGTTTTAGCGAGCAAGAGGGCGGATTTAAGATCAATGTCACGGCCACCCAGGCCAGCCTGTTGGGGCCGGACAACAGCGTGTTGCGGGTGGCCGAAGTAGGCAAGCCAGAAAAGAAGGTAACTCCCGCCGCCCAGTTGTGCGCCGCTCTGCATGAGCGGTTCTTCGCGGTCAAGATCGACCTTTCTCAGGAAGACATCGGCAGCCTGGACGGCGTGGTCACGGGCACCGTGCAGAGCAAAAAGATGCAGGAGATGTTCTTTCCGGGTTCAACCAACCCCAACGATACCCCGAGGGAGCCCTGAAGTGCGATTGAAACTGGAATGCCGCGGCCTGGAAATACTGGCCTGCGACAGCAAATGGCTGGACGAGGCTGCCCAGCAAGAAACCCCCGAGAGCAAGCTGGTGGTCGACCTGCGTAAGGTCAACGAAATCGAGAAGTTGCCCGAGAACCTGAAGGACAAAGGCATCACCCGCGTCTCCATTCCGGTCACTGCCAAGAGCTGGTCCGAACAGGACATGGATATGCTGCGCCGCGAGTTCTTGCGCGGCCAATCCCCGGTGGTTGTCTTGTCTGCCGGCGGCGAACGGGCCGCCCTGATGATCTTGCAACACGTCGCCCGAGTGGAGCAATGGCCCCTGGAAAAAGCTCTCCAGAAATGTCCTGAGGTGGCGAACCGCGCCGAGCTAAAGAAGCTTCTTTCGGAATACCTGGAGCGCCACACCCGCAGTTAGAGGCCGCCCTTCAGGGTTACCGGCGGACGTAGACCCGGAATTCGTAATCGTATTCTTCGCCGCTTGGGCCGGGTTGGGTTTCGCTCAGTTCCCAGTCGGCCTCGGGAAAGTCGGGGTAGAGGGTGTCGCCGTCAATTTCGGCGTCGATGTAAGTGAGCGACTGCTTTTGGCAGTGGGGCAGGAAGGCGCGGTAGATTTGCTCGCCCCCGATGATCCAGACCGGCTTTTTCTCAGGTATCGCCGCCAACACTTCCTCTACCGAGCCAAACACGCGGACGCCCTCGGGAAACTGCGCGCTGCCGCGAGTGAGAACCCAGTTTTCGCGGCCCGGCAGCGGGCGGCCGATCGACTCAAAAGTCGCCCGTCCCATCACGATCACGCCCCCCGAAGTGCTTTCCCGAAAATGGCGCATGTCCCCGGGTAGATTCCAAGGGATCTGGCCCTGATCGCCGATGACGCGGTTGCGGCTCAGGGCCGCGATCGTGATCAGCACTAGACCGCCACCGGGGCTTTGATGGCCGGGTGGTGTTGGTAGTTTACCAACTCGAAATCCTCGTAAACGAAGTCCTCCAGCCGCTTGCGCTCCGGATTCAAACGCATTGTAGGTAGCGGGTTGGGCGTGCGGCTCAGCTGCAGATCGACCTGCTCCAGGTGATTGCTGTAAATATGCGCATCTCCCAGGGTGTGCACGAAGTCCCCCAACTGCAGACCGCACACCTGGGCAATCATCATGGTCAGGGCCGCGTAGGAGGCGATGTTAAAGGGCACGCCCAGAAACATGTCGGCGCTGCGCTGGTAGAGTTGGCACGAAAGTCGGCCCTGGGCGACGTAAAACTGAAAGAAGGCATGGCAGGGAGGCAGCGCCATCTCTTCCAGCTCGCCGGGGTTCCAGGCGCTCACAATGTGGCGGCGGGAATCCGGATTGGTCTGCAGTCCCTCGACCACCTGACGGATCTGGTCGACAGTTCCCCCGTCCGGTCGACGCCAGGAACGCCACTGAACTCCGTAAACGCGCCCCAGATTGCCCTGGCTATCGGCCCACTCGTCCCAGATGCTGACCCCGTGCTGCTGCAGCCAGCTCACATTGGTGTCTCCGCGCAAAAACCAGAGCAGCTCATAGAGAATCGACTTCATGTGCAGCTTTTTGGTGGTAACGGCCGGGAAGCCGGCGGTGAGATCAAAGCGCATCTGGGCACCAAACAGGCTGAGCGTCCCGGTACCGGTGCGGTCTTCCTTCAGGACGCCTCTTTCACGCACTTCGCGCAGCACTCTCAGATACTCGTGCACGCTATTCCTCTCGCCGCGCGGCCTGCACCGTCACGGTTCCTCCGTCTTCTCGCTGAAGCTGAGTGCCCGGCTCCCAAAATTCTCGGCGCAAAAAGGCCAGAGCCGTAAACCCTTCGCCGTCCGGGGCCAGGCTGGAAATCCAGCCGACGTCCTTGTCTTCGGCTTTCAGTTTGGTGCCAGCGGAAGGCAATGCACCGGGGCCGGTCACGATTTTAAGGTGACGGTTAATGTGGCCACGATGCAGGGTGCGAGCCACCACTTCTTGTCCGGGATAACAGCCCTTGCCATCCAGATAATCGGTCTCATCGGCCACTTCCAGCAGCATGGTTTTCTCGCCCCAGTCCGAGGGCCAGGCTCGCGCCGCCTGAATGCGTTCCAATTCCCAGTGGGAACTCAGGTCGCGCAGATCGTCGAAAAGCGGCCTCTTGCTCCATACCAGGTCGCTGCCCGAGGCCAGAAAGGGAAAGCGGCACAGCAGCCAGTCGGCCTCCTGCTGAAAAGCCCACGGGCCGGCCGGTGGGTCCTGTCCCAGTCGCTGGCTCAGCCACTGGTCGCGAGCGGAGCCAACCAGCAAGGTCGACTGCCAGTCACGGGTGCGATCGTGCATGCGCAACTTTTCCCCAAAATGCATCTTGTCCAGCTCGCCCAGGGCCGATTCGGCCTGGTCTTTGGGGCACACCAGCCAGGTGCTCTCATACCACTGAAAAGCCCAGAACTGGGCCAGCGGACGTCCCTGCACGTTCAGATAATAGGCCGCCGTCGCCTGGCCTGGCTTGAGCAGCATTTCGTTGCTCAGCAGTCGCTGTAGAAAGTCGTTGCGCTCGACCCCGCTAAACTCCAGCAGAGCGAAGGGCGGCGCGGGAATGACGCCTTGAATATTCACCAAGGCGGGTTCGCTTGCAGGCCCTTCAGTGCCTGCAGCACTTCTTCTGCCGGCACCGACCCGGCCGGACCCAGGAAGAGTGCTTTCACCGTGGCCTCGGCGGCCAAAACTTTCCCTACATAAAAGCGCTGCTGCATATTGAACCACTTGCCTTCCCAGTCCAGCACGCGCGTTTCCAGCCGGAAAAGCTGGCCTGGTCCAATCGGTTTCAAAAAGCGGATCTGGGCCGTTCCAAGGACCGGCCGCCAGCGCCGCTTGAGCATCGTTTTTAATAAACCGGTGCGCGCCACCAGGTCGAGTCGGCCCAGGTCCATGAGGGTTAAATAGCGACCATTGTTCATGTGCAGGTTCAGGTCCAGGTCGGTGGGCCAACAGCGCATGATTAGACTGGCCGAATCCAGCACCCGCAGGCGAGTGCGCCAGGGCGCCAGCATTAATTGGTAAAGAAGTCGAAACCAAAGATTCATAGCAACCGATCCACTTGGGGCAACTGTGCAGGATCCCTTTGACCTGACAGCCGAACCCCGAAGGTGAAGAGCGGAGGAGGGAACCGATGGGCATGCGCGTCTGGGCAGAGGCTCGCCGCGAAGCCTGGCTGGAAATGGCGGACACTGTTGTGCCCGCTTCGCTTGCCTATCCCGTCTGCATTCTGGTTGCCTCGCTCAGCGGTCCCGTCTTCGCCGAGCATCGCTCCCTGGTGATCGGTCTCATACTCGTCTCCTTGTTGCTGGGAATGGGCCGCATCGCCTGGACCTGGCGCGTTCTGTCCTCGCGTCAGATGCCCAACCACTGGCCGCGGGGGTTCGCGCTGCTCACCCTGGCCCAGGCCCTGTCCTGGTGCGCTTACTCAGCAATGGCGGTGCACTACTACGGCAGCGAGGCGCCGGCTCAGTTGGCGGCACTGATGTCCGGAGGGCTGGCCACTGGCGCCCTCATCTCGCTGGCCGGTGACACAAGGCTTTATCTGGCCTACGCGGGCCTGATCATGACCACTCCCTGCCTGGTCATGCTGGCCGAAGGCAGAAGCTTTCACGGCACCGGCCCCGCCTTGCTCATTTACCTGGTCTTCCTGGTTCTCACGGCCCGCAGCCTGTCGCGCCGCCAATTGGGCATCATCCGCTTTCGACTGCTTTCTCAACAACGCTCGACCGCCTTGGAGGACGCCAGCCGGGCCAAAAGTCGCTTTCTGGCCACCATGAGTCACGAAATTCGCACACCCATGAATGCCATTTTCGGAATGTCCACGCTGCTACTCGACACTCCCCTTTCGGAACAGCAGAAGGAGTGGGTATCGGGCCTGCGCGAGAGCTGCGAATCTTTGCTCGAGATCATTAGCGACGTGCTTGATCTTTCCAAAATCGAATCGGGTCAGTTCCAAATCGAGTCCACGCCCTTTGACCTGGTGGACTGCTTGAAGGCCGTGGTCACCCTGTTCCAACCGCTGGCCCGGCAACGGGAGCTGGACCTGACCTACAGCTTTCAGGGAGTGGGCCAAAATTACTGGATTCGCGGCGATCGGACGCGCTTTCGCCAGATCATCAGCAACCTGCTCAGCAACGCCATCAAGTTCACTTCCGAGGGAACGATTCAGCTCAGCTGCCAGCTGCTCGAAGACGGTGACAAAACCAGTCTGGAAGTGTGCGTTTCGGACACCGGTATTGGGGTGCAGGCGCACCAATTGACGGCCATCTTTGACCCCTTTGTGCAGGCGGACGCTTCCAGCACTCGGGAGTATCGCGGCACCGGGCTGGGACTGGCCATCTGCGCGCAACTGGCCGAATTGATGGGAGGCAGTTGCTGGGTGGCCAGTCGGGGCCTGCTCAGTTCCAACGCTCCCACCGACTGGACGGCGCCGATTCACCCCAAGGGCAGTATCTTTTGTTTGCGCCTTCCGGTTGTGCGCACCAAGGCGCCCGATCGTTCCGGCGAAGTCAGCACCAGCGAAGCGGTTCTGCCACCTAAGGATACGCGGGTGCTCATTGCAGAGGACAATCCGGTCAACCAGAAAGTGGCGGCGGCCCTGCTCAAACGGCTTGGCTATAGTAGTCACTGCGTAACCAATGGTTTGCAGGCCCTGGAATACTGCCGGGACAACCCGGTGGACCTGTTGTTCATGGATCTGCAGATGCCGGTCATGGACGGGCTGGAGTCGACCAGGCGACTGCGCCGAGAAGAGCTGCCCGTGCGGCCCTGGATTGTGGCACTTACAGCCAATGCTTTCCCCGAAGATCGGGAACGCTGCCTGGCCTCCGGTATGGATGATTACATCAGCAAACCCATTTTGGAGAATCGACTGCTCAAAGCACTGGCGCGTTTTGCCCGCGAGCTACGCCCTTAAAGCGGTTTGACTTGCGAGCCCAGGCCCAATAAAGCATAGAGGACCTGGTCCGGCAGGCCGCTTTCCAGGCCCTCCTCCAGCCGATCCAACTGAGTGACCAGCAGGGGGTCGTCCAGATCTTCATCCAGGCCCGCTTCGAACTCATCGGCTGTGGCCTTCAGTTCCGAGTTGCTCAGGTTGCCCTGCAGCCAGTTGTGACCTGCCCGCAGCAAACTGGAGGCGGGGCCCGCGTTGGAGCCCAGCGCCTTCAGTTGGTCCAGCAGCAAATTGCGATCCTCTGGCTCGTTATCGTCTTCCTCTTGATCGGGAAGGAACTCTTCCTCATCCATTATTTGGGAATGAAGACGCGGTGTTGCGAGCCATAACCGGTGATCTGGTTGCGGATCACGTCACTGGCTTCGCGGCCATTGCCGAGCGCGATGGAAATGTGGCCGTGCGGTTTGCCGGGTCTGCGATTCCAGACCACGATGGCGCCGGGGGGCAGACTGCGCAGCTGGCTGGTCGGCACCTGCACTTCGCGGAAGCGCGGATTGCGTGCCAGCTGGTCGGCGCCCTGGTAAGCCGAGAGGCCATCCAGGTTGACCCCCTGGCGATTGAGAGCCATGCGCACACCGCGTTTACAGTTGCCACCACGACCGGCCACACCGCTCTGAGCGATTTGCTGCGCATCCGAAGCCAGGCGATTGCCGAAAGCCGAGGGACCACCAAAATTGCCGGGACCTGCCATGGGAGCGTTACCCGGGCCGAAGGCGCCGCCGGGACCGCCGAAGTTGCCCGGATTGCCATAATTGCCGCCGCCGGGGGTGAAGCCGCCGCCGAAAGGCACGCCGGGAGGAGAAAAGCCGCCCGGGAAGCCGCCACCGGGGAAACCGCCGCCTCCGCCCGGGAATCCAAAGCCGTTGCCCATCTGGTTTCCGAAGCCGCCGAACGGGTCACCGCCCATACCGGGCATTCCCATGCCCATGCCAGGGAAACAGCCCCCGTTCATTCCGCCCATTCCGCCCATCATCTGCATCATTTGCTGCATCATCGACATCATGGTCATCATCATCTGCATCATCTGCATCTGACCGCCGCCGCCACCCATCGACTGCATGCCGAATCCGGGGTTGCCAAAGCCGACACCGCCCATTGGAGAACCGAACTGTGCCTGAAACATCTTGCACCTCAACATTCAGAGTTATTGCAACCAGGATAGAGCAAGACGGGGTGGCAAGTCTCGGGTTTGATATTAGCGGCCTGTAACAAATGTAACGAAATTGTTAAAGGTTCTCGTCCGTTCGAGGCAAAACTGGTGTTGATGATCTCTTTGGGCAATCTCGGCTTACCTTCGCTGACTCCATTGTCGAGTTTCAACAGCTGGGCGCTTTCCATGGCCGCCTGGCGCAGCGGCGAAATGGAAGGGGAAGCGCTGGCCCGCGAGTTTGCACGCTTCCAACTCGAGATGTCCCAGATTTCGGCGGTCTTTCGCAGCGAGATCCGCTTCCAACCAGCGGGCGGGCCGGAGCAGGCTCTCATCGAAATCGCTTTGCAGCGACTGGCGGTTTGTGAAGACCAGGCAGATGTGCTGAAGGAGTGGGAAGGCGACTGGGAGGGGATTTCCGAGAAAAGGGTGCAGGCGCTGGCTGCCGCGCTGACTTCGCTTTTCGAGGTTTTTGGCCAGATCCGCGAGCTGGAAGAGAAGCGCCCCCGACTGGCCGCCTCTCCCTATATCCACGAGGTGCTGCGATGCCTGCAACTGTTTGAGAAGGGGGCTCTGGCTCCCGAGTTGATGCAGGAGCGTCTGGCCGGAGTCTCTCAGCACTTCCAATTGTTGGGCGAACAGATGCGCCAGTCGCCGATTCGTTTGGCCGCCGTCGAGCAACTCATCGATTTGCTGGAGATTCAGGAGAACGCGCTGCAGCAGTTATCGGAACAGATTTCCCAGGGCTATCCGCTCACGCCCGACTGCACGCGGGTGCTGCGCGACTGCGCCCAGCAAGCCTTGACCATCCACGAAGAAATCCAGGCCCTGGCCGGAACGCCCGCCGTGTGGTGCGACGGATGCCTGGGACTGGTGCGCCTGACCGAAGAGCAGTTGTGCTCCGAATGCGGCCAGGCGGTGGGTGTGACCGAAGAAGGGGGCGATGGCTTGCTGGCCGTGGCCGAACGGGCCTGCGCCGAAAATCGCCGGGAGGATTGGGAGATTCTGCAGGTGTTGAGTCACGACTCCGAGGCGCAGGCTCAAGAGATGGTCAAGAAGGTCAAACAGCTGCCACTTAAGCAACCCCGGCTGGAGGACGCTTTACTGCAGTTGGCCGAGACGGTGGCCGAAGTTCGCGATTATCTGCCCGGCCGCGACGGCCCCGGGTTGGAACGCCTGCTCCCGCGCCTGCGTGAAGATCTGGAGAGCGCCGCCGAACTTCAGCAGCAGGTTATGGAAAGCCTCAAAAAATGACTTTCAGCACCGCCGATCTCTACGATCAGCATGCCGATAAGGTGGCGGTGGGACTGCCCCTGCTCCGCGATTATGGCGGCCGGGCCAGCTTTCACGGCGAGGTGTTTACGCTGCGCGTCTTCGAAGACAACTCGCTGGTGCGCCGCGCCCTGGAACAGCCCGGCCGGTCCCGGGTGCTGGTGGTGGACGGCGGCGGCTCGCTGAACTGCGCCCTGGTAGGCGATTTGCTGGCCGGGCTGGCCCTGGATAACGGCTGGGCCGGTTTGCTGGTGCACGGCCGCGTGCGCGATAGCCGCGCGCTGGCTTCCATTGCGCTGGGCATCAAAGCCCTGCAGACCAACCCCCGTAAAAGCCTGAAAAAGGGCCAGGGTGAAGAGGGCGTGGCAGTTACCTTTGCCGGCCTGACTTTCCGCCCCGGCCAGTGGGTCTACTGCGACGAAGACGGGATTGTGCTGAGCGACACGGCCCTTCAGTAGATGTCCACTCCATTGGCGCCAAAAGAAAAAAGGCCCCCTTGCGGAGGCCCCTACAGGCTTAGATAACTCTTGAACTAGCTAGTTGCCGCCGGCGATGACGGCGTTGCTGAAGCTGAAGCCGTCGCCGCTGACCGAACCGTCGGAGGTGAGGCGGAAGCGGAACTGGATGTCCTTGCCGTCATACTTGGACAGGTCAACCGCTTGCTGTTTCCAGTCGCTGCTGCCCGAGTAGGTGGCTTCCGAGCTCCAGGTCTTGCCGCCGTCGCTGCTGACTTCGGCTTTGACGGTGTCATATTTGTTCTCGGTGGCGTATTTGGCGTCGAAGATGAGCTTCGAGCCGGACATTCCCGCCAGCGAGACGGCCTTGCTGGTGACAGCGGTGTCGGCGTTATTGGCGTAGTCGCCGTTGGGGCTGTCGGTCCAGACCTTGCCGCGAGCGGCATCGTCGACCTGAGCCCAGCTCGAGGAGGTAAAGCTACCTTCGGCGTTCCCGTCGAAAGCCAGCTGAGCGGCCGGAACGGCAGCCGAAGTGGTGACCACCTCGGAGGCCTTGCCCACTTTGTCGGTGGAGCGCAGCGCGAAGTAGTAGGTCTTCTCAGAACCGCTGAGCGGCACGTTGACGGTGGCCGTTTCGGCGGCGCCGGGCTGGCCGGGGCGGTTGGCCTTGACGGCAGTGGCCTGGTCGAAGCTGACTTCGCCTTCGGCCGGCTCGCCGACCGCGATGGGGCGGTCGCTGTAGCGGATTTCGTAGCGAGCGGCGGCGCCGCCCTCGGCTCCGTCGTCACCCGAGGCCACCCAGCCGAGCTGGACGCGACCGGCTTTGGCTTCGCTGACGCCGAAAGCGCCGGGCGTGCCAGGAGCTCCGAAGTCGGGGGCCAGCGCCTTGGCGGCGTTCAGACGACCACCGGCTACCATCTTGCCGTGGAAACCGGGCACATCGTCGACCGCGTTCATCAAGCGGGCTTTGATTTCTTCATTGGTGATGCCGGGATATTGGGCCACAATCAGGCCGGCCACGCCGGAGACGTGGGGAGTGGCCATCGAGGTGCCGTCGAGGTTCTTGTATTTGTTGCCGGTGACGGTCGAGTAGATGGCTACGCCGGGAGCGGACAGGTCGACTGAGGTGGCGCCGTAGTTTGAGAAGGAAGCCAGGCGGTCGTTGCGGTCGCTGGCGGCCACCGTCACGATGTTGCCCAGGTCGTAGCTGCCGGGATAGGTGGGCGAGCCATCATTGTCTTTGCCGTCGTTGCCGGCGGCGATCAGGTGCAGAGCCGGCGAGGAAGCGAAGGCGTCTTTGAGGGCCTGGTTGTAGGGTCCGCCGCCCCAAGAGTTGGAGGTCAGACGAGCGCCATGTTCGGTGGCGAAAACGATGCCTTTGATGGCGTCGGCCAGGGTGCCGCCGCCGCTGTTGCTGAGGAATTTGATGGGCATGACGGAGGCCTGGTGGTTGACGCCGTAGACGCCGTCGGTGCCGTTGCCGGCGATGCTGCCCCAGCAGTGGGTGCCGTGGTAGTGGTCGTCCATCGGGTCGTTCTTGCCGGTGATGGCATTGAAGCCGTGGGTGCCGTCTTCCGGGTTGGTCCAGACGTTGCTGGCCAGGGCTTTGTGGTTGTAGTCGCCACCCGTGTCGATGACGGCGATGACGTTGTTGCGGTTGCCGGTGGTGATGGCCCAGGCTTCGGGGGCGTCGATGTCGCTGTCGACCTTGCCGCTCTCCTGACCGGTGTTGTGCATGCCCCACAGTTTGGGGCTAAGGTCTTTCGGTAAATTCTGCGGGCCTTCGTTGGGCTGGTTGCCCTGCTGGCCGGCCTGGCCGAGCTGCTCGGGGCTGAAGGGAACTTCGCGGGTATCGGGGATGCTGATACGGTCGTTGGTGACGGCATATTCAACGCGGCCGTCCTTGCCCATCGCCACAATGGCTTCGGCAGTGGTCATTCCCTCGGGGAGAGAGATGCGCATCAGGTCGCCGTTGAAATTTTGCAGCATGGTGCCGCCCATTTTGATGTGCTCTTCGACCTGGCCGCCGTAATCGCCGGCGAAGTCGCTCTGGCCGTCAAAGTTCATGCCGGGTCTGAGCTTGACCAGGACTTCGCCTTCGACGTGGTCGGCCAGCTTGGGAGCCAGCGATTTGGCTTCAGCGGCCGTGGCCGAAAGAACCTGGTTCAGGTCTACTCGGCGGGACTGGGGGGCAGCGGTCGCGCCCGGGAATCGTACGTTCTGAATCATCTAAGCCTCCTGGGTGTGTGGGACGCTCCTCTTGAAGTAGGGAGCAGTTCTCTCACCGACAGGTTAACGGCTGGGGCGTTCCTCATGTGTGTTGAAAATGTGAACGCCCTGAAAGAAATCAGAAAAGCGGTGCCGCTACCGGTAGGCGCAACCCCGCTCAGTCGAGCTTGATAGACCGCTGCTGCTTGGCTTCCCGGGTAATCACCAGCGTGCCGGTCTCGCTGAGAACGGTCTCCGGGGTGCGGCGGGCGGCGGCGGCGGCAGCCTCGGCTTTGGAGGCTGCTTCGGCGTGCTGGTGGATAATCGACAGGTAGACCAGGCGAACCAGATTGACCTGCTCGTCTCCGCGCATCTTGTTGCCGAAGAATTGCTTCAGGCCGGAGACGGTGCCCAGCACCCGCTGCCAGCCCGATTTAGGAGCGTGCTCTTCGGCTGCGTCGGCGCGGCCCACCACTTTATCGCAAGCCTCCAGACACAGACCCTCGAGGGTTCCGGCGCTTTCCAGCGTCAACTGGGCAGCCTTCATGGCCACCCGCTTGTCGCCTTCGGGGGTTTCGACCTGGCGCTTCGGGGTGACTTCCACCTGATGGCCCCAGTAGATGCTGTTGACGTGCCGGATCTTCTCGGCGCACTCCTCGTGAGACTTACCGCAGGCCTCGCCCAGGTCTTTGACCAGGCGATCTTCTTCCATGGACAGCCGACCGTCGGCCAGACTGATGACTAGCGCCAGAGTGAGCGCCTGGTCCGCTTTTTCCGGTGCTTTCTTGAGCTGCTCGGTGGCCTGCTGAATTTCCGGTTGCTTGAGACTGTCAAAACCCCATTCGGCGGCTTTGGCGCGCCAGTTTTCGCTCAGCTTCTGGCGAGCCGATCGGGACGGCACCACCAGACTGGCTGCCTTGTCCAACAAGCGCACCTTGGGTCCAATGGCGTCGGCCGGGCCAGCCGCGATCAGAGCGCAAGAGATCCACCACACCGGTGCCAGATACTGGGACGCTTCATCGGCGATGCGAATGCGCAAAGCTCTTTCCAGCTCGTCTGTGTCATCTAGTCCTTCGGTCTGGACCCCCCAGTGTCCGGCCAGCCAGAGCAGGCATTCCCTTTCGATGACAACCGGATCCTGACTGGAGCAACCGACGACTTTGCCGGCCCAGCTCAGAATGTGGCGACGTCTCTGATCTTCGTTCAGGTAGTCGTTGCCCTTGGCGTGGGTCAATTTGACCAGTTCACCAAGTTCCGCTTCACCCATCAAGTGTAATCCCTGCAACATCTTGCCTCCAGACCCCCTGCCTTTCGCTACCTGCTTTTACGCGCCTTTTTCTGGGAGAAATCGGCCAACGTTTCGGGCTGGCTCTGGCGCTTGTTGACCACTCGGGCCAGCACGAAAAGAAAGTCGCTGAGTCGATTCAAATAGATGATGGCCTGCTCGTTGACGGGTTCGTGGGAGGACAATGCCACGCACGTGCGCTCAGCTCGCCGTGCCACAGTGCGGGCCAGATGGAGGGCCGCTCCGGCCGGTCCGCCCCCGGGCAAGATGAATTCCTCCAGGGGCGGAAGCTCATCCATCAGAGGTTCCATGGCCTGCTCCAGCTCTTCTACATGGCCTGGCGTAATGCGCGGTACGGGCACTCCTTCGGGAGCGGCCAGGTCGGCGCCGAGCGTGAACAGGCGATGCTGGATGGAGTGCAAAAGTTCGGCAGCAGAAGGGTCTTGCAGCCAGGCTACGGCCAGACCTAAGCAAGAATTTAACTCATCCACCTCGCCGTAGCTGTCCACTCTCAGGCTTCCTTTGGACACGCGATCTCCACCGATAAGGGCGGTCTGGCCGCCATCTCCGGTGCGGGTGACTACTCGATTGATTCTCATTGTGGTTTCCCAACCTATAGCTAAAGGCTTAATATTGGACGGCAGGTTTCGCCCTGGTATGTGCCAACTATTCCCACGTGTCGCAGTCTACCCTTTTAGCAGGGTCCGATTTTCACGAACGCTATCAGATTGTTCGGGCCATTCGCAGCGGGGGAATGGGGGAGGTCTACCGGGCCATCGACCGGTCCAGTGGTATGCCCGTGGCTATCAAACGCATGCTGGTGGATTCGCCCAGCGATGGCTCCAACGAAAGCGCCGCCTACCAGGCCTCGCGTTTCGAAGAAGAGTGCAAGCTGCTGCAGAGTTTGAACGTACCCGGCATTCCCGCCTTCGTCGATAGCTTTCTTGACGGCGACCGGCGTGTCATCGTCATGGAATTCATTGAGGGAGTGGACCTGGAAAAACAGGTCATGGACCAATTGGCGCTGGCCGGTACCGATCTTCAGCCCATCCTGGCCGTGCAATATACCATCCAGGTGGCCAAGATATTGGAGTTTCTGCACGCCCACCGGCCGCGCCCCATTATCCATCGCGACGTCAAGCCCGCCAACATTATCGTGCGCCACCAGGATAGTCGCATCTACCTGGTGGACTTCGGACTGGCTCGCGAAGTCGGGGGCGGTGCCTCCACCAAGACCGCGGTGGGCACGGTTGGTTACGCTCCTATCGAGCAGTATCGGGGTCGTCCTACCACCCGCACCGATCAATACTCGCTGGGGGTGACCCTTCACTTTATGCTCTCGGGCCAGCAGCCGCTGCCCCTGCAGATCGAACCGCTGGACAAGATCCGCAAAGACCTGCCGCACGAACTTTGCTGGGTGGTGCGCAAATCCACCCAGCCCGAGCAAGAAGACCGATTTGACTCGGTCTATGAGTTTCGCCGCCAGCTAGAGAATCTGCTGCCGGCCTTGGAGCAACTGCAGAAGAATCAGGATCTACAGGAGCAGGCTGGCAACCGCATGCAATTGATGGCGCCCACGGAAGAGTTGGCCCACGAGGATCGGCCCACACAGCGGGTCAAAATCGAGGGCGTTCACGTGGAGGCCGAGGATCCCATGAAGGACTTCGGGCTATACCATCCCCTACAGAACAGCATTTCGACTCAGCAAGACTTTCAGCGCCAGGCCATTCAAGCAGAGCATCAACAGCGCACGGGAACAGCGGCCATGGACGA
>JALHOV010000013.1 GCA_022842865.1 Vulcanimicrobiota bacterium | reverse complement strand
CGAACTTCGGGACGCGATGGAAGTTGCCGAGGCGGCAAACGCTGCAAAGTCGCGATTCTTGGCCACCATGAGCCACGAAATTCGCACGCCGATGAACGGGGTGCTGGGCCTGGGCCATTTGCTTCTGAATACGCCTTTAAACGCCCAGCAGAAAGACTACGTCGAAACGCTGCTCACCAGCGGCAATTCCCTGTTGCGCATTCTCAATGAT
Organism: Vulcanimicrobiota bacterium; assembly: GCA_022842865.1. Lineage (GTDB taxonomy): Bacteria > Vulcanimicrobiota > Xenobia > Xenobiales > JADMJV01 > JADMJV01. The sequence continues at coordinate 32,570 of JALHOV010000013.1, read as the reverse complement.
GTGCTCGACTTCAGCAAAATAGACTCCGATCGTCTCGAGGTGGAAGAGCGGCCTGTCGATTTGATCGAGTTAGTCGACGGTGTGCTCGATCTCTTTGCCAAGCCAGCCCAGGATCGAGGCCTGACTTTGGAATTGGTTCTGATCGGCGAGCGCTTGCCGGCCTATACCGTGCTGAGCGACCCTACCCGGCTGCGCCAGATTCTGCTCAACCTGGTAGGCAACGCCGTCAAGTTCAGCGAAAACTGCAAAGTCCAGGTCGAGTTAGAGTTGCAGGAGCGGGACTGGATCATCCGGGTCCGGGACCAGGGCATCGGCATCCCCCCCGAGATCCTGGAGCGGCTGTTCGAGCCATTCTCACAGGCAGATTCCTCGATCGCACGACGCTTTGGGGGCACCGGACTGGGGTTGACCATCAGCAAAGGGCTGATCGAGCGCATGGGCGGCCGCCTTTGGGCTGAAAGCCAACCCCAGCTTGGCTCGGTCTTTGTTGTGCGCCTACCGCGGCGCGATTGCCGCATCGAGAGCGGCCACTGGCGACCCTTGGAAAGTCCGGTCCATCTGCAAATCGAGTTGAGCAGTCCTGGCGAGACTGCCCTGGCACTTTGGGTCAGCGAGCGACTGGGGGCCTCTCGGCCGGACCCCGAAGCCCGACCCATCGTGCTCTGCGAAATGAGCGCCGCGCCTCCCGAGCAGGAAGTGCTGGTCGTCGCCGATCAGGGAGTCGAGGTGCCCGCGCACCTTGTGGAACGGGTGATCGTCAGGCCTCTGCGGGCCACTCGACTGGCGGCCATGGTGAGAGCTTTGACTGGATCTAGCGCACCCACCGTGCCAGAACCGCATCGAGCTCGCTTGAGCATCCTGCTGGCTGAGGACAATCGCGTCAATCAGAAGGTGGCCCAGAGACTTTTAGCCGAGATGGGTCACGAGGTGATGGTCGTGGGAGACGGAGCCCAGGCTGTGGCCATGGCCCAGGAGCGCAACTTTGACCTGATTTTGATGGACATCCACATGCCCGAAATGGACGGGCTTCAGGCCATCCAGATCTTGCGTGCGCGGGGGCTGAAGCTCCCCATTGTCGCTCTTACCGCCCTGGCCAGTCTGGAGGACGAGCAAATGTGCCTGCGCGCTGGCGCCAACGCGTTTTTAAGCAAGCCTTTTGATCCGGCCCGCCTGGAGGAATTGCTGCACCTGAGTGTGGGCGAAAAACGCTCTTCTGGTTGAGCAGAACACCGGGCAGGATTATAAGGCTCGCCTGCAAAGTCCGGCCCTATGTTGGACAAGACCAAACTCTCTGCTTACCGGATGGCCTCGGCCATCGCTCGTATCGCCTGGATGAATGCCTATGGAGAAGCGTATTGGACTCAAGAAGACGGGGTGGATACCCTGGAAATGCATTTCGGCGCCAACGGTCCGACCTGCAAATGTTGTGGCGTGCCATTGGATAGACAGAAGTGGTTGCGCCTCATTTTGGGCGACTACGGGCCGGAGTTTCGGCGTCTGCTGCCCCCGCCCCCCAGGTGATTCCGCGGGCGTTCCAAAAGTGGTGGGGCAATGACTCCATGGATTACCTTGGCGCTGGCCGTTACCCTCGGTTTGACGGCTGCGGGGATCGACCCGGCCTGGTTGCACACCCCCTGGTCCGGCCTGGGTAGTGCCTTTCACCCAGCCCACCCCCTCTTTCTAGGAACGCTGGCCCTGGTGCTGATGCTGGCGGCCGTGCCGCTGGAACTGCGGATGGGCCGGGGGGCGTTGCTGGCCAGCTGGTCCTTGCCACTCCTCTTGCAGTTCTGGCTGTGGGGGCGCGCCTGGCCCGAGTTGGCAGCGCTTTCCCTGCTGGCCACCTTGCTGGTGGTCTCGTTGGGCCGCTCGGAGCGCCTGCCCTGGAAAATTTGGGGCCCCTTGTTGGTGGCTGAGACCCTGACTCTTTACGCTCTTCATCCCTCCTGGCCCGCTCTGGCGCTGACTCTGGCGGTCGGTCTTGCTGTGGGCCGCTGGGCGCGCAGCGAGCCGGTGCAGATCTTGGGGTTGGCTGGCGGCGGAGCCTTGTTGCTGGCATGGCTGAGTTAGGTTCGCGCCAGCTTTTCCCGCACCTGAAGGTGGCCAGCTACTTGAGTCACGCAGGGGTGTCACCGCTTTCGGCGCCGGTGCTGGAGGCAGTGCAGGCCCACCTGTTGGACTTCGCTGGGGAGGGGGTCGGCGCCGTGCCGGAGGTTCTGGCCATGCGTTTACGCCTGCGTCAGAAGCTTGCACAACTGCTCGCTTGCAACCCGCAAGACCTGGCTTTAACGGGTGGAACCTCGTGGGGGGTTCTGGCTGTGGCTCAGAATTTTTCCTGGCGCCGCGGCGATCGCATCGCCTGCGTGCAGGGGGAATTTCCCACCAACGTCACTCCCTGGCAAGCAGCGGCCGCTCAGCATGGCCTGGAACTCATTTTTTTGCGGGAAGACCTGGCCGATCTGGAGGAGCAACTGCGCCACGGATTGCGACTTGTGGCCTTGAGCGCGGTGGCCTTTCAGACCGGCCTGCGCCAGCCTTGGGAGCAAGTGGTTGAGTTGTCCCATCGCTATGAATGCCAGGTGTTCGTGGACGCCATCCAGGCTGTTGGGGTGGTTCCTTTTGTGGTGGGCGAACTGGATTACGTGGCTGGGGGAGCTCATAAGTGGCTGATGGGGGCGGAGGGCTGCGGTTACCTGTATGTCCGCCCCGACCGCCAGGCGGACTTGCATCGTCACTGGGCGGGCTGGCTCAGTCACCAGCAGGCCGTGGATTTTCTCTTTCAAGGACCTGGCCACTTGCGCTACGATCGTCCTTTGCGCGCGGATCCTCAGGGGCTGGAGATCGGCAGTAGCGCAAATTTGTGTCAGGCCGCTCTCGAGGCCAGCCTGAACTTGCTGCTGGAGCTGGGCGTGAATCGGATCTTCGCGCACGTTTCCGATGTTCTCGACCAGCTCGAGCCTGCGCTTGGCTTTTTGGGCTGGCCCAGCTTGCGCCGCCCTGAGGCCGCCTCCGGTATGCTTTCTTTCCGCCCGCCCGTGGGCACCGACCTGAGTGCTTGGGAACGAGCTTTGCATCAGCGCGGCGTGCAAATATCCACCCCCGACGGATATATCCGGCTCGCTCCTCATTGGCCGAATTCTCTAGAGGAAGTGCCGCTGGTGGTGGAAGCCTTTCGGGAAGTGCAAAGGAGCTTTGAATGAGCTTGATCTACTCGACCAGCTTGCGGGCTTTGCAGTCCCTGTTGCTGCCCTTCTGGGTGCCCGTCCTGAAGGGGGTGGAAAACATCCCGGTGGAGGGCCCCCTGATTCTGGTTTCCAATCACCCAACCGTGCTCGACGGTTTGCTGCTGGGTAGCGTGCTGCCCCGCAAGGTGCGCTTTCTGGTGTCGACCGAGCCGCTTAAGGTGCCCTTGGTGGGATGGTGGTTGCGCGCGCTCGGGTTCATTCCGGTGGGTCGTGGCGAGGGTGCCATGGACCGCACTCTGGAGGCGCTACGCCAGGGGGACTGTGTGGGTTTTTATCCCGAGGCGGACCCCACCCACTGCTATGAACTGCAGCCCTTCCATAAAGGTGTTGCGTTGGTGGGAGAGTGGACGCGCGCTCCCGTGGTGCCGGTCAGCGTCTATGGCAGCGACCAGCTTTGCGCGGCCGATTGCAAGTATGTCAGTGGTGGGTACGTCTGGATCACCTTCGGTCCGCCGCTCTATTGGCAAGAGGGGGAGCCGACCGCCGATTTCCTGGAACGTATGCGTGAGGCCATCCGGCTGCCGCTGCAAAGCCCGCCTGCACCCCGGCCTCGTCCGAAACGCCTGAGCCACTGGTTGTGCACGGCCCTGTGGACTCCCATCAGCTGGGCGCTGCTCAAATTGGCCGACTTCGTGAGGCCCGGCGGCAAGCGTTAGTGGGTTTCCTCGACAAAGCGGGTGATCCAGCGGTGCAGTAAGGCCGGGCGCTCCCACATGGCGATGTGCATCCCCAGAGGCAAAGAGCGAAACTGGTGCCTGGGCAAGCGGCTCAGGCTGGAGCGGGCCAGGCCGTGCGGGATCAGCGGGTCGAAGCGGCCGGCGATGCCCAGCACTGGACAGCGGATTTTATCGTAATAAGGGTCGCAATCCCAGTCGCCCAGCACGTGGTCGACCAGGTAGCGGGTGACCAGTGAGCCGCTGGCGATGACTCCTTCCGGGCGAGCGATCCAATCGGCCCAGCGGCAGAAGAAGCGAAGGAAGTGAAAGGGCAGACCGCGCGGTAGCTTTTTGGCGGTATTAAAAAGCACCAGATGAGTGAACCAGTCCGGGTGGGTGGCGGCCAGGCGCACCCCAAAGTAGCCTCCGAAGGAATGAGCCAGCAAGAGAATGGGCTTGGGCAGCGTGGCCACGTAGCTTTCCAGGTCTTGATAGAAATCCTCAAGCGTGCCGGCAGCCCAGGGGGAGCGCCCGTGTCCACGCATGTCCACCGCCTCGACTCGATAGTGACTGGCAAAATGTCGGATCAGGGGCCGGTAGTTGGTCCAGTTGCCGGTGGCACCGTGCAGGCACAGCATGACCGGTCCTCCGGTTTTGCCCGTGGAGATGGCGTGCAGATGGCGGGCGGGGTCGTGAGGTAGGGAAAAGCGGCTATGGCAAACTTTCATCAGCGTGTCTGGAATTCCGGGCAGCCCGGCAACAAACCTACGATGTTGACCTCGATCTGTCGGGTGAATTCGAAATTGGCTCCCAGTCCTTTAACAATCCGTTCACATCGAGCGGCTAAGAGCGGAGTCGCGGCGGACGCCTTTTTCTTATTCTGAGCTCACAGAGACAGGGAAAAGCGAGGAAGGTTCCGGTGAAAATTGCAGATTTAGCATCGTGTGGCAAAACTTTCGTCCCGAGGTCGTTTGCCGGCCAGTCGACGGTTGCCAGTTCCGCCCTGGAGAGCTCCGATAGGTTCCTGCCCGGTAGCCAACAGGACTCGTCGATGAACCCCATGACCTCGCTGCGCAACCTTGCCCTCGGACGCACCGCTCCGAGTTCTTCGGCCGGAATCCACCGGATTCCGATGCCCCTGGAAACGTCCTCCGACGACTCGAAACTCAAAGGGTCGGGGGACCCGAAGGATTTCTGTATCGCTCTGGAGCCCCTCTTCGACAAGCTTGACAAGAATAAGGACGGCAAGTTGGACCTGGACGAAGTCAAGGCCAGCATGGGTGACTCCGCTCTCAAGGGAGCTGACGCGGCCGCCGTATCCACCCTTTACAGCGCCTTAAAGCAGCAGGCGGAGCTGAAAAACGGCCTCACCAAAGAGCTATTGAAGAACGTCAAAGAGGGCGACTCTTCGCTTCCTCTCAACAGCTTTTTGGGCGGCATCTTTTTGCAGCAGCAAAAAGCGCTGGAAGCAAAGAGTCGTGACCTCTTCAATGGCGAACCGGATGCGATGGCGGTCAAGCAGGGACGTTTTGGCACCTGCTACTTCATCTCGGCGATGGTCCATAAGGCCCAACTCGATCCCGCCGCCTTGCGGAAAATGATCAAAGACAACGGAAACGGAACCTATACGGTGACCTTTGCTGGCGCCAAACCGGTGACTGTCAACGCTCCTACCGATACCGAGCTGCTCATGAAAACCAACGCCGGCCAGAACGGCACCTGGGCCACGGTCCTGGAAACGGCCTATGCCCGGATGCGAAATAAGGAAGCCTGGCTCCCCTACACGGAAGCCATGGACAAGGTGGAAGGCGGGAGAGGTTCCGACGGAATCAGCGCTTTCTCCAAAAATGGAGCCGACAATGATATGTTGACCCTGACCTCCGAGGCCACCACCCGGCGCAAGCTTCAGTCCTCGGTGAGCCAGCGCAAAATGATTACGGCCGGCCTCAACAAGGATCTGATCCGCACCAGCCCGATTCAGGATGGCCACGAGTATACTGTGATTGGTTACGATCGGGAGAGTGACACGGTCACCATTCGCAATCCATGGGGTACGGGCGGCAACCGCGCCGAACCGCAGAATGCCGACGGCACCGCCAAGGACGGGAAGATGGACGGCGTTTTCAAGCTCACCGTGCGGGAATTTCGTAAGATGTTCTCGGATGTGACCTACGAGCAGTAGATGTTGGTCAACGCCTCTGGAATTCCGGACAACCCAGCAACAACCCCACGATGTTCACTTCGGCTTGCGGAGTGAATTCGAAATGGGCTTTGGGATTGGGCCTGGGGATGCTCTTTTGGCCGCGCCGCGAGGTCTCCAGCACGACCTGCCGGTAGTTGGGGTCGGAAGCGCCGTCTTTGAGAAGGTTGACGGTATCGCTGATAGCTCGCCCGGGCAGCAGTTTTTCCGCGTAAGCTTGCAGAGCGGCCGGCGCGGTCTTCATGGGCTGGCTCGGGCGGATTTTGGCCAGCTCCAGTTTGACCCCTCGAAAGTTGCCTTCGGCGAGGCGGTGGGCGAAGCTCAAACGCTGCACCAGGGTGCCCGGAGTCAGCCAGGTTTCGGGCTTGTCCGGCCAACCGGTGGGCGGGCGGCAGGCGTAAACCTCCTGGCCCATACCCGCCAGAAGGTCAGAGACATCCTGGTCGGGAGCCAACTCCGCCCCGAGAATTCGCAGGGAACTGGCCTCCAGTTCAAACGGACTTTTGATCTTGGCGCCGATGGACTCGCGCGACCAGAACTCGGGTGACTCCACCAGCGTCTCGAGCAACTGGCGGGTGTCCCCTCGGCTGCTCTGGAACTTCCGCTGCAGGCGGTCGACCAGGCTTTTGGGGGGCTGGTCGCTGACGAAGCGCACGGCCAGTTTGCGGCTCAGATGGCGGGCTGTGGAGGTGTGCTGAGCTAGATAATCCAGGGCTTTCTCGCCTTCCCCCTGGCCGCCCGGGGCGACCCGCTGAAAAAGCAGCTTTTTCGGTTTGGGGTCGTGGCGCTCGGGCTGGAATAGGAACACGTCTTTGTCTACCGTCCAGCCGGTCAGGATGCGAGCCAGTTCGCCCACGTCTTGCTGACGGTAGCCACCGTCCACTCCCAGGGTGTGCAGTTCGAGCAACTCGCGGGCATAGTTTTCGTTGAGGCCGCGCTTGTTGGGGTTGGTCTTGACCTGGTGGCTGCGGGGCTTACGATTGCCGTAGTGGAGGGGGTCATAGCTGCGGTCGGGGGAGTCGTAGACTTCCTCCCAGCTGGAGTAGGCATTGTCCAGGTAGTAGAGCATGGCCGGATGATGGGCGCTGGCCTTTAGAATTTTTGAGAACGAACCCAGGGCGTTGGGAGCGATGGCCTCCCGTTCGTAAGCGGCCACATACTTGCGGCAATCGTCATCGGTCGTGGAAACGTTGAAGTGGTTGAACCAGAAATCGGTCATCACTTCGCGCACTTGCCAGCGCGAACGGACCGCCCGCTGCAGCTTGAGCTGTCCCAGTTTGCGGGGGTCGCTGACAAGCAGGGGAAATTCGCCGTCCCCGCCTGCGCTGGGCGCCTTGAGCTGGGCTTCGAACCAGGTCTCGAGGCCGCCGCTGACCAGTTCTTGCACCTGCCCGGGCCGGGGCCCATAGCTGAAGCGATTGAGCAAATGGGCGGCCGCTTCTTCCGACGTGAGGCCGGCCTGCTGATAGGGAAAGCTGAGAGGCCGGGCCGACGCACAGCCGATCAGGACCCACAGCAAGCAGAGCCGGACGATCATGGATCAGGTGCTTCGTGTACGAAAGGTTTGTTCATCCCCCAGTGGCGGAAGAAGCTAAGGGAACGGCGGGGGCTTCCAAGACGGAGCCCCTTTTTGTTAGGGGAGAATTTTTCTCTACCGGACGAAGCGAGCCAGGAAGGCTGGAAACGGCACTGGAAGGCTGTTTGTAGTTTGGCTTTGCGCAAGCGAACGGGCTTGCGTGTTGGGAGTAGGTTATGACGACATTCATAGGAGCGCTTCGCTCCTCGCTCGGTAAGAAGTATTTGATGGGCTTCACCGGGTTGGTCTGGGTTGGTTTTGCCATCGGACATCTGATCGGCAACTTGCTGCTCCTGGTGGGCCGCGAAGCTTTCAACGGTTACGCTCTTTTTCTAGAGACGCTGGGGCACGGTGCGGCCATCTACGTGGCTGAGGCCTTTTTGTTGGTCACGATCGGAATCCACGTATGGAACGGAATCAGCGTGGCCCTGGTGGACAAATCCGCAGCGAGACCCATTGGCTATCAAGTCACCGGCAACGCCGGAGGCCGCAGCCGCAAAGGCGCGGCCTCCCAGGGAATGATTTGGACGGGCCTGACCATCCTGGCCTTTTTGGTCTTTCACCTGATTACGTTCAAGTTTGCTTACCTGTTCGGGCACGTGGAAAACTACACCCTGAACGGTGAAGAGCATGTGGATCTCTACGGAGTGGTGGTGGAACGCTTCAGCCAGGCCTGGTATGTGGGCATCTACACGGCCGTGATGCTGCTCTTCGGTATGCATCTCAAGCACGGTGTCTGGAGCGCTTTCCAGTCGCTGGGCCTGCTCAACAAAAAGACCACGCCCCTGGCCGTCAACGCGGCGCTGGCACTGGCTGTGTTGCTGACCATCGGCTTCCTTTTCTTGCCCGTCACCATCTTTGCAATGAATGAAAGTTTCGCCGCACCGGCGGGAGGACTGCACCTGTGAGCACGACCCTGGAACAAGACCTGAGAGCGGTGGCCTCACCTCTGATGAATTCCAACGTCCCGGACGGGCCGCTGGAAAACAAATGGACTGACTATAAGGGCCACATGAAGTTGGTCAATCCGGCCAACAAGCGGAAGTACACCATCATCGTGGTAGGCACCGGCCTGGCCGGTGGCGCCGCCGCGGCCAGCCTGGGCGAAATGGGCTACAATGTGCTCAATTTCTGCATCCAGGATTCCCCGCGTCGCGCCCACAGCGTGGCCGCTCAGGGTGGCATCAACGCCGCCAAAAATTACGCCAACGACGGCGACAGCGTCTACCGCCTCTTTTATGACACCATCAAGGGCGGCGACTATCGCGCCCGCGAAGCCAATGTGCATCGGCTGGCCGAAGTCTCGGTAAACATCATCGACCAATGTGCCGCCCAAGGTGTGCCCTTCGCTCGCGAATACGGCGGCGCTCTGACCAACCGCTCTTTCGGTGGCGCTCAGGTTTCACGCACCTTTTACGCCCGTGGCCAGACCGGACAGCAGTTGCTGCTGGGGGCCTACAGCTCGCTGATGCGCCAGGTTCACGAAAAGACCGTGACCCTCTACACCCGCCGCGAGATGCTCGAGCTGGTGATGGTGGATGGCAAGGCTCGCGGTATCGTGGTGCGCAACTTGATCAACGGCAAGCTGGAGACCTACGCCGGCCATGCGGTGTTGCTGTGCACCGGTGGTTACGGCACGGTGTTCTATCTTTCGACCAACGCCGTCAACTCCAACCCGACGGCCGCCTGGCGTTGCCACAAGCACGGCGCGCTTTTCGCCAATCCCTGTTACACCCAGATTCACCCGACCTGCATCCCGCAGGAGGGCGACTATCAGTCCAAACTGACCTTGATGAGCGAAAGCCTGCGTAACGACGGCCGCGTCTGGGTGCCCAAAACCCCGGGGGAAAAGCGCAAGCCCAACGAAATTCCCGAGGACGATCGCGATTACTTCCTGGAGCGCCGTTACCCGGCCTTCGGCAATCTGGTGCCGCGCGACATCGCTTCCCGCGCCGCCAAGCTCGAATGCGACAACGGCAAGGGTGTGGGTCTGACCGGGAAAGCCGTTTACCTGGACTTCCGGGATGCCATCAAGCGACTCGGCAGGCAGACCATCACAGAGCGCTACGGTAACCTTTTTCAGATGTATCACGAAATCACCAACGAGGACCCCTACAAGGTGCCCATGCGCATCTACCCTGCCTCGCACTACACCATGGGCGGCCTTTGGGTGGACTACAATTTGATGACCAATATCCCCGGTTTGTTCGCCCTCGGAGAAGCCAACTTCTCCGACCACGGCGCCAATCGCCTGGGTGCCTCGGCGCTCATGCAGGGCCTGGCCGATGGCTATTTCGTGATTCCCTACACGTTGGGCAACTATCTGGCCAGCAAGCAGCCGGCCGACAACCTGACCACCGAGCACGAAGCCTTCAAGGTAGCCGTGACTAAGGTGCAGGAAATGACCGACAAGCTGCTGAGCGTCCAGGGCGACACTACTCCCACCGAGTTCTGGCGGGCGCTGGGCAAGATCGTCTGGGATCACGTCGGCATGGGCCGCAACGCCGAGGGTCTGAAGAAGGCGATCTCAGAGATCCAGGCCCTGCGGGCCGAGTTCTGGAAGAAAGTCAAAGTCGACGGCAAGGGCGACACCTTGAACAAGAACCTCGAATTCGCCGGTCGCGTTGCCGACTATCTGGAATTGGGCGAACTGATGGCCATCGACGCCTTGAACCGCGAGGAATCTTGCGGCGGTCACTTCCGCGAGGAATACCAAAAGGACGGCGAGGCTCTGCGCGACGACGACAAGTTCTGCTACGTGGCCGGTTGGAAATACACCGGCGACGTAAGCCAGCCCGAACTCCACAAAGAACCGCTGCACTTTGAGTCCATCAAACTGCAGCAGCGCGATTACAAGTAGGAGGCCCAGTCCATGTCACAGGAAACTTCTCAAAAGAAAGAGCAAGGCTCGCGCTACACCATTCGCGCCTGGCGTCAGGCCGGTAAAGATAAGGCCGGCAGTCTCCAGACCTACACGGTCGAGGGCATCATTCCCAATATGTCTTTTCTGGAAATGCTGGACGTGCTCAACGAAAAGCTGGTCAAAGAAGGCAAGGACGCGATCGCCTTTGACAGCGATTGCCGCGAGGGCATCTGCGGCATGTGCAGCCTGGTGATCGACGGTGTGGCCCACGGTCCTCATTCCGGCTGCACCACCTGCGCCGTGCGCATGCGCGATTTCCCCGCGGGGTCGACCATCACCGTCGAGCCCTTCCGAGCCAAGGCCTTCCCGGTCATCAAAGACCTGGTGGTCGACCGCACCGCCTTTGACCAGATCATTGCCGCCGGAGGGTACGTCTCCATCAATGCCGGCGCCGCTCCCGACGCCAACTCGATTCTGGTGGGCAAAGAATCGGCCGACAAAGCCATGGACGCGGCAGCCTGCATCGGCTGTGGCGCCTGCGTGGCCGCCTGTCCCAATGCGTCCGCTGCGCTGTTCACCTCGGCCAAGATCACCCAGCTAGCCATGCTGCCCCAGGGCCAGCCCGAGCGCAAAAAGCGCGTGGTGGCCATGGTGGAAGAGATGGATCGTCTCGGTTTTGGCGATTGCTCGAACCACGGCGAATGCGAAGCCGTCTGCCCCAAGGAAATCGGCATCAACCACATCGCCCAGATGCGCCGTGACTACATGATGGCCAGCCTGGCTCCCTAGTCGGTCAGGTATTCCTGTGAGGCTTCCGATAGCTTGTTGGCCACCTCGAGGGACAACTGATAGCGGGTCGCCTTCATACCAATATGTTCGGTGGCGATTTGATGCAGGTAGTCGGCAATTTTGGCCGGTTCCCAGCGTTGGATTAACCTGCTAAAGACCTGGTCTGCGTAGGCGTAATACTCGGGGTCCCATTCCTGGCGCAGAGTGCTGCGTATTAGTTTCAGCAGCTCTTGTTTTCTGTTTTGCATCGGAAAGGGCTCCTTGATGTGAGAACTTTGGCAGCTGTGCAGGCCAGAAAAGGGCTCTGAGAAACTAGCACCGCATGGACGTGCCCCGGACTGACGCGCCAGATTCGCTGTTGTTTCGGCGTTTGCTCCTTTTGAGTCTGGCGCCGCTGTGGCTCCTCCTGCTCAGAGCGCGCTGGCAGCATCGGGTTCTGGAAACGGGCGGATTCGATCCCACTGATCAGTGGTTGGAGCGTTTTGCGCACATGAACCCGGCCTGGCTGGTCCCGGTTGGGTTCGTCTTTCTGGCCGGGGTCTACTGGGCGGCCCGGCTTCGCTGGCCCACTCCCCGGCCCGGCGCCGTCCCCCTGGACAGGTCCGCGCTGGCCTATCTGGGGGTGTATCTGGGAGCCTATTTATGGATGTCCCTTTGGAGAGGGGCGCCGCCGCTCGGCCAGCAGATTCTCTACAGCTTTTGGATGCTGGTCTGGCTTTGGCCCTGGCGAACCCAACTGGGCTGGAAGTTCTCGAAGGCCTGGCCGCGCTGGGTGTGGGCCGGTTATTGCTTATGTCTGGGGGGGGCCGTCGCCTATGGGCTGCTGGTTCATCCTCCCCCTTCCGGCAATCCAGCTGTCCCACTGCTGCTGCGCGCTGGACTGGCCGAACGTGGGCTGTGGCTGCTGCAGATCTGCCTGCTCACCCCCCTGGTCGAGGAGAGCTGGTATCGCAGCCTGCTCAGCGGTCCGGGTTGGGGCCGCCTGCTTTTTTCGGCCTGTCTCTTTGGCTTCGTGCATGCTGACCCCGCCGCGCTACCCCAGTTGATCTGGCTGGGGGTGGTTTTCGCCTGGGTGCGCTGGGGCGCGGGGCTACCGGCGGCCGTGTTGACGCATACCTTGTGGAACCTGACCGTCTTCGTTTACCTCTTGGGGGCTTGAGATTTTCCATGTCTGGGTAAGTGCCCCCTGAGGCCCGAGGGGGGTCGAGGCCTGTGGGTGTATTGATTACTTCATGAACGTCTGGTTAATGGAAAACCGCTCTCAAGCCGGAGAGTGGTTGGGTGGGGCTTTAGGCGCGGAGAGAACGTCTCTCACCAGGATCCCCAACCTGACTCAACTGGGTCGTGAATTTCAGAATGCGACGCCGGATCTTATTTTGATTTCCGAAAGCCACCCTCGGCGCGACGCCGCTTTGAGTGTGGCCGACGAAGCCGGCTACGTGCTCAGCGGCATCTTCCGCCCAAACGATCAGCCCAAGTTGCTCTACCACTGGCGTGTGCGAGTGGGCGCGCAAAAACCACCGTTGGCCCTGCTGCGCAAACTGGGCGAGGTCTGGGAAACGCGCGGAGCTGAAGCTTCCGTGCACGAGCGTTACCGCAAGCTACTCAATCGTGTGAGCGACGGCATCCTCGAGCTGGATGCTCAGGATCTGATTCGCTGGTCTAATACTTCGCTGCAGAAGTCGCTGGCCGTGGATGACCTGGTCGGCCTTTCGCTGGAGCAGATCGTCAAGCCCAGCGATGTGGCCCAACTGCGCATGCTGCGCCGACAGCACCAGGCGGGCGTGGTGGCGGCCGTGCCCGTCAGCCTGGTCAACGGGCAAATGGTCGAGCTCGACCCGAATTTGCGACTTTCCAAGGACGGGTCGGTGCTGGGCTCCTCGCTGGTGCTGCGCGGCATTCGCAATACACAGGATTCCGACCGAGGCCGCGAGCTCTTCGTACTCTACACTGTGGCTACGCTGCTCAGTCAGGCAGCCAGCGTCGACCAGGCGCTGGAGACGGTGCTGCAGCGAAGCATTGAGCTGATGGACCTGGCTGCCGCCGGTGCCTGGCTGGACCACGGCCCCTATGGTCACTCCCCGGGTTTGGTGCTGGAAGACAATGTGCGCGAAGTCATCGGGGACTTGTGCCGCAAAACCATGCAGGACCGCAAATCGCTCATCTATCGTCACCTGAACAAAGAGAACGAAGGCCCCCTGCAGGTGCTGCGCGAGTCGGGTGTGCTGGGACTGGCCATTGTGCCGCTTCAGGTGCAAGGGCGCCCCACCGGCTGTCTCTGGTTTGTCTCCACCGACCCCGGCCATTTTTCGCGAGAAGTGGTTTCGCTGCTGATTTCGCTGAGCATCCCGATGGCCGTAGCCATCGACAACTTCCGTCATGTGGCCGAAGAGTTGCAGGAAGAAGCCTCGCGCCGCCAGTTCTATCGGGACGCTCTGCAGGCGGTCACCAGCGGCAAACTGTTCCTGTGCGAGCCGCCCGAGTTTGACGAAGTTTGGTCGCAGGCCGGGGTGTCCGCCGGCGAACGTCCCATTCGCAGCTACGCCGACGTGCCTGATCTGCGCCACTTCGTCGAGAAGACATTGGGTGCGGAGGGATTCACCGAGGAGCGCTGCCACGACATGGCCTTGTGCGCGACCGAAGCAGCCGGCAACGTGGTCAAACACGCCGAGTCGGGTCGACTGGAAATCCGGGTCATTGATGAAGAGGCTTTCATTCTCATCGAAGATCGGGGCCCGGGCATCAGTTTCTCCAATCTGCCCAATGCGGTCTTGACGGCCGGTTACTCGACCGCCCCCTCGCTGGGCATGGGCTATTCGATTTTGCTGGAAATGGCCGATGCTCTCTACCTGTGCACCCATCCCGGAGGCACCAGCGTCATGCTCAAGATCACCCGCAAAGTGGTCGACCCGCTGGAAGCCTTCGCCGCCTTCGACCTCCTCTAAGCGGGGAGACGCAGTCCCCCCCAGAAGGCAAATAAGGGCGCCCGGGAGAAACGCTGGCAATGGCCGATAATCCGTATCTGACCAGTCTGGTCGAAGCCTGGGGCGGCGATGATTCGGTGCTGCCCGATATCGAAACAGACCCCTTCCCTGATGAGACGCTCTCGCCGGGCATGAGTGAGTTCATCCGCATCGCTCGTCGCTACACGGCCGGCGTGGTGGATGACCACGGTTTCGTCGATTCGATCCAGGACGTGGCCAACCGGCTCCAGGTCTACCTGGCTCTGCACCAGCAACTGCTTCATTCGCTGCCGCTGACCTTTCCGCAGGCCGCCCTGGGGAGCCTGTCCACCCAGGCGTTGCTATCGTTTTCGGACGGCCTTTCTGAGATGGTCTCGTGTTTCTCCCAGGGAGATCTGCCCCGGGTCAATCAGGGCATCGATCGCTGTAAGCAGGCCATCATCATACTTGAAGCCTGGTGGATCGAGTTGTGCCGAGTGGTGCGCCACGAAACCAGCCGCGTATGCAACCACTGCGGTGCTGTCACCCCCCCTGGACATCCCGAATGTTCAGGCTGCCAGGCCTCGCTGGGGGAGGTGAGCGATGAGTTTCAGGTCGACCAGGAGTTTTATGAGGTGGCCGATCCCTGGCTGCAGTTCTACCGCGACACCCAGAAACTGGTGGCTGGCGGGACGCCCTTGGGCGACTGGAGTGTTCGCATTGACCAGTTGCGTTCCCAGGTGGTCGAGATTCAGGGCCGTCTGCGCGACATCCCGCGCTGGGAGGAGCAGGAGCAGTGGCTTCCGCGCGAGTTGGTGGAAGGCTACGAGCAGGTTTTCGGCGGCCTGCAGAATCTCCGCCAGGCCCTGGAAATGCTGCAATCCTACACTCAGAGCCGTCAGGTTTCGGCACTGAATCAGGGCTGGTTCTTGCTGGTGGCCGGGCTGCGCATGCTGGCGCGTCCTTGTGCGGACTTCCGCTACGAGTTGTTGACCCTTTTGGAGGACTTGGAAGAAGATCAGGACTATCAGGTCGAATAGACAAGGAGCGGTTAATGCCCCTGAGAGCAAATACCGACCGCACTTGACGAGGAACCTTTGCCAGTCGTCCCCGCCGTAGCCACCGACCGCTACTATGTCAATCACGAGATTGGCGATTATCTGCGCATTGCCGAAGAGGCCGCCCCCCACCTGTTGCGCCTCTACACCATCGGAACCTCGTACGAAGGCCGGCCATTGTTTATGGCCGAGATCACCAATCACGCCACCGGCGAGGGACATGAAAAGCCCGCGCTTTGGATTGACGGGGGCTGGAGGGGTGGACAACTGCTGGGGTCCTCGGCCTGCCTGGAACTCGTCCGCAAGCTCACCGACCATTACGGGCGAGACCCCGTCATTACCGACTTACTCGACCACGTCACCTTTTACGTCTGTCCCCGCCTGGCCGCCGATGCCGGCGATCTGAGCTTGCATACGGGAGAATGGTGCTGGTCTTCCACTCGGCCGGTGGCCCCCGGTCTGGCCGGCCTGCGCCCAGGCGACGCCAACGGGGACGGCCGCAGTCTGCAAATGCGTCAGGTGGACCCGTTGGGCCCTTGGAAGGTTTCGCGGCGCGATGCTCGTTTGATGGTGCCGCGTGGTCCGGACGACCGGCAAGGGCCTTTTTACCGGCTGATGCCGGAGGGATTGTGCGAGGGCGGCGGCCGTGCCACTCACGGCGGCCTGCGCAGCCGGCTGGACTTGGAACGAAATTTTCCCACCGCCGGAGATTGGGATCCTCAGGTTTGCGGGCCCTATCCCTTGTCGGAGCCGGAAACTCGGGTGGTGGCAGATTTTTTCCGCTCCCACGCGAATTTGGGCGCGGTGGTGAGCTTCGGAAACCTGGGATCGGGGCTTTCTATGCCGGCACCCTGCGCGGCCGATGCTCCCCTGATGGCGCGCCTGGCGCGCAAGCTGCAAGAATGGACCGGACTGACCGTCAGTCATTCTTCGTCCCCTGGATATTTGCAGTGGGCCCATCAAAACCAGGGCTTGCTGGTGGTCCGGGCCGAGCCCTGGAACCTGGCCCGAGTGGTGGGTGTCGAGCGGTTTGACCCGGAGCGACCTTTGGACGAACCGGAGCAAGCGGGAGTCATCCGTTGGCTCGATCAAAATTGTCCAGGCGCTTTTTACCCCTGGACAGCCTTTGACCACCCCCAGTTGGGTCCGGTAGAACTGGGCGGTTGGGAGTGGCTTTACAGCTGGCTCAATCCTCCTCCGGGTGGACTCCTGCAGTCGGAATTGGAGCGCTTTTCCAAGCTGGTGTTGGGCGTGGCTCAATCGCTGCCTCGCCTGAGCGTGCCCGAATTTGTGGAAGAGACGCTGGGTTGGGCCGAGGCGCAGGAGGGCGAGGACTACCCTCCGCTGCGCAAACTGCGGGCTGTGGTGGAAAACCGGGGCTTTCTGCCCACCTGGGTTTGTCGCGGCAATCAACGAGAAACTCACCAGCAGCTTGAGCTGCAGTTGATTTTGGAGCACTCGACCTCTCTGGTGTTGGGCAAAGAGCGTAGCCACGGACATCAATTGCAGGGTGTGGGCCTCAACGAGCTGGAAACCCCGGTCCCTTATACGTCGGGCGATCTGGTGGAGGCCCGCTACGAAGTGGAATGGCTGGTGCAGGGCAGCGGTCGCGTCCAGTTGGATGTGCGCCATCCCCGGGCCGGAGTGTGCCATGTCCAGGTGAGCAGCGAAAGAGCTGCTCATCCAACCAGTGAACCCGCCCCCGCGCCCCGCCCACCCGCTTACTCCGCTCCTTTGCCGCCGCCGCCCCCACCACCCAACCGCTCACCGGCGCGCCCCGCGCCTCCACCCATGGCGGCCCCTCCGCAATCGCCCCCGCAACCCCCGGCGGCTCCATCTCGCCCGGCCGCCGGTCCTCCGCGTCCTGGAGTTCCGCAACTTCCCGTTCGTCCTGCGGCAATTGCCCGTCCGCCTGCGCCCGCGCAGCCGCCGGGCCCTCCTGCTGTGCCGCCTCAGGCTCCTCCCTCCAGGCCCGTGCCTCAGCCTGCGCCCCGGTCTGGTCTTTTGGGCCAGCCTCCTGGGACGGCGGCAGCGCTGGCCGCGGGCAACGCCCCGCAGCCACAGCCAGTGCCGCTGGCGGCGCCCACTCCGCCGCCGGCCCCAGGCGGGGGGCGTGTGCTGGGAACTCCTCCGCCTAAAGCAGGGAACCCGGTCAGCGCCTTCGCCGCTCATGCCAGGGAGTTGATCCAGGCCAACCAGCAGCGACCAGGCGGTCAGGAACCCCCCCCTCGCCAACCGGCTGGGGATTTTGAGCCCTTCTCGCCTGGGCTGCCTATGAAGTCGGCCTTTTCTTCTCAGCCGGTGGAGTCGCCGGCTTCAATCGACTTCGATGACATGGGTTTGCCCCCCGATCCGATGGACTCGCGGGTGTTGCCGCCCTTGTTGCTGCGCAAGCGCGAGAAGGGAAAGTAGCGGCGGCTTGTTTCACGTGCAACGTTGCAGGTTAATTTTGTAGGTGGAAAGGCTTCTCGGCTGGGCCTGATGGCGCGCTCCGATCCCCAGGCGAGCACCGGTGTTCAGCATTTGTCTTCGGTATGACCCGTTTGTTTTGTGGACTTCGAAGTTCAGTGACTCGCATTGGTCCATCTGGTCGTCTCAGGTTTTGGGGTGGAACCTTAACCGATCCCCCGTTCCAAATCGGCCTTGGTCGAGTCAAGATCAGCTGATATCGGGAAGGTAAATTTGTTTTTATGGCCTTCGGCGTCCAGGGAGTCGGATCGAATCATCCGCTTGGCAATGCAGGGGGTCCTGCGGGCCCAGTTCTGCCTCTGGTCGGATTTCAGACCGGGCCGCTGAACCTGTCAACCCAGCAGACGCAGCAGACGGCCCGCATCGCGCTCTCGGCCGTAGGTCAGTTGCAGGGCAGCTTTCTGGGCATTTTGGGCGGGGAGTTGACTCTGCCCGAACCGCCTGCCGACCCCGAGGAGGAAACTCCCGCCCCTCCGCCCACTTCCAGTGGCTTCACGCCCTCGAACAAGTCCGCTTTTGGCTTGATGAAGCAGATGTCCGGCGAAAAGCCGGCGGAAAAGTCCGCGGAGAAGCCGGGTGAGCAGACTGCGGAGAAGCCCGAGGCGGAAGCCCGACCCCCGGCGCCGCGTTCTCTGGAATCGATGCTCCTCCAGGCCGAGGTCGATGAACTCAATCGCCGGGCCGAACAGGCCCGCAAGGCCAAGGAAGCCAGGGATCTCGAGAATGCGCGCGATCCCAAGTTGCGCCTGTCGGAAGCCATGGGTGACGGAGGCAAAGCGGAATCGTTCCTCAACTGGCTCTCTTCCGACATGGATGCCGCTCCCGGTGGCCCCTCGCCCGCTCAGGCCCTTTCCCAGCTCTTGGGGGACGCCAGCGCTGCTTCCATGTTGATCAAG
The DNA here is from genome assembly GCA_022842865.1 of Vulcanimicrobiota bacterium. Taxonomy (GTDB): domain Bacteria; phylum Vulcanimicrobiota; class Xenobia; order Xenobiales; family JADMJV01; genus JADMJV01. The sequence continues at coordinate 13,879 of JALHOV010000013.1, read as the reverse complement.
GCGCGAGGCACGATGATTAGCGCGGGCAGCTTTTTGGAGGCACGCCTGCTGGACTCGATTCAAAGCAGCCCCACCCTGGCCGCCGCCAACCAGAAGGCGATCGCTGACAACCTGTCGGGCGGTGGCACCGATTACCTCTACATGGTCGCCAGCGACCCCAAGCTGGCCGCCGGTTATATGATGGTTCAGGCCACCGCTTCCTCCAGCGGCGAGGGCAGGGGGGCGATGACCGACTACTATCGGGCTCTGGCCGGCAACTCGAACGCTGCCGCGGCAGATGCCAAAGCTCAGGAATCAGCCTCCGGTTCGTCCGGCGGCAAAGCCGCCATCGCTACGCTCTATTCTAACCTGTCCAAAGATCCTCAGGCCGCTTCCGCAGCCGTGCAGGCTCAGCCGCTGCCAGCCGCGGAGGCGCCGGCACCGCCGTGGCCAACGTGATGTCGGCTTTAGATGGGGACGCCTCCACTTCTGGCTCAGGCGTCGGGCTGCACGCCGCCGCTTCGCAAACCGCTGACGGTCGCGGCGCCCTCACCTCTCTCTACAAGGATGACGCCGCCAATGGCGGTCAGCTGGCCAGTTCCTGGGCGTCGGCCAGCCGCACCGGCAAAGGGCAGCTCGCTTTAGGCGAGCTGTTCAGCAATCTCGCTCAGGACTCCCAGGCGTCCAGCGCGGCTTTGCAAGTTCAGGTCAAGGGGCCGGGTAGCGAAGAACTCCAGAAAAACCTCTCCAAGAGCTCCACCGCCTCGGCCGGTCAGATGGCCATGATGGCCTCGGCCAGCGACAGCAGCGAAGGACTGGCCGTCGTCACTCAGCACAACCGACGTATGGCGCAGGGAGGCGACAGCGCCGCCGCCGCCTTGTCGGTCCAGTCCGTGGCCAGCAACACCGCCGACGGTGCGACGGCCATTCGCAAGCTAAACCAGAATCTGGCCAAGGACCCGTTGGCGGCCACCTCGGCGGTGGCGCTCCAGAGCGCGGCGGTGGGGACCGCTCAGGGCCGCGCCGCTCTCACCAACCTCAACGGCAATCTGGCCCGAGACTCGGCCGATGCGGGCGCAGCCATGGGAGTCCAGGCGGCGGCCAGCGGCACCGCCGAAGGTCGTCAGGCGATCGCCGGGCTCTACCAGGGAATCTCCAGGGACAAAGCGGCCTCGGCGGCCACCATGTCCATGCAGGCGTCCGCCAGTCAGTCGCCCGAGGGTCTCAAAGCGGTCACCGAGTTCAATCACAATGTGGCCAAAGATCCTGGCGCCTCCACGGCCGTTACCGAATTCCAGGCCACCGCGACCACCACCCCCGGTGGTATGGAGGCCTACTCTCAACTCAACCGCAACCTGGCCAAGACGCCGGAATCGGCCGCGGCCGCCGTGGAACTCCACGCCTCGGCCAGCACCACCGAGACCGGCCGCAAAGCGCTGACCCAGCTCAACCGCAATCTGGCCAAGAGCGCCGACGGAGCCTCAAGCCAGGCGGTGCTGATGGGCACCGCCGCCGAGTCGGCTCAGGGCCGTCAGGCGGTTATCAACCTGAACAGCAATCTGGCCAAAGACCCCGAAGCGGCCGCAGCCGCGGCGCAAATGCGGGCTACCGCCACCACCACCCGCGAGGGCCGGGCCGGGCTGGCTCGTTACAACCAGGGCCTGGCAGCCGATCCCAAGGCGGCGGCTTCCGAGATGAAGCTGCAGGCGGCAGCCAGCGATAGCAAAGACGGTTTGGAAGCCCTCACCGTCATGAATGAGAACCAGTCCCGCTTCGCCACTTCGGCCGGCCCGGCCGTAGCCATGCAGGCTGCCGCTACCCGCGACCCGGCGGGATTGGCCGCCAAGCTGAAGCTGAACAACAATTTGGCCAAGAACTCCCGCGCAGCTGCTTCGGCGGTGGCCCTGGAGGCCAGCGCCGCCAAGAGCAAGGGCGGACGCAAAGCCCTCGGCGACCTCTATGCCAACCTGTCCAGCAACCCGGCGGCGGCCGCCTCGCAAGTGAAGATGCAACTGACCGCAGCCGGCAGTCTGAAAGGCGCGGACAGTCTCACCAAGCTGTATCAACGCCTGGGGTCCGACCCCAAGACGGCCGGGGCAGCCCAGATGATGTTGGATTCGGCTGGCAGTACCCAGGAGGGACGGGCGGCCAGCGAGCAACTTCGTCGGATCATAGACCAGCGGGTGGGACCAGTGGTTCAGTTGCCTGACCAGGCTGACCAGGCCTCTCCCCAGCAACCCAAAAAGCAGGGCGAAGCCACCGAGTCCGAGCAAAATCAGGCCTCTCAAGAAGAGGCCGAAGCCGGCGAAGAAGAAGACGAATCCTAACGAATATTAATCGTTTGCCGGTTCCCAAAATCACCGATTCTGACCAAGATAGAGTAAGAGATATAGAGAGAGTACTAGGAGGGACCAAATGGCCGGCATTTCGGGTTTCGGTTTTAACACACAGTTTAATTTTCAGGCGTCTTTTTCCAGCAGCTTCGCCACCAACAACGTGCCTTATACGGGTTCGAACTTCGGAGCCTATCAGACGCAGCAGACGGCCGGTTACGCCCTGGGCGCCCTGGGCCAGATGCAGGGGAATTACCTGGACATTCTAGGCGGCAGCAGTTACGGCTACGGGAACAACAACAGCCTGTTCCCTGGTCAGCCCCAGCCCTTTGCTTCCTTCAATAACGTTTTTGTCGGCCCCGGAGCCTCTCCGTTCACCAACGGCAATGGCTCGTTCCCAGGTCAGCCCGACCCCTTCGCGTCTTTTAACAACGTCTTTGTTGGCCCCGGAGCTTCGCCGTTCACCAACGGAAGCGGCTCGTTTCCGAATCAGCCCGATCCTTTCGCGTCCTTCAACAATGTTTTCGTAGGTGGGGCCGGTCCTTTCGCCTCGTTTAACAACGTTTTTGTGGGTGGGGCGGCTCCTTTCGCCTCGTTTAACAACACCTTCGTGGGCGGAGCGGGACCCTTTGCGTCGTTTAACAACACCTTCGTGCCACCCAGCGCTTCGCCGTTCGCCTCCTTCGGCGGCACGTTTCCGGGTCAGCCCCTGTTTGGTCAGGGTACGGGCGCGATCGCGCTCTTTCCGGCCACCCAGTTCATCCCGTTCGGTTAGCTTCTTACTCCAATTCAGTAGGGACTCGCGAAAGGCTCGACGACCTCGAGCCTTTCTAATTTGATGCCCAGGCTGCGCGTGTCCGCTTCAAATTCGTAGGACGGCTGAGTGGGTCGTTCCACGCGCAGTTCCAAGAGGGCGGGCAGGCTGACGTTGAAGTGAATCCAGTGGGGCTTGCCTTTACGGAACTCAAACCAGGCCACCGGTTTGCCATCCTGGAAAATCTGCAGGCGCTGCACCTTGGGGCGGCCTATGTAGGGGTAGACCAGCATTTGTAGGCCCACTTCGGATGGCTGTCCGGGGGGACAGGGCAGCCGGACAAAACCACTTTTCTGAACCGTCCAGTAGCCGCCGTCTTCCGGGTCACTCCAGCCTGCTCGCAAATAGAGATGGCCCCAGCCTCCTTGACCAAAGTTAATTTGGCCCCCGTTCCAGGTCCGCTGGATCAAGTTGTCCTCAAAGATGCGCTGCGAATCGACCTGGCTAACGGAGGCACCTCCCGGAAGGGGGTAGTAGACGAGGAACTCGTCCGGGCTTTGCAACTGCGCCTTCAATCCGAGGCTGCGCAGTTGACCCTCCAACTCGGCTCCGTTGTCCTGGAAGGCCCGACGTTCCACCGTCACGCCCGCGAAGCCGCTCTCCCTTAGTAGCTTGAGTTGCTGGAGCAGGGGCAGTCTGGTAAAGGCCGACTGATATCGCTCCTGACTGCTGCCACGTAAGGCCCCCCAGCTCCAATGAATCTTGCTGGAAACCGAGTAGCAACGGCCGAGCCCATAGTCCCCTTCGCGAAAGAGGGGCGGCGTCTCGGGATAGGCCACGTAGGGGTATTGCCAGATGCGCGCGGCCGAGGGTAGTTGTTGCTCCAGAGCGGCCACGAACTCACGGTCGGAACGCACTTGTTGGGCCCACTGCGAGGGATTGCGTCGCTGCACGCTGGTCAACTGGTCCGCGAAGCCCAGGAGGATCAGCAGAACCAGAGCAAATTGGCGGCCGCGCGTCCAGCGCACTTGCTGCAAGCGCAGCGCCAGAGCGGCCAGCAGCACAAAAGCCAGGTAGAAGGAGATGCGATTGTAGCAACGGATGGCGGGGCCGATGACCAGCGTGAACAATTCGCTAAACCCGCCCACCGTGCCCGTCAGGAAAATGAGGGTTGCCAGAACCTTGAGGTGGGGGAAGTCCGGCTGGTTCTTTCCCCGGCCCAGAAACAACACCAGCGCGCCGAGGACGGCCAGGATCCCCAGGTAGGGCGATTCATCCACCTCGGTGGGGGCGGGAAAGTTGGCGTAGTAGCGTCGCGCAATCGGTGCGAGAGGATGGCCTTTGCGGCTGTGGGCGGGTAGCATCAGCCGGTCCAGGTTGAGAGCCCAACGGGTCAGGTCGGTGGTTTGGCGTGGTGGCATGAAAGCGGAGTCCGGGCTTTTCCCCCGGAGGGCCGGCGCCAGGGCCAGCAGAAAAGCCAGGGCGATCAGTGTGGAAACCTGCAGAGCCGGGCGCAGAGGACCGAGGCTGCGCCGGAAGATGGCGCCAAGCAGGCCGGAAGACAGCACGATCAGGTAGCTGAAGAAGGCGAAGTAGGCCCCAAACAGGCCGCACAGAGGCGCCAGCATCAACTCGAGCCGGCTCAGTCGTTCTCCGCGCAGACAGCGCACTGCATAAAGAATGGCCAGCGGGGCGCTGGCATAAAAGGCCAGGCTCCAGTGATCGTAGCGTTCCAGATGGTTGGGCAGGCTGGCGTAGAGCCAGGCGACCGGCACAGCCATGGCTGAGCGACAGCCCAGTTGCAGCAGTACCTCATAGGCGACCAGACCTGCGCTCCAAAAGGTGAGCAACAAAATCAGGTTGAGCACCAGATAGACGTTTTTGGTAAGCAAGCAAAGTAGCCAGAGCAAGGGATGGTGAAAAACGAAGGGGTCTGGAAAGCCATAGTGCTCGGCGATAAAGGGGGCGCCCAGGGACTGGCAGCGGTATTCGCCGCCTGGCTCGGTGACCGACTTGAGCAGGCGGGTGCATTGGAGCACATCGCCTTGCAGGTCGACCGGGTCGCCTAGCTGCCAGGGCCAGATTTCGTAGCCCACAAAAAAAGTGGCCAGGCACAGAAAGCTAAGGAGGAAGCGCGAGGCCCAGCCGGACTTGAACATTGGACTGCAGCCGTTCGGACTATCGCCCCAGGCTCCTCGCGCCCATCAGTCCAGGGTATAGGGGAAGACGCGTTTCTCGATGAAGCGGCCGGAGGGTTCATAGACCAGCAGCTCCAGCTTGTGCTTGCCACTTTTCAGCGAGGGCAGCCGGAATTTGCCCCCTTCTGGCAATTGCTGGACGTGCAGCAGCCGCCCATCCAGGCGCAGAAACACCTGCGGGTTGGGTTCGTAGCTGCGCACCCAGGGCTGCACTTCTACCGAGCCCGGCAGCCGCTTGGGAAAAGGCTGGGCCTGGCGAGAAGCGGAACTTTGTCCGGCTCCCAGATACCAGGGGTCGGAGACCCAGCGTTTATAGTCGGCCACAATGTCCGGCTGATCGGTGAGACGAAAGTTGTTGAGCTGGCGTTCGCTGCGAGCCTTGGTGATGTTGTCGCAATCGTACCAGCTCACCAATTTGACGTCTTGATAGAGCAAAGGCAGGCTTTCATAAAGCTGGGCCATTTTAATGCGCGCGAAGTCGATCTTGGGAGTGGGGTTGAGCACCGACTGGTGACTGGCGGCGTATTCGCCAATGGCGATCGGCTTGCGTTTGGAATATCTGGAGTAGACCGAGTTAAGCAGGTCGATGGGATGGATCCAGTCGCCGGGCCGCTTGGGGTCGTTGTCCAGGTAGAGGACGCTGTAGAAGTTGACGCCCACCCAGTCGCAGCCGTCGTCGCCGGGGTAATATTCATCGATGTTGTCCGCTGGCATGGCGTTGGGGCACCAGAGCAGGGCGGCTTTGGGAGCCCGTCTCATGGCCTGGTAAAGCTGGCGGAAAACCTGGCGATAGCGGGCGGGGTCCTGGTGGTAACGGGTCCACTCTCCGTTCATTTCGCTGGCGAAACGGATAATGACCGGCCCGTCGTAGTCGACCAGGGCGTCCACAAAGGTCTCGACTAGTTGCGGGGTGACCTGGGCCAGATTGGAAGGCTCCCAGGCCAGGTGAGGAATAGCGCCGTTTTCGCGCACATAGTCGGCCCAGGGGCGCGGGAATTCGCGCTGCAGGCTGAGATAGGTGAAGAAGCTGGCATGCCGCTTTCCCGTCAGCGCGTTGAACTGGGGAATGTCGCCGTGCGTTTGCGGGCCGAACATGTGTTTTTCCAGGCTGTCGTCCCGGTCCACGAAAGCGCCCACCATGCAACCTTGGGATGGCTCCAGCCGAGCCAGAGGTCGAACCGGATCGTCAGACGGTCGCCAGTAAAAGAGCTCGATCTGAGTTCGATAACGGTCCGACTTGAGCTGCTCAACGATGGCCGCTTCGGGGTCGCCTTTCTTCCGGTAAATGGCGGCTTCGCGGGCGAAGGCCAAAGAGGCCTGGGCAAAGGCTTTCTGTTTCACGCAGTTTTCCGCGAAAGTTCTCCAACTGGCGGCGCTGGTCGGATCGTCCGGCCCCCCCAGGCTGCGGGTCTGGAGGCGGTCGGGGGAGGGCAACACCAGCGTCACCTTGGGACTTTGCCTGGGAGACCGGGTCGGTTTGGGATGGCTGGACAAAGGCTGGGGGGTGGCTTCAGGCACCAGTGGCCGAGGGGTGGCCCGCACGGGATGAGGACTGTAGCTGCGGGTAGCCGGGGGCGGAGTGGCGGGTGGGCTGCCGCATCCGCTCAGGCTGAGAAGAGTGAGCCAGGCAATTCTTTTCAAGCCTTCCGCTTTCGGGACAAAAGAAAAGGCACCCTTTTCAGGGTGCCTTCGAACATGGAGGAACCAGAGTACCCACTTGGGTGGAGCTTCCCGAGGGAAGTCCGCAAGACTCTGGGCTCAGTATAGTACTCAGCCAAGGGGGAGTCAATCCAAACACTGTTCGATTTGACACAATTCTTGTGCGGGATGGAATCCGTTTTGAGGCAAGAGGCTCAAGATATGTGGCGAACTCCGGAACTGGTGGTGCGTCGAATTCCCCAGGACACTCAACTGGACTTTTTCCAAAAGACCCTTCTGTACCTTTCGCAGAGCGATGCCGCCCGGGCGCTGGGGGTGACCGTCCGCATGATCCAATATTGGGAGAGTCAGGGATTGATTCACCCCGAGCTGCCGCTGGAGGGGCGCAGCCGCCGCTACACCCCTCGGGATCTGGTGGAACTGCGATTCATTCGTTCGCTGGTGGTGGACCAGGGATTCCAGGTGCCGGCTTTAGCCGAGAAGTTGAAGTCTCTGGAAGCGCCCTACGACTACGATCCCCTGGAGGTATTTTGGGATCCCCGCGATCTGGCCTGGAAAAGCCGGGCCCAACTGGCCGGTGAACACCTGCAAAAGCTAAGGCCCCTGCTCGATGAACGAGCCGGTGCCGCTCTGCGCAAACTGCATCCACTCGACCCGAGTGAAAGTGCGCGCTTTCTATTGGACTATATGCGGGATCTATTGCTGGAACGGCCGCGCAAACGACGAGCTAAGAAGGAATAACACGTAGCTGCAGGCCGGACTTCAGCGGACCCTGTTCGGCCTTCTCTTTGTGCACCAGCCCCAAATTCATGCGAGGCTTGGTCAGAAACGAGTCCTGTTTTTCTTGTATGGCCATCTCGAAGTTAGAGGTGAAGACCAGCGAATCGGTGGGACAGGCCTCGGTGCACAGTCCGCAGTAACAGCAGCGCGCCAGGTCGATCGAGTAGATCTCGGGGAACTCGTAGCCGTTCTCATTGGTGGGCGACTCCAGGTGGATGCAGCTGTCGGGGCACGCGTCTACACACACGCCACAACCTACGCACACCTCGGCCGCGCAACCGTAGCAGCGCTTGCCCTCGCGTTGGGCCATCTCCAGGCTGAAGCCCATATCGTGTTCATCAAAGGTCTGCACCCGCACCGGCCCGGGAATTTTGGGCATGGGCACCTGCAGATTCATGTTGCGAAACGGCTTTTCTTTGGACTGGCGCATCCACGGCTCGATGTCCTCGAAGTGGTGGGCCGGCGGATGCGGCATCATGCCCAGCCCGTCGATCCGCTCCTTAATCGGGGCCGCTTTGCCCGGGTCGCTGCCGTCGGCGTGGGGCGTGACGTGGTCGAAATTGTAAAGGAAAGGCAGTTTGTCGGGCAGGCAGTTGTGTTTTTTGGCGATGCCGATGCAGGCCCGGTCGGCCTGGCCAATGGCGTTGATGATGGTGGAAACCTGACAGACGTCGCCGCAGGCCCACACCTTCTCGCGAGTGGTCTTGCCGCTGGCGTCCACTTTGACGGTGCCGTTGCGGTTGCGGGTCACATCCTTGGGAATCCAGGGAAGGTCCACTTCTCGACCCAGAGCGGTGATGATCATACCGCACTCAATCAGTTGCTCGGAACCTTTGATGGGCACCGGCTTGCGTCGGCCCGAGGCGTCCTTGTTGCCCAGCCGGTTCAAGATCACTTCCATGCCCTTGAGTTCGCCGTTTTCCACCACCACCGCGTTGGGGGAAGTGAGCCAGCGCAATTCCACGCCTTCCTCTTCGCCATCCTCGATTTCTTCGGCTTCGGAGGGCATCTCGGCGCGTGTGCGGCGATAAATCATGACCACCTCGGCGCCCAGGCGGCGACAAGTGCGGGCGCAGTCAAAGCCGGTGTTGCCTCCGCCGACCACCACCACTCGAGAAGGCACTTCGGTCAGGCGCCCGGAGATCTGTTCCTCCAGGAAGTCCTCACCATACCAGACCCAGGGTTTCTCTTCGTTGGCCAGCTCGAGCCGATAAGGTTTCCAGGCGCCGGCGGCGATGATGACCTCGTCGTGGCGGCTTTCCAGGTCGTCGAAGGTGATATCGCTGCCAATTTCGATATTGCAGTGCAACTTGATGCCTTCGAGCGAGTGGATTCGCTCCATTTCATTGTTGACGGTATGTCTGGGCAGGCGGTAGAGCGGGATTCCCAGGGTGAGAAAGCCACCGGGAACGTCCTTCATCTCGTAAATATGGCACTCAAAGCCCCAGGAACGAAGCAACATGGCGCATTGGTAACCGGCCGGTCCGCCGCCAATGATGCCCACGGTTTTTCCGTTCAGCGGTTGGCTGCAGCAGTAATTTTGATAGCTGAACTTCTCTTCCGGAGGCAGCGTGTCTTCCCAGTCGGAAAAGGTGCGCTTCAGCTTGCGAATGGAGATGGGCTCCGGGCCGGTGAAGCCGCGGCTACACGATTTTTCGCAAGGTGCGGGACAAACCCGGCCCAGAGTGGCCACGAACGGATAGGTTTTGCGCAGCATGTCCAGGCCTTCGCGCCAGTTGCCCTCGCCGGCCAGAGTGACGTAGCCGCGGGCGTCGGTGTGGGCCGGACAGCCGGTGGTGCAGGGCGCCCAGCGCGTGCCGTGATACCAGTCGCTTTTGTTGCTGATGGTCTCGGCGTCGTGGAAGTCCACCATTCGGAGCATCCCCCGCGAGTTGGGGGGGATGTCGTCATAGGCCCAGGGGTAGGTGATGGTGACCGGTTCTTTGCGGAAATTCGAAATCGTGACCTTCATCCCGGTCAGCAAGGCTTTGACGTTCTCAAGTAGAGTTGGCATGGGTTTGCCGTTCGATTCGGGAGGCGCAGGCCCTTTTGCAGAGAATGGCGGCGCCCATGAAGATTGAGATTTTTCCCGTGGGTCCCTTTCAGATGAATTGCTACCTTGCCTACGACGAGGCCAGCAAAACTGGCGTGATTTTCGACCCGGGCGACGAGGTGCCGGCTTTGCTCGAGCGCATTCGCAAACTCGAGCTGCAGCTTTCCCACATTTTGCTAACCCACGGGCACATCGACCACGTGGCCTACGCCGAAGATATGCATCAGGCTCTAAAAGTGCCCATGCTGTTACACAAGGATGACTGGGCCATGGCCGAAAATGCGCCCCGTCAGGCGGCCATGTTTGGTTTACCGCCGGGGCCGGTTCCCAAGATCGATGGGGAACTGACCGTGCAAAAGGAGTTCGTCGCCGCACCCTTCACCTTCGAAATTCGCCACGCGCCCGGGCACTCGCCTGGCTCGGTGCTGCTGATCAGCCATGCGCACAAAGTGGTTTTTGTGGGAGATGTGGTTTTTGAAGGCTCGATCGGGCGCACCGACCTGCCCGGCGGCAATCACCGTCAGTTGATTGACAGCATTGGCCGCGAAGTGCTCACTCTGCCCGATGACTATCGGCTTTTCCCAGGCCATGGTCCGGCCACTACGGTAGGCGCTGAGCGACGCGGCAACCCGTTTTTACAGGAGTTCCGCTAAGGAGCCCAGGTTGAAGAGCACCGGCAGCGCGTAAATCAGCAGGGCCAGCCCCAGGCTGCCCAACACGAACAGGCCCAATCGAAACGGATTCGGGCGCGTCCCCGTCCGGGCCCCGCAGTCTGGGCAGAAGGGACGTCCTTCCCCATCGGCGTGAGAGCAGTGGCGACGATAAAGGCTGATCACGCCGAACGGCGGCAGCAAACTGCCCGCTGCCAGCCGGGTCCAGTCTCCGGGATGCCCCATCAGCATGGGTGCCAGGGCGGCCATGATGACCACGAATCCGGTGACCATCAAAGTCACGCCCAGCAAGGAGCGGAGCATGGGCGCGCTGCGCCTCTGCAGCGAGAGCCCGCAGCCGACGCAGAAAACCGCACCGGTGGGGCCCTCAGCCTGACACTCAGGGCAAATCATGGCTCATGGCCTGGATCTCCGCCGTGTGCACGTGGGGATCGGCCGTCCAGGCTTGGAACGCCGGCGCTGTCACCGGCGAAACCGAGGGTTTCAGTCAAAAAGCTCGGAAAGCCAGCAGCAGCACCAGCATGCTGATCAACGTGGCCCCGATCGCCAGGGTGGTGCGGGACAGGGTTACGCTGGGCGGGCTGGACAGGGGCTGGGGAGGGGTCGGCGCGTCCTTCTGGTCACCCGCGGGCAGCATGGCCAGTGGCTGTCGTTGAAACCACTCCAGCACTCGGGCCTGCGTGCTGGCGGTGCCGCGTTGCTCGCCGCACTCCCTCTCCAGGTTGAGGGCCCGGTCCTGGAGGGTGCGCAACTGACGCTCCCGGTCGCGCAGATCTTCCTTCAGATTGCGGTTCTCTTCCAGTAAGTAGAGTACAAAGTCATTGCGGGCGGGCGTTGCCGCTTCGTCTTCGACCTCTTCCAGTTGCGAGGTAAGGGTCGGCACCGCCTCTTCAGGCCGACTGGGCGGGGGGGACTGCGGCCTGGCCGCGCCGCTCTGCAGCGAATTCTCCAGATAAGTCACGTAGTCGCGCACGGCCGCGGAATCAGGGTAGAGTTCGGCCAGCGAACGAGCATCAATCATCCACATAAAGCCGCCGTAGTCGAGCGTCTCGCGCTGGCCGGTCAGCAGTCCGGCCTCTAACTTGCGGCGCAGAGTTTTCTCGGACATGCCGGACAGTCGCACGGCGTCCTTTAAAGTAAGCCGTTCTCGGGCTTCGAAGGTGGGAATGTCTTGAACGTTTTCCATGAATTGAATCTCCTGTGTTGAAGATTTTTCATGCCGGAGGGTTAGACTCCTGCTGTCCAGAGGGGGCAGACGACAATACTGGACTTTGGTGCGTATCAAAGGTTTTCCGTTTGTGTTGGTATGGGCAAGAGTGCATTCCAGGCAATGAACCGTCCCTCTCGATATCTTTTGGCCCTGGCCCTGCTGGGCTGTTCCTCTGCGCCGCCGCCGGCTCCGGAGCCTACGGCCACGCCCACGGCCGCTGCCAGTAAGCCAAAGTCTGCATCGAATTTCCTGACCGAGGCGGGCAAAACGATCATCCGCACCAAGAAGGGCCGCCCATGGTTGATGGAGGCGTTTAAGGTTCACTACAGGGACGCCCAGCAGCAAGCCCAGCTTGACAACGTGGATTGGACGCTGTCGGACTCCTCCGGCAAGAAACTGATCCGCATCCAAGCACCCAAGGCGGTTTACCGGATCGACAGTGAACGGGTCGAATTCGCCGGGGGCGTGCAGGCTCGGCGCTTTGACACACGCGACCTGATCAAAGCCAACAAAATGACCTGGGACGGTAAGACAGGCGTGCTCCAGGGAAGCCAGGGAGTGAGTTGGGACCGCGGTAAGACTCACGTTCAGGGAGATACCGCCACCACCACCGATAAACTGGAGCGCATTGTGGTCGACGGACACGTCAAGATCACCACCGTGCTCGAAGGAGATCCTTTTGATTCGGGCCGTTGATCTGGCCAAGAGCTACAATGGCCGTCGCGTGGTCGACGGCGTCGGTCTCGAGGTCAATTCAGGCGAGGTGGTCGGTCTGCTCGGCTCCAACGGGGCCGGTAAGACCACCACTTTCACCATGATTGTGGGCCTGGTCAAACCCAGCGCCGGCAAGATTTTCCTGGATGACAAGAGCATTGGACATCTGCCGCTCTACCGCAGGGCTCGTCTGGGCATCAGTTATCTGGCTCAGGAAGCGTCTGCTTTCCGCACCATGACCGTGGAGCAAAACATTCGCCTGGTGCTCCAGGAGCGTGGGATTCGTGGACGTGCCCAGAAACAACGCATCGACGAGTTGCTTGAGGAGTTTGGCCTGCACGAGCGTCGTAAAAACGTGGCCATTTCCCTCTCGGGCGGCGAGCGCCGGCGTCTGGAGATCGCACGCTCGCTTGCGTTTTCCCCGCGGTTTTTGTTGTTGGATGAACCCTTTACCGGCATCGACCCGATTCAGGTCGCCGAGATTCAGGAGATCGTGCGCCGCTTGCGTGGCCGCGGCCTGGGCGTGCTGATTACCGACCACAACGTGCGCGAGACTCTGGCCATCACGGACCGGGCCTACATCATTCGCGACGGCAAGATTCTGGTGGCTGGGGATGCCCCCAGCATCGCCACCAGCCCGATTGCTCGCAAGTATTATTTAGGCGACAAGTATCAGACCGGTTTTGAGGAATCCACCGGGTGAATCTGCTTTTTCGGCTGGTGGCGCGGGAGTTGTTGGGACCCTTCCTGTTTGGATTGGGCGCCTTTACCATTCTTTTCTTTGCGGTCGAGAGCCTGAGCGGCGTAGCCCGCATGGTGTTAGAGAGCAAGCTCGGCCTCAGTCTGATCGCTGAGTACATGATCAACCGACTCCCGCAAGTGATCATCTTCACCTGTCCCATGGCCGTGTTGCTGGCCAGTCTGATGGCCATGGGTCGCCTTTCGGGTGATTCCGAGTTGACCGCACTGAAAGCGGCCGGAATCAGCTTTTTGCGAATCGCCACCCCGGCCCTGATCCTGTGCACCCTGATCAGTTGCTTCAATCTTTGGGTGAACGATACGCTGGTGCCGCGCTCGATGAAACGTGCTTATGACATCCTCTTTGAAGCCCAGAAGCGCGATCCGTTCCGCTACGCCCTCTTGACCGCTCCACGCTGGCTGAAGAACGGGGAGACCCAGATGCTCTACGTCAACGGGTATGACGTGGATCGCAAGACCATGTATGGGGTTTACCTGCACTACTTTTATGGGCAGTCGCGGCGCCGCGAGATTTTCGCCGAAGAGGCGGTCTGGAACGGCAAGGTGTGGGTGCTCAAGAACATGCGCGTCACCTTGTTTGATAAATCGATGGATCCGGTGCAAGAACTGGTGGCCAGTGAGACCTGGACCCCGATGCAGCCCAATGAGAGCCCCAGCGACCCCGACACCTTGATGCGCCGCGAATATCTACCCGAGGAGCTGTCTCGAGGGGAGTTGGCCGAGAAGCTGGCCGCCTTGCCGGCCGGGCACACCGGAGACGACATCAATC
>JALHOV010000012.1 GCA_022842865.1 Vulcanimicrobiota bacterium | reverse complement strand
GTCGTCTCGCCTGGTGCTAGAATGGAGCGCTCCAGCAAGGCGGAGTTGGGGGAGACCGGATGGTTCGCAATCAGTCCAGCGTTGTCGTAAGCTAGAAACACCAGGTCCTGGGTGCTTGCGCTGGCATAGGAAGCAAAGGGGTAGAACACCACGTTGACGCTCTGACCGGTCAGTTGAGCGAGTTCGCCCAAGCGATCTGGTTGAGGGGCAGGGAGGGGCACCGGAGCGGCGGCGGGTGGTTCCGGGGGGGCTGGTTCTTGCACCAGCAGCACGTCACCTGAGGGATGCACGAGAACCAGATTGCCGCTTTGGGGATACTGATAAAGAAGGTTGGCGGCTCGATTACCCGTGGCGGTGTTGTTCGTGCCGGTGACGTTTAGTTGGACCTGAGCAGACGGCCCGGTGGCGAACGTCAGGGCTTTCACCAGCCCGGATTCCGGGTCGTCCAGGGGGCCGGAGATTCGACTGGCGGTCACGTTGAGCGCATTGGTCCCGACCAGCGCGGGCCGTCGGGAGTCGGGCTGGGCAATCAGTTCACCCGAGATGTTCAAAGTCAGGTTGTTGGCCGCCAGTTGATCGGTCAGACGCACATTGCCGGCCGTGACCGTGGTGCTCAAGTTTCCGCCAGTGGTCACTCGATGGACAAAAAGAGTCCCATTGGATTGGAGGTTCAGCTGGGAATTCGGGTCGGGAAGAACGACCGATGAGCCAATTTGTGCGATCAGGTTGGTACCGGCAAGGAGTTCTAGCTCGGTTGGGCCTGGAGCCGTGATGGTTGAGTTCGTGGAGAGCAAAGTGTTGTTCCCGGCCTGCCAGCGCAGGTGATTGTTGGAGCCGGCAAGTGTGACGGACTTTGCGGCGACCAGGAAGATGTCGCGACTGGCGCTCAATTGGAAGTCGACCGAGCTGCCCTCGATCAAGAGATTGTCGAGGATTGCCACGTCGAGATTGGCCGAGGCCTCCACCTGGGTGGGCGACCCTGGCCGACCGATGGTTCCTCCGGTAAAGACGACGCTGTTGGCCGCGTTCAAGCTGACGTTGCCAATCTGCAAGCCGGCTACGCTCAGGTCATTGTTGGTGGCGGTCAATTCGGCTCGGCTGTTGGCTCCAGGGGCAGAGAGAAGAGTATCGACTCGGGTGGTGCCGCCGCGTAAACTAAAGTTTCCGGCGCCATTACTGGTGACGGTATCCAGAACCAGAAGCTGAGGAGCGGTGGCGTTGACATTGGACTGGGAGCTAGAAAGATTCAACTGGCTTCCAGGCAATCCCAGGACGTTGTTGCCAGCTCCAAGATTCACCTGGGCTTGAGTGCCCACTACCTGGGTCGTGCGATTGAGATTGAACAGGATTTCGGGGCTGCTGACATTGAGAACGGTGGCTGCCTCAGGGCGACCGATGGTGGAGTTTTGAAAAGCTATTCCCCCGTTGGTCGACTGAAGGTGGTTGGTTGGTACTCGCAGGTTGCCGATGTCCATGCCGTCGCGGGCGGTTAGAATGGCCCTGGAGTTGCCGTTCAGGCTGGCACCGTCGCTCATATTCACCCGGCCGGCGGGGGCGGTCACAGTGAGGTCGCCGGTCCCGGCCACCTGGATGGAGCTGCCTTCGCGCAGCAATACATTTCCGGTGTTGGCGTTGAGTGTGATGTTGGCGGCTCCGTTGGCGCTGAGCGTAGAGTTGGTGCCCACGAAAATTCCGTCGCCTCCCAGTCGGTTCCCTACGGCCACCAGGTTGGCGGTGGGAGCCAGGATGCGTACGGTCGAGTCCTGGCCTATAAAAACATCTGCGGCCGAGGTCAGGGTGATGTCGACAAGGGTGCCCTGGATGTCCAGGTTGGAGCCAGCGACCACGGCAATGCCGTCCGGCATTCCCCCACCGGTCACATTGAACGAGGTTGGGCTGCCGGGCGTACCGACGGTGCCGCCGAGCAAACGTACCAGGCGGTCGGAATGCATATCGATGGTTGGCACCAACAGGTCGCCTTCAACTTGAAGTTGCTGTCCGGCCGAGATATTGACGCTGGAGGCCGGGTTGGTGGCGTTGATGGTGGCCCGCTCAAAGAAGGTGGTTTGTCCGTTGGGGCTGTTGATGGTGACGGTGGAGGGCCCGGTCAGGTCCAGCCTGGAGTCGCGGTTGAGAAACACGTCGCTGGTATTTGAGGTCAGACGGACATCCGAGGGGCCGTCGACCTGAAGGGTTGAATTGACGCCCAACACCAGCGCATCCTGGGCGGTCATGTTCACGCTGGCGCCGGAAGGTTGGACGCGCATTTGCGAATTGTTCAAAAAAGAGAGCCCCCCGGCAGAGCCGAGGTCAATATCGGCGCCGGTTCCGACGACGGTGAGTCCTTCGATCGAGATGGTGCCGGCGGTTGCATTCAGCACTGTGGTGCTGGCTGGCGTTCCGACAGTGGTGTTGGACAGGTCAAGCGAGCCGGTGAGCTGGCTATTTTGAGTGGGGACTGCTTGAGTGCTCCTGAGAGCAAACTGCCGGTCCCCCTGAACGTCTAAACGAGAGGCCGGGTCAGTGGCGTTGATGGAGACCCCGGTGAAGGTGAAAAAGCCGCCTGCCGGAGTACTGATGTTGATGGCAGCGGGACCCACCAGGTTCAATCCGGAGCGGTCCTGGAAATTGACGTTCGAGGAGGGCGAGGCCAACGTGAGATTGGCGGCTGAACTTGTCCTCAAGATTGCCTCTTCCGAAAAGACCACTCCCAGGCCAGTGCCGCCGCCTGTCAGGCTGACGTTGGCGGCATTGGCAACGATGCTGACATTGGCACCGCCGTTCAGGAAAAGGGGACCGGTTGCCGTCTCGGTGGCCTGGACCCGGTTGCCGACCAGCTCGATCTGGCCGATGTGCTGGATGGAATCGGCGGTGACATCCAGGACGGTGGTGTCGGTCGGGCGGCCCAGAATCATGGGGGGCCCGCTGGTCGTGCCCTCGAGCTGAACGCTACCGCCCGCCTGGATATCGATATTCGACAGTTGTAGGTCTCGGATAAAGGCGTTCTGGTTTGCCGAGATGGTGACCGAGGCGGCGGGGTCGGCCGCGATGATGGCGCTGCCTTCATTCATGATAAAGTCACGGTTGGCGGACAGCACCAGATCGGTCGCCCCGCTCAGATTCACCTGAACGCCGGTGTCGATGGACAGATCCAACTCCGCCTCTAAAGTCACCGTGGTTCCGGGAAGGTCAAGTGCGCCTGCGTCAACGGTCAAAGATGCTCCCGGGTTGTCGGCAAAGAAGATGTCGGGGGTGCTGGTGCCGCCTGCCGCCACGATGGTGATAAAGTCAGGGTCGATGAGCAGGTGGCCAGGTCTTCCTTCCGACGCAGTCAGGTCGGCTCCACGGGTCAACTGAACGCGTCGGCCGCTGACTTCCACAAATCCCCCGTTGCCGCCCGCCGCCGATCGAGCCTGAATGGCCCCGTTCTGGACCATGGCACCGCCCGACAGAGCGTAGATGGAACCGGCGTCTCCGTGAGCGGAACTGGCGCTCAACAGGCTATTGGCGGTTAACACGGTGGCCTGGCTCGAATTCATCAGGATGCCGCCGGCCGGCCCTTGGAGCGCGTCCGCGCGAACCGTCCCCTGGTTGACGAGCAGACCCTCGGCGCCCACCAACTGGATGCCCTGGGCGGTTTCGATGATGCGCTCGCCTTCGGGGTGACCGCCCCGGACCAATTGGGCCAGGGTGTCGCTCATCTGGCCTTGAGTCAGCAGCACCGTTTGCGGATTCACCTGCGCCTCGCCCCGAAAGCCGTCGGGAATGCTCACCTGCAGCAAACCACCCGCATCCACCTGAAGGGTGGCCCGGGTGGTGGCGCCCAGCACCACCTGGCCCTGTTGAGCCACCAGCAGGCCCTGATTGTCAACCAGCGGGGAAATGAGAGCGATGAAGCCCCCGTCGGTGACGCGAATTTCGCCTTGATTGACGACGGCGCGTAAGGGGCTGTTGGGGTCCTGACGCAAGTCGTAGCGGCCTTGAAGAAAGTCCTGGTCCTGAATGGAAAGGGTGGTGGCCAGGAAACTGCCGGCATTGACGGTGCTTCCGGGGCCGAACAGAATGCCGTTCGGGTTGACCAGTAAAATGCGGCCGTTGGCCTGGATTTGCCCCAAAATCTGGCTGGGATCCTGGCCGATGACTCGATTGAGCAGGGCGGAGCCGGCTCCGGGCTGGAGAAATTGCACCAATTGATTGGCATCGATATTAAAGGAGCCCCAATTGATGATTCCAGTGGGACTCGACTGCAAAATCTGCAAAATGTGATTTTGCGGTTGCGCAAACTGTACGTTGCCCTGCATCACCTGGCCGTTTTCGGGTAACGCCAGCGCCATTCCAGAGGACAAGAGGGCAGCCAAAAGTGTTCGATGGATACGTCCGCTCATGGGCGTCTCTTCTCGCTGGGCAGGTTTTCTCATTTTTCTCGAGTAACCGGGCGAATGCGAATGCACCTGATCGGGTTTTGCTTGGGCTGTTCTCTGGGCGCCTGGGCGCAGCCACTGCCCGACCAGCCCGTCACAACGGAAGCCACAGAAAAGACGGTGGTCGTTTCCAAATTCCTGGTCACCGGGAATACGCTGCTGGCTCCTGAGGAGCTGGACAAGGTCTATCAGTCTTATCAGGGTCAGGCCCTGACTCTGGCCCAACTGCGCGAAGTGGCTCGCAACCTCACCGCCCTCTATCAGCGCAATGGCTATTTCCTGGTGCGGGCCTACCTTCCTCAGCAGTCGATTCAGGACGGCCAGGTCGAGCTGCGAGTGGTCGAAGGCAAAGTCGGCAAAGTCACGGTGGAGGGCGCCGAACATTACGACCCGGAATTCATTCGCGAGCGCTTTCAGCGCAGCTTCGATGGGGAAACCTTCCGTAATGACCGCTTTCAGCGGGCCATGCTCTTAATGAATGAGTTGCCGGATTTGCAGGTCAAGGCGGTCATGGCGCCCGGTTCTGAGGTCGGTCAGACCGATGTCACCCTGCGAGTGGAAGATGCCACGCCGGTGCATGGCGGGGTGGATTACAACAACTACGGAACTTCGGCCACCGGGGAGCACCGCGTCGGCCTGACCTTTGACGCGGGCAATGTGCTGCAACAGGCGGACCAAATCAGTTTGCGCGGCGTGCTCGGCTTTCCGTCCCGGGAGAACAGCTTTTACCAGATCAATTATCAAATGCCCCTGAATCAGGATGGCACCACCCTGAATTTCGGCTACGCCAACGGCGCCTTCGCTGTGTCTGAGGGATTGGGCGCGATTTTGGACGTGCGCGGCAACGCCGACATCTATACGGTGGCCGTCAGCCATCCCTTGGAGCGCCAGTTAGAGTTCTCCAGCAATCTCGGCCTGGCCGCCTCGCACAAGTTTATCCGCAACAATTTCTTCGGAGGGTTGCAGCCATTTTCACGGGATGAATACAATAGCGCCAGGCTGACTTATCAGGCCGATTGGCGCTCCATCCAGGGGCGCACCCTGCTCCAGGCCGCCTACACCCAGGGCCTGGGCGGTACTCCCGCCAGCGACCCGTTGGTCAGTCGGGTGGGGGCCAGCGGGGGATTCGCCAAGTTCAATCTGGATCTGGCGCGCATTCAGAACCTGGATACCGGCCTTTACGCGCTCCTCCGCGCCAGCGGCCAATACGCCACTCAACCGCTATACGTAGCTGAACAATTCGCGGTGGGTGGTCCTGACACCGTGCGCGGTTATCCTCAAGCTCAATTGCTGGGGGACAACGCCTACGTGCTGGGAGCCGAATTGCGCTGGTCTCCTTTCGAGGAAGACCTGGACGCTTTTCAGGTGACCGCCTTTATCGACCACGGCGGGGTCAGTCTGCGCAGGGCCTTGCCCGGCGATCTACCCCTGGGCTCGCACCTGACCGGGGCCGGTTTCGGCTTCCGCTTTGGCCTTCAGCAACACGCCACGCTGCGTCTCGATCTGGGGTTTCCGATTTCTCCCACGCCGTCCAGCACGGGGCGCAGTCCTGCTCTCTACGCCGGCCTGCAGACACGCTTTTAAGGTAGGGTTTGTAGCTCGGGACCGGTCTTGACCGGAATGTCCAGGATGTCGCCCATGCCCGGCATCGAATTGATCTCGCGGAAACGCCTGGAGATGAAGCGCCGGCGGGCAGGTTCGAACTTGATCATGTCTTGCAGGCTTGCCAGCAGGCGACGATTTTCCGCTTGGGCTCGCTGTAATGCCTTTTCGTCATTCTCGCGGGCCGCCTCCAGGACGGGAGTGCTGGCGTCATTCACGCTCTCTAGCTGATTCTGGGCCAGACGCTTGCCCAGTTTGGCCTGCTCGGCCCGATTGTCACTTAACGCCAACTGCAGCTTGAGAGTGTCGATTTCCGCTTGCTGCTCCAGAGACATCTCCAACTGGTTAGCGAAGCGCTGCTCGGATTTCTGGACGACTTCTTGAAAAAACTTGGTGGTTAGACGGTCCAGCTCGTGGCGATATTGCGCGGAGTGATCCAGCTCCCTTACCACCTGGGCTTCGGCAGCTCGCTTCCGGTTTTCGTCGCTGGGCTGGGTGCTGGCCAGGCGTTCCAATTCTGTGACCCGGGCTGATAGCGGACCCTGGTCTTCCAGCGTGAAACTGCGCGCCATGGAGGTCACCTTGCCGTCTTGCAAGCGACCTTCCAGAACCACAATTTTTGCCAGCAAGACTTTGTTCTCGGCACGGAGCTGTTCGCGCTCAGCCAGCATCAGCTCGGTTTCGGCGGTGGGACCGCCTCGGGCCGCCAACTGCACGCGCAAGGTTTCCAGTTCTTTTTTGGTTTCCAGCAGTTCTTTCATGGCCAGGTCGCGGGCCAGCGCAAGCTTTTGCACTTGGTCGGAGGGCTGAATTCCCACCGCGCCGGCTTTTCTTTCGGCAGCTTCTAGACGTAGCTCGGCCTGGCGTCGACGGGCCTCCTCGGAGCGCAGCCTGGCTTCCAGCTCGACCTTCTCGGCCGTGAGTAGCTCGGCTTTGGCGGCCAGCCCTTCCAAGTCTTTGATGGGTGTGCCGGAGGCGGGTGCTTTGCCGAGCACCCAGCCGCTACTGGAGGGGCCATCGTAAAAGAGTCGGGGGTTTTGCTTCTGGCGAACCACCGAGAGGGTCTGGGTAGGAACCTGGGTGTCGAGAAATTCCGCCAGCGATGCCGGGGTGATGTTCCCCTTGATCCCGCCGCTTTTGCCCTGCATCGCTTCCACCAAAAAATAGGTAAAGAATCCGTGCTTCTTGTCTTCCCATTCCCAAGAACGTTGGCCGGGACTGCAACTGACCAGACCGACCACCTCTTTGCCTTTGCCGGTCAGGGCGAACTGGGCGGCCACGCTATATTCGTCGCGCCCTCCACTGGGATTGTTGCGACAGGCGTCCAGCACCGTCAGGGTCTTGGCCGCCGCGGTGCGGTCGATCAACCGGTTCAGGTCAGCGGTGTTGAGCGCCGAGGCCTTGAGCGTTTCCAAACTGCGAGGGTCGGCATCGTCGGTCAACAGGAAAGAGGAGCCTTCGACCTGGGCTCCGTGGCCGGCAAAGTAAAATATCACTATATCGTCGGCCTTGGCGTTCTTGCTCAACCAGTCGAGGCGGTAGACGAGATTGAGGCGGGAGGGGGATTGTCCCGACTCGACCGAGTCGCTGGTGAACAAGTAGAGGTGATCTTTGGGGACCTTCAGTAGCGTCTGCAGCGCCTGGGCGAAGATCTTGGCGTCGGCTCCCGCATAGTGCAAAGCGGGGATGCCTTCCTTGGTGTAGTTATCAATGCCAACCACGACCGCCCAGGTTTGTCCCTCGGCCAGGGCGGGTGCACTCAAGGCCAGGGCTGCGGCCAAAGAGAGAGCCGCCTTCATTTCGGCACCGGCTCAATCCACTTCTTGAAGAGTTCTCCGATTTCTCCCCTGGCTTCTGGATACTGCTTGAGCAGAGAGTCCCGGAGTTGGCGGGCGGGCCAGTAGACTTCTAGCTGGCAGTAGGCCTCATAGGCTTCCAGCTCGGAGGCTTTATCAGCCATCTTGCGCACGGTGCGCAGTTTCTTTTCCAATTTCGGGTTGATCACGGTGACCGCGAAGGATGCCTGACCGTCGGAGACCTCCCGCCCATCCGTCTTTTCCGGGTCACCAAAAAAGATCATGGTCGTCTGATCGGGCGGGATCTTCAAGTCGGGTAGCGTCAGTCGGTTGCCGTCGGGGGAAACCACCGCGCGTACATATTCCGGATAGCCGTGATCATTCACTTTGCGGTAGCGAATCATCGGGTTCGGCCCGTCCAATTTGTGTTTGCTGAGGGTCAGGTCGAGCACGACCGGGAGCTTTTCGAGGGAGACGGGGATGGGGGCATCGGCTTTGACTCCGAGGGAGCGACTGGTGTAACCGCCGTATTTGCTCATGTCCACCTGATGGCTGACTTCGATGCCTTGTCGCTGCTCTTGACTCTGGCGGACGGTCTTGATGGTCTTGTGGTTCGGGACCAGCTCTTTGGCCAGAGCCGTCTGGCCGGAAATCTGATAGCGTGCGCCGGTTAACACGTTGGTCACGGTCAGCGACCCGTTGGGAGGGCAGGAGACGGTGTCTTGGATCGACAGGTAGCTCAAGAGGGAAATGGGTTTGCCGGCAACGGTGCACTTTCCGGACTGGGCGACCACCAGATAAATGTGGTTCTTGTCGGGAGCGGATTGCACCGGGCCGATCAAGGCTACCAGCAAAAGCATTGGGACCCAACGAGTAGATTTCACGAGCAGACTACCTCCGACCCATTCTATTTACACCCTGCGATCAGAGGTTCGCCAGCTATATTGATATTCGTCATAGGCATTTTGCAGATTCTGATCGGCCGAGTTGGCGGAAGTTTCGGCCGTCCGCAGATCTGCTTCCGAATAGCGCAAATGTTGGTCGATTTGCTGCAACTGTTGGGAAAGGGTGGTTAAGTTGCCGCGTGCGGCACGCGCCTGGTAGGCCAACGACACGCCTTCGGTATCGCGCGCCACCGCGTTCAAGTCATAGCGAGCCGAGCTGATCGGGGTTTGCAGTCCTTGCAGTTTCTGCTCCAGTTGCTGTTGGGCCATTTCGATGCGGTACAGTTGGGTGCTGAAGTCGCCCATGTTGCGTGTTGCTTCCTGGTGGCGATAGGGGTTGGGAAGGCGCTTCGAGTCCACCTGGCTCAGGTAGCCCTGAGCGCTGGACAACTGACCTTTGATTTCGATGAGGGCATAGCTGGGATTGGAGCTGTCGTAGCGGAGGTTGTAAAGTTGGCGCTCGATCTGATCCAGACTGCTGTTGGCCCACTGGCCGGTGCGCGAATTGTCCGTCTCTTCCGTGTCGCTTTCGGCCGGATAGAGGTCGTTGTTGGCCCGGCTTGTCTGGGTGGAGGCGGAGTTGACTTCGCGCTGGACGTTGGTCCAGTAGTTGCGGACTTTTGCGATGCCGGCTTTGGCTTTGTCGAGCTCATTCTGAGCCATATAGAGCGGGTCGAGGACCTCGTGGGGATTGACCTGCGGGGCCATCGAGTCTTGCGGCATCTGGCCCTGGTTGGGATGGCCCTGATAGGAGGAAGCGCTGGATTGGGGGCCTTCGTGGCGAGCAGGTTTCGGCAGGGCCGAACCCGTGTACGGGTTGTATCCCTGAAAAAAAGCATCCATTCGCGAGCTGGCCATACCTCAGCTTATTCCTCCGCCCTTAAAAAGATCCTACGGGGAGGTCAGTGTTCCCGGGGAATGAGCCAGCGAAAGGGTTCGACCTGGGTTTCGAAGCCGTGCACCTGCTCTTTCCACTGCTCCGACCTGGCTTTGAACTTGCGAATCGGATCCTTCAGTCCGTCCCGGATCTGGGGATCCGAGGAGAGGGTGTGCATATCGCCGGCCAGGTTGGCGTAGTCCTCCAGTTTGTTTTTCCAGTCGTGCACCTGCTGGCCGAGTTTGTCGGGGTCCAGTTTGGCCAGTGGACTGTTCTCCAGGCGAGCCTTGAGCTCCAACAGGCCCTTGGTGTAGCCTGCGGCCAGCTGGTAGGCCTGGTCCATCTGCTTTTGGCCGGCGTCGAGCTTGCCCTGGTAGCTGGCCAGTTGAGCACGCGCAGCCGGCACCATGGTGCGGATTAAGGCCGAGGCACGGGCGGTTTTTTCGTCCATGCGCTGGACGTTGGCCAACAAGGCGGCCTCCTGGCGCTCGAGACTCTGCTGCATTTTCAGCACCTGGGCACGCGAGCCCTGGCTAACGCGCACGAATTCGGCCGAGTAGAACCGCATATTCGAGGCCAGGTCCTTCATGTCGCGTCGGAAGACGGGGTCGGCAAAGCTGGACCGCATGTCTTTGGTCGACTGATTGAGCACTTTGAACTGTTTGATGGTGGCCAGCATCTGGTCATCGCCGGTGTTGTTCAGTTCGTTGTTGAGAACTCCATCGGATGCGGCTTCGCCGGGCGGCGGGGGCAGGATGTTGATGAAATGCCGTCCGCGCAGGGTGGAAACCACTTTGTAGGCGGTGCCTTTGGTTAGCTTGTAGCCCTGATAAAGACCTACCGTGACCAGCACCACCGGGCGGTTTTCGCCCGGAGGATTGAGATCGTTCCACTCTTCCTTGGGCGCGAAGTCGATGTCGACCACGCGGCCGCCATCGACGCCTCCCAAAGTGACCGGATCGCCCACACGTAGCCCCTGGCAGGCGTGAAAGACCAGTTTGTACTGGGCGCCACCCAGCGGCGTGCGCTTGGTCTGGGTAGGGGCCATCCCGAGCATCACCATGGAGATGCTGCACACGACCAGACCGATCCGACCCTCTTTACTGAGCATTACACCGCCGACTGATGGGCTTGCGCCACAAGTTCGGCCCAATTCATTTGGGCCTGCCTGGCTGGTTTAGATTCATGGCGGGTGAAACCTGCCACAAATTCAATATTTCCCGCCGGTCCGCGCACCGGCGAGTAGGTCAAGTTCTCTAAAAGCCAGCCCGCTTCGGACGCCTCGCTGGTGCTGCGCGCCAGGACTTCCTGATGCACCCGTGGGTCGAGAACTACGCCTTTGCGCAGATTCTTGGCCTCGGTTTCGAACTGCGGTTTGATGAGGGTGATCAGCCGCGGGCAGTGCCATTCCCAGATGACGGGATAGAGGAGCCTCAAGGAGATGAAGGCGAGATCGGCGGTGACCAGGTCGGGGGGAAAGGGCAGTTGCTCTCGTTCCAGGTAGCGGGCGTTGGTTTTGTCTTTGATGATCACGCGGGGATCTTGCTGCAGCTTCATGTCCAGTTGACCCCGGCCCACGTCTACGGCGCATACCTGGGCGGCGCCCTTTTGCAGCAGGCAGTCGGTGAAACCTCCGGTGGAAGCTCCCAGGTCAACCGCCTTCCATTCGCTCACATCCCACTGCAGCAGATCCAGCGCCTGGGCCAGCTTGAGCCCGCCCCGGCTGGCGTAGGGATGGGGTTTGCCCTTGATCTCGATGAGGGCGTCTTCTTTGATGGGGGTGCCGGCTTTGTCGCAGCGTTGTCCGCCGACCAGCACTAACCCGGCCATGATGGAGGCCTGGGCTTTTTCCCGGGAGGGGAAGAAGCCTTGCTCCACCAACAGTTGGTCCAGTCGAGTTTTTTTCGGCACGCCCCCAGTCTGTTCTGACTATTTGGAGGAGAACCTTGCAGCAGTCGCTCGCGCCCCGTGACCAGTTTCCGATCCTGGCACAGAAGAATTATCTGGCCAGCCATAGTCTGGGCGCCATGCCGGCGGGCACACCTGCCGAACTGCAGCGTTACTCCGAACTCTGGGCCAGCCAGGGCATTCTGGCCTGGGACGGGGAGTGGTGGCAGGTCATCGGCGAATTCGGAAGTCGGCTCGAGCGCATTCTGGGGGCGCCCCAGGGCACCATCGTGCCGTGCCTCAACGTCACTTTGGGCTTTGCCATCATCGCCAGTTGTTTGCGCTACACGCCGGAACGCCGCCGCGTGGTGCTTTGTGACCTGGAATTTACCACCAGCTTGCCCTTCTGGCAGTCTCAAGAGGTCTACGGAGCGGAAGTGGTGGTGCTGCCCTCTCCAGACCCGGTGCTGATGCCGGTAGAACTTCTGGAGGAAGCCATCGATGAGCGCACCGCCCTGGTGGTGACCAGTCATGCCTACTTTCGTTCGGGCGCTTTACAAGACGTGGAGCGGCTGCAGCGTAAGGCCCGCGAAATGGGGGCGCTGCTGGTCGTAGATGCTTACCAGGCGGCTGGCTGCGTACCCATCGATCTGACCCGGGGAGGCTTTGATTTTTATGTGGCGGGTTGTCACAAATGGCTGTGCGGCGGTCCTGGCGGCGGCTTTTTGTACGTGCGGCCGGAGCTGATCCAGCAACTGGAACCCACGCTGGTGGGCTGGTTTTCGCTGGCCAATCCCTTTGCCTACGAGAAGACGCGGATCCCTGAGTTGAATCAGGGGATTTTGCGCTTTTTGAACGGTACGCCCAATGTGCTGGCCCTGTTTGCCGCCCGTCAGGGGTTGGAGTGGATCGAAAAATTGGGCTTGCCGGCGATCCGCAGCCACTCGCAGCAGTTGACCAGTTGGCTTTTCGAGCAGTTGTTGGAGCGGGGCTTGAATGTAAAAAGTCCGCGCTCGGCCGATCTTCGCAACGGCATGGTGTGCGTCGACTTTCCCGGCGCGCGCGAGTGTCAGAAAGCCCTGGAGGCGCAGGGGGTGATTGTGGATTATCGCCCCGACTGCGGCATCCGCATTTCCCCCCATTTTTACAACCAGCAGTCCGACCTGGAGGCTTTCCTGCAGGCCTTTGACGCTATAGCTCGTCCTTATTCGGACTGAAACCAATTTCAAGGGGCTGGCCCTGGTCGCTGGGCTCGATGGGGTCGACCACGTCGCTGTGCATCCATTTCTTCAGGATGGGTGAGATGAGCAGGCAGAAGACGCCGGAGCCGATAGCGGTCATGGCGATGATTTTGAAGACTCCGCCGTAAACGCCGACCGTTTCCAGGGGGATGGGAATGGTGGCTTCTTTGCCGCCTTCGCCAGAAACGCCGGTCAGGCTGGCGATCATGCCGGCCAGGAAGTTGGAGAAGGCGGTGGCCAGGAACCAGGCGCCCATCACCGTGCTGACCATGCGGGCCGGCGAAAGTTTGGTGACCATGGAAAGACCGACCGGGGACAGGCAAAGCTCGCCAGTGGTCTGCATCAGATAGCCGAGCAGCAGCCAGCCCACGAAAACCATGCCGCGGCTGTCGGGGTGGGCGGCGCCGTACCAGAAGGCCACAAAGCCCAGGCCCAATTGGATCAGCCCGAGGGAGAACTTGACGGGAGTGCTCGGTTCCATTTTGCGCGAGGCCAGAAAGCCCCAGAGAGCGCTGAAAATCAGTCCCAGCACCACGATGAAGATGGCGTTGGCGGCCTGGAAAGTGCTGGCCGGCATTTCCTTGCCCTCGGTGACCATGCCCACATGCTCGGGCGTGACGGTCCAGGAAACGTTGGTCTTCTTCTCTTTGCGGGCCTCGTCCAGCACCGACATGGTGATGAGCTGGTCGCCGTTTTTGTAGCCCAGTTGGGCCTGACCTATTTCAAAAGTCAGGGTTTGGCCCACTTCGCTCTGGGTGATGACGTGGCCACCGCTGACGCGGTTGACGTTGCGGTCGGTGAAATTGCTGACCGAGCTGCCGGCCTGTTCGAAAAACGCCCAGAAGAGCATAGAGAAGAACATGAGAATCAGCACCACAAAGAGGCGCTCGCGCTCCACTTTTTGGCTTTGAAAGGCGCCGTAGATCAACCATAGGAAGGCGCCGCCGCCGAAGACGATAAGGCCTGTGCCGGCCACCGAGCTTTGCTGCACCAGGAATGCGAAGGTGGGCACGGCGATGACCACTCCCACCAGGGTCATCATCACCGAGTTGAGCAGTCGGTCGGGGTGAGGACAGCGGCCCGCATCCTGTGGCAGCCCGCCGCGCTGGATGGCCACCGCGGCCACCAGGGCCGCCGCCACCAGGGTGACGGCCACGAAGCCGTTGATAACCAGCGCAGTGGAGCCTTCGTGGAAGTAAATGAGGGCGGCGGCGCTGCCGAAGGCCCCGCCCAGAATCATAAATTGGGTGACAACATTGGGGGCCACAAAGACGGCCAGCCCGATGAGCATTCCCATGGTGGCGAGGTTGAAGCCATAGTGCCAGCCGAATTTTTCGCCCACGTAGCCGCACAACAGGGGCGACATGGCTGCTCCCAGGTTGATGCCCATGTAAAAAATGGTGAAACCTGCGTCCCGTTTCGGGTTGCCCTGCTTGTAGAGGGAGCCGACGATGGTGGAGATGTTGGGTTTGAAGAAACCGTTGCCGGTGATGAGCAGGCCCAGCGCCAGGAAGAAGGCGGTCGGGTTCTGGATACCCATGAGCAGGTGGCCAAGGGCCATGAGCACGCCGCCGATGATGACGGCAACGCGGGCACCCAGCACTTTGTCGGCCAGCATGCCGCCGATGAAGGGGGTGGCGTAGACCAGAGCCGTGTAGGCCCCGTAGATCTTATAGGCGTTGGCGTCGTTGTAGCCCAGGAAGCCCTTGATCATGTAGAAAACGAGCAGGGCGCGCATGCCGTAGTAGGAGAATCGCTCCCACATTTCCGCGAAAAATAGTACGAATAGTCCGGCCGGGTGGCCTAAAACCGTTGGTTCCTGGGACTTCTCTGGCATGGGGTTCCTCCGTTTATGTGACACCCGATTTTAGGCCTGCCGGTCGGGGGCCACGTTGCCGTTCTATGAATAAGTGGAGAAGTGGGGCTTGCTGGTGGGCCAGAAAGGCCCTGGGGGCTGTCTCAAGAAAGACCAGGTATGCGCAAGTTCCTGTTGCTTTTCTGTCTTGCCTTGCCGCTGGGAGCGGATGGTGCAAAGTCCTATCGCGGCACACTTTCCCCGAGCCAGAGCTTTTCTCTGGTTTTAGGTGACGACCAGACAGCCAGCTTGCACTTTACCGACGATAAGAAAGTTTCGAAAGCCAGCGGGCCCTTCACCTGGGCGAAGAACGAGTTGGTGGTCCGAGTGGCTCAGGCCGAGCCTTTCGTGCTAGAGATTCGTCGCAAAGGAGTGGACACGCCGCCGCCTCGCATGGAAGTAAAGGCTGGAGCGGTCTTGCGTTGGAAGACGGAAGTGAATAAAGACGAGCTGTTGCTCAAAGGCCCGCCCGGATGGCAACTGCCACTGTACCTCGGGCACTAGCTGGGATGGGCGTGGCCGGGTCTTTTCGTTTCAGGACCTGCCCAGGAAGCGTCCCAAAGCTCGTTGCAGCTGCACAGCCGGCGTAGCCTGGGGAGCGTTCTCCTCCAGGTACTTGGACTCGGGGTTGGCGAAGTCGCCGGCCCGCACCCGCAAATTGGTGGACTCCTGCTCTTCTCCCCAGAGGCCCCATCCAACCCAGGGGGCCTGTTCCAGGTCGTCGGCCAGAGCAGCTACTTCTTCGAGCCTTTCCGACTCTTCCATCAGCGCAGTTGCTCCACGAATCGAGCCAGTTTCTCCAGGCCTTCTTCGATGTTCTGATTGCTGGTGGCGAAACTGGCCCGCACATGGTTGGGCCCGGCGAAGTCTTCGCCGGGTACCACTGCAACCTGGGCGTGACTCAGCAGCGATTCCGCGAAATCTGCCGCCGTGATCAGCTTCTTGCCGGCCGGGTCGGTTTTGCCGAAGTGTGCCGAAATGTCGGGAAAGACGTAGAAGGCGCCGGTAGGTTTGCAGCATTTCACACCCGGGATGGCCGAGAAGAGGCGATGCATCAACTGACCGCGCCCGTCGAAGGTCTGGCGCATCTTTTCCACTTCGTCTTGCGGCCCGGTGAGAGCGGCCACGATGGCGGGATAGATGAAGCTGGTGATGTTGCTGGTCATCTGTCCTTGCAGGCCCGACATGGCCTTGATTAGCTTGGGTTCGGCCACGGTGAAGCCGACGCGCCAGCCGGTCATAGCGTAGCTTTTGCTCAGGCAGTTGAAGGTGACGGTGCGTTCAAACAGGTCGGGGTGGAGCGAGGACCAGCTCACAAAGGGTTCGGAACCGTAGACCAGCCGCTCGTAGATGTCGTCGGCAAAGACGATCAGCTGCGGGTGGCGTAGCACCACTTCGGTCAGCGCCTTCAGTTCGGCCGGCGAATACATGGTTCCGTTGGGGTTCGAGGGGCTGTTGATGATCAGCACTTTGGAGCGGGGCGTGATCACCTTTTCCAATTGCTCGGGGGTGATCTTGAAGTCGTTGTCGACACTGCCGGGCACTTCGACCACCGTGGCTCCGCACAGGCGGGCCTGTTCCGGGTAACTGACCCAGTAGGGTGCGGGAATGATGACTTCATCGCCCGGTTCGACCAGGGCCATGAAGGCGAGATACAGGCTGTGCTTGCCGCCGCACGAGATGAGCGCGTTCTCGGGGCCGAGATTGCGGCCGATTTTGGGTTCCATGTATTGGGCCACGGCCTTGAGGGCGGCGGGGGTGCCGCTGACCGGCTCGTATTTGGTGAGGCCTTGCTTGAGGGCTTCAGCCACCGCGTCTTTAATGTGTTGGGGAGTGTCGAAGTCGGGCTCACCCGCTCCAAAACCAATGATTTTGTGACCCTCGGAGGTCATTTTCTTGACCAGCGCCGTAACGGCCAGGGTGCTCGAGGGTTTCATAACCTGGACTCTTTGAGCCAGCTTCATTGCGTGTAACTTTTCCATAACCGCCCTTATCAACAGAAACTAGTGGGGACTGCGTCTCCCCCTAGAACCCCCCTCTGTTCTATTTCGATGGAGCAGCCCCTCCCAGGGAAGGACCTTGCATGTGCGGCCAGCCGTCGGGTCCCCAGGTCAAGGGGTCGATGAGCACCTGGCGACCTTTGTGCTCCTCGTCCCAGGCGTGGTAAACCAGCCAATCTTGGCCCTTGCCATCTTGCGTGATGTGTGCGTGGCCCGGGCCTTCCCAGCGCTCGGTGCTGGTCAGGAAGGGCTTGCCCGCCTTTTCGAAAGGACCGAGCGGCGATTTGGCGCGGGCGGCGCCTTCGGCGTAGTCTTCGCCCCAGTAGCCGTTGCCTGAGTAAAGTAGGTAATAGTAGTCTCCGCGTTTGACCATCTCAGGCGCTTCCACAATGTCGCCTTCCCAAGATTGGGGATCGTTGCGCAGCACCTCCACCGGCTCGCCCGAGCGAGTCACGCCGTCTTTTTCCAGCTTCTGGCCCATGATGCGGGTGGGCTGCGGGGGGTTGAAGGCGTTGCCATCTTCTTTCCAATAGAGGTATTGGCTGCCGTCGTCATCGCGAAAGAAGGTTGGATCGATGACTCCGATGTGGGGTTCGGCCACCAGCGGCTGGCCGATGTCCTGGTAGGGGCCTTCCACTTTGGGGGAGGTGGCCGCGCCGATGCGCAACATTCCCGAACGGTCGCGGGCCGTGAAGTAGGCGATGAACTGATCGCCCACCGGATGAATTTCGGGCGCCCAGAAATCGCCGCTGCTCCAGCCCGGGGCCTGGCGTTTGGCAAAAATTGTGCCGCTGGGCTCCCAGTTCACCAGATCTTCGGAGCGATAGATGGGGAAGGCGCCTTCCTGATGGTTACCACCGGTGGTGACCATAAAATAGTCGTTCTCCGTCTTCAGGACGCCCGGATCTGGCGCATCATGGCGGATTACCGGGTTGTTGTAGGTGGCCGGCGGCGCCGTATAAGGGAGAATCATCATCCCCTGACTCTATGCGGCGCGGGTCGTTCTCAGGTTTCCGTGGTGTTAACCGCAAGGCATCGCTGCCTGGTAAATCGAACGGAGCGGGCCATGCGACCGAAGATCGTCCTCAAATTTGGCGGCACCAGCCTGGCCACTCCCGAATCCTGGGGGAAAGTACTGGATATTATCGAGTCCAAACGTGCCCTGAACCCGGTGGTAGTGGTGTCGGCGGTGGGGTCGACCAAAAACCGGGCCAAGGTCACCGATTTGTTGCAGGCTCTGGTGAAAGAGCCCAAACTCGGACCCCTTCAGGAAATTCACGAGGCCTTGCTGGAGTCCCTGGGGCTGGCCACTGACCTGCTGGCGGATTTATGGGAGCAACTGCTGGCTCATCTGAAAACCGAGCTGCCCCTGGAAGAAAAGTTGGATCGGGTGATGGGTTGGGGCGAGCGCCTGTCGGCTCGTATGATGGCGGCCGCACTGCGTTCGCGGGGCTGGGACGCCCAGGATCTCTCGCCGCAGGAGCTGGGTCTGGTGAGTGACGATCGGTTTCAGGACGCATCGATCTTGGAAAGTTCGCTGGAGCCGATGGCTCAGAAGATCTTTCAGTTGCGCGGCTTGCCGGTGGTTCCTGGTTACGTGGGGGTGACCGCTGACGGCCGACCGACCACGCTGGGGCGCGGCGGTTCGGACTACACGGCCGCCGTGGTAGGAGCTGCTCTCAAGCGCGAGGTGGAGATCTTTACGGACGTGGACGGCGTAGCCACCACCAATCCGAACTTCTTGCCCAAGCCTTTTCGCGAAGAGGGCCATCCTCATACCATTCCCCAGTTGTCCCACGAGGAGGCCTATCAGATGGCCGCTTTCGGCAGCAAGGTGCTGTATCAGAAGTGCCTGGCGGCCGCCACCATGGCCTCGCGCAAGGGGCGGCATCTGCGCCTGACCGTGAAAAACACCTTCAATCCAGAGCATCCGGGCACGGTGCTGCAGGGCCATCGCTCGCCGGCCGGCGTTCCCAAAGGAATTACCGCCCTGGAGGGGGTGCCGGTGCTCACCGTTTACCTGGATCGGGAGGACGACTATCGTCCCCTCTGGCGCATGGTCGAGGAGTTGCCCGGTGTGCGCCTGCTCATGGCCAGTTACTCCAGCGGCCGCGCCAGTTTTGTGTTTGATCAATGCACCGCGGAAGTGCAACAACTCGAGAAAGAGTTTCCCGACAGCCATCTTTCTAAGGACCAGGTGCTCTTGAAGGTGGTCGGGGACGCCATCGGCGAGAACCACGACATTCTGGCTGCCATTCATCAGTCGATCGAGTGGCTGCCGCGGGCCGAGGGCGAAGTGGTACCGCCGGTCCACAAGAGTCCGCAGCTTTTGACCGACAGCACCTTTGAAATCGTGGTGCGCAAGCGCCACTTCCAGGCTTTGCTCCTGCAGTTGTACCGTCAGTTGTTCTGCCGACACGAGCTGTATTGCGGCATGTTGGGACTGGGCACAGTGGGCAGCGGCGTTCTTTACTACCAGAGCCACCTGCACGATTCGGCTAAAGCCCGCAGTCGTTGGCGTTTTCCCATCGCGGCGGTGCGCGACGTCGACAAGAAACGCGAGAACTTTTCCGGTCTACTGGTCACCGATCCCCAGCTGGTGGTGGACGACCCGCGCGTGGACGTGGTCTTAGAGTTGATGGGCGGCCTGGAGCCGGCGCGCACGCTGATTTTACAGGCCTTGAGTAAGGGCAAGCACGTGGTCACGGCCAACAAAGCGGTACTGGCCGAGCACGGTTTGGAGCTTTTTGCCGCGGCCCGCAAGCATGCTCGCATTCTGGCCTTCGAGGCCAGTGTGTGCGGCGAAATCCCGGTGCTCGACGTGGTCCGGCATATGCCCAGCAATCAGGACGTGCAGGGCGTGCTGGCCATCGCCAACGGTACCAGCAATTACCTGTTGACCCATATGGCGGCCGGCCAGCCCTATGACGAGGTTTTAGCCGCCGCGCAGCGGGCCGGGTTCGCCGAAGCCGACCCTTATTTTGACGTCTCGGGCGCTGACGCCAGTCAGAAGCTGGCTCTGTTGAGCAGCCTGATCTTCCATTGCTGGGTTCCCTGGGGAGAAATCCGCCGTCAGGGTCTGGAAGAGTTGCTGCCCGTTGATTTTGCCAGCGCTCAGCGTTTTCACTGCGCCATTCGGCCGCTTTCTTGTTGCCGGCGCAGCGCCGACGGATTGGAGCTATGGACCAGTCCGGCGCTGGTGCCGCTGGAGCATCCGCTGGCTTCGGTGCGTCAGGAGACCAATGCGGTGGCCCTGCAACTGGCAGGTCGCGACGAGCCATTCACCATGGTGGGGAAGGGGGCCGGGCCTCTGCCCACGGCCCGATCGGTGGTGCGCGATCTGACCCAGCTGCGCCAAATGACCGCTTTGCCGCCGCTGCAGCCGGCCGCTCTGCGCGACTGGCGTTCGGTGGTGCAGGGTTGGTATCTGCGCTGCAGCGTTACGGATCAACCAGGGGTTTTTGCCGCGGTGGCCACAGCCCTGGCCCAACTGGGGTTGTCGATCCGCGAGGCCACCCAGATTTCTGATCCGGATGGTCTGGCCCACATCGTGCTGGCCTTGCAGCCTTGCAGCTGGGGCCAGATCGAACAGGTCAAGCAAGCCATCTCGGCCCACGCCTGGAGCCGCGAAGTGCTCTGTCTGCCCACCTTATGAGTGGCTATCAAACCCCTTCACCGTTGCTGGCCCAGGCGGTCGAGGCCAGTCGCCGTCGCTCTTTCGTGCTCTCTCCTCAGCGCAATCACTGGGTGCTGACCGAATATAAGGTGCTGCTGGAGTTGATCGATCTTTCCCAGCCGGAAATGCGCCTGGCCGGACTGCGCTTTCACCCGGAATGGCGCTTGTGTAACCGCGATCTCTACTATGATGCGCTTTCTTTTCAGGATCTGCAGGGGCAGATTCGCGCCATCGAGGGAATGCCGGAAGCTCCGCGCATCCGCACCCTGAACTGGTCTCCCGACGGAAGGTATCTGGCCTTCAGTCACAACGACGAACTCTGGCTGGCCGAGGTGGCCACCGCTCAGGCCCGGCGTCTGGCCGGGCGGCTGAATCAGGTGAATGGAACGGTCAATTTTCGCTGGCTGCGCGATTCCAGCGGTCTGCTGGCCCAGCTGGTGCCGGCCGACCAGGGCCCGGCCCCGACCGCTCCGGCGGTTCCCGGCTCACCGATTGTGCAGGAGCATTCGGGCGGCCGGTCACCCAGCCGCACTTTTCAGGACTTGCTCAAAAATGAGCATGATGAAGCTCTTTTTGTCCATTACCTGGCCAGTGACATGGTTTCGATCGACCTGGAGGGTCAGTCGCAGGTGGTGCTGGCTGGAAAATTATTTTCAGGCTTCACCATTTCCCCGGACGGTCGTTACATTTTGTATTCGGAAATTTTGCGGCCGTTTTCCTATCAGGTGCCGATGGGTCGCTTTCCTCTACGCACCGCCATCATGGACTTTTCCGGCCAGGAGATCGAGGTGGTTTCCGAGCTTGCCTTGCAAGAAAGCACTCCGCCTGATTTTGACGCGGTGCGTCCCGGTCGCCGGTATGCTTGTTGGCGCGAGGATGAGGCCTGCACGGTCATCTGGCTGGAAGCCCGCGACGGCGGCGATCCACGTCAGCAGGCCGAAGTTCGCGATGCCTTGATGCAGAAAGCCGTGGGGGAGGAGCCCCGCGTTTTTCTGGAAGTGGCGGGCCGAATCGAGTCGCTGACTTTTGGCGACGACGATCTGGCCATTGTGCAAGAAGGCTGGTGGAAGACGCGCAACCGTCGCGTCTGGCGCGTCTTTCCCGGCAGTGGCCAGCGCGAATTGCTCTTCGAATATTCGAGCGAGGACGATTACATCAATCCGGGTCGTCCGCTCATTCAGCTGGATGACCAGGGCCGGCAGCGTCTGATTCGCAGTGGGCAGAGCATTTATCTGGTGGGTGCGGGGGCTTCGGCTCAGGGAGAGCGACCGTTTTTGGACCGTTTCGACCTGATTTCGAAAACCAGCCAGCGTCTTTTTCAAAGTGAGGCGCCTTTTTATGATTATCCGGTCGGGCTCCTGGATTCGGAAGCCAGGTGCCTTTTGATTCAGCGCGAGAGTCAGATGCGCCCGCCCAATCTGGTGTTGTGGCATGACAACCAGGCTCGCGAGTTAACCCAGATCGAGCCGGCCGTGCCCATGCTGACGCGGGTGGGCAAGGAGCTGATTCGCTATCAGCGCAGCGATGGCGTCGAGTTGACCGGTACTTTGTATTTGCCCCCCGACCACGATGGCTCGGCTCTGCCCGGTCTCCTCTGGGCCTATCCCAGCGAGTACAAAAGCGCCGCGCGTGCCGGGCAGTTGCGCGACAGTCCCTTCCGCTACATTCACCCATCCTGGGGCGGGCCGTTGTTTTTCGCTCTGCTGGGTTATGCGGTGCTGGACGACCCGAGCTTTCCGGTGGTGGGGGAGGGCGAGGAAGAGCCCAACGACACCTACGTGAAGCAGTTGCTGGACAGCGCGGGGGCGGCCATCGACGAGTTGGTGCGCCGTGGCGTGGGGGATCGTTCGCGCATGGCCATTGGCGGGCATAGTTACGGAGCCTTCACGGCCGCAAATCTCCTGGCTCACAGCCGGCTCTTTAAGGCGGCTATTTGTCGAAGCGGCGCTTACAATCGGACGCTTACCCCCTTTGGATTCCAGTCGGAGGAGCGCATTTATTGGCAGGCGCGCGAGACCTACCAGGCCATGTCACCCTTTCACGTGGCCGATCAGATCCAGGACGCGGTGCTGCTCATCCACGGCGCCGAAGACTCCAACTCGGGCACCTTCCCCCTGCAAAGCGAGCGTTTTTACCAGGCCCTCAAGGGTCTGGGGGCGCGAGCGCGTTTGTGCGTGCTGCCGCTCGAGGATCACGGCTACCGCGCCCGCGAGTCGGTGCTTCACTGCCTCTGGGAGATGGAGCAATGGCTGGAACGCCACCTGGTCAAAGACTAATTCTATTCGGGTCTGGTCGGCGTTGAAAAGTCGACTGCGTCGTATATCTCTGCCAGCGCCAGGGAGATTCCCAATTCCGGCAAGGTGATTTGAGAGTCGAGGTCCCTCCAGGTTTCCTTCAGGAAGCCTTCTTCGCTTCGACGCCATACGGTGACGCAGCTTTCCTCGGTTTCGCAGATCAGATACAGGGCCAGTGACGGAATGGTCAGGTAGGCTTCCTTCTTCTCGCTGAGGTCGACGCGCCGGGTAGACTCGGATAGGACTTCCACGACCAGCACGGGCTCATCCTGAAAGTTGTCTCTTTGAGAATTCGGGCGACAGATCACCGATGCGTCCGGGTACTCTAGAAGCGGGTTTGCCCGGGCATCCGAATGCGTATTTTGGTGTCTGAGTTATAGGCTCGACAGGAGTTGCCGCGTAACTGTGTGGCCAGAGCGACCGTAACGTTCGTTGATATTAGCTGATGAACGTTGCGGCCACCCGACATGGCGTAAATCGACCCGGCGACATACTCGTGTTTTTCGTGGGCCTCCCTTTCCAACTGGAGGTACTCCTCGACCGAGTACGTCTGGTTCGTCTTCAAGTAAGTCCCCTCCGGTTTAAAGATGCCGCAGCAGGTAGCGAGCGGTGGCCGCCGCGGTCAGGTTGGGGAGTTTGAGGCTAAGCAGATGGCCCAGGATTTGTTTGCGCAGTTCGGCTTGGGGGACCACCTGGCTGGCGGCCAGCAGAATGCGGGACTTGAGGTCCTCGTTCTCGGCCAGGGCCAGCGCTTTTTGATAGGCTTTGTTGGCTTCTGCTTCTTCCCCGGAGACCTTCAGGACGCGACCGTGGGCCAGCAGGAGGGGGGCGTATTTGGGATAGAGGTTCAGGGCTTGCAGCACGCGTTCTAATGGAGGAACGGCGCCATGGAGGAACTCCAGTTCCAAGAGCCAGCTTTCGTGATTCAGGCGGCCGGCGGCCAGTTCTTGAGCCAGCCAGATGTCGTGGCGCACCTGCGACCAGCCCGGCGCCAGGCGTTCCAACTGCTTGTAGGAGGCGCTGGCTTCCGCATAACGCTTCAGGTGGAGCAGGCAAAGTGCGGCCAGATACCGGCAGTCCGGGTCGTAGGCATCCAGTTGGGCGGCTTTGGAAAAGGAGTCCAGCGCGGAGGCATGATTGCCCTGCTCGAAGGCCCGACGACCCTCGGCGGTCAGGGCGGCGGCCAGGACCAGGGTGGGCCGGTTGCGGGCTTGGAAAAACCTGGCCTGGGTGGCGTCCAGGGGGAGTTCGTCCATTTCCATCTGGACTCCGTTCAGCGAGGCGACCACGCGCACCGGCGGGGCCTCGGCCGTGCGCGCCCGGTAGTCGGCGTGGGCGCGGTCCTGGCCTTGCGCGCGCAGCACCTGGGCCAACTGCAACGCATGTTTCTGAGCCACGTCGGCCTTGCCGCGATAGCGTTCCAACTCGTAGAGGTGGTTCAGGTTGGCGTAGACGTTGGGCCAGTCTTTCTGGCTTTCGCACAGGGCCAGTGCCTTGCGCAAGTGCGCGTCTGCCTTGTCGAAGTGGCCCAGCTGAAATTCGCACTCGCCCAGCTTGCTGACCGTAATGCCTTGATACTGGTCGGCCCCTTCCTGAGAGCCGTGATAGCCCGTAACCAGATAGGGCTCGAGAATTTTGACCGCCTCGGCGAAGCGCAGTTCCGTCATGAGTTCGTTGGCCTGGCGCAGGGCCGAGCGCCAGCTCGAAGGCTTGCCATCAGAAAGCAGGTCCAGCGGACGGTCGTCGCCCAGTAGAGCCATTTTCTCGGCTACGACCAGCAGGCCCTGAGCATATTTTTGGGCTAGCTTGGGCTGGCTGCGAGTTTTGGGCGGCATCTCCAACCAACCGGCAAACTCTTCGGCGATTTCGGCTTTTTTTTGCCGACACAGCTCGGCCAGTTCCACCTGCAGCCCTCGCTCCGCCAGCAGAAAGAGTTGCTCACGGGTTTTGTCCGATTCTTTGACGGGGCCTTTTAGAAAACCAAACACAGGGCCCCCGTTCCACAGCTTCGACGGTTGTCCCGCCGGTTCGGCCAGGAATCGCGGGTGGGCGGGGCGGGCTTGGCCAGGAGTGGCCACGCAGGATTCTGGGGTTGCGGCCGAACTGCAGGCCCGTGTTGGCGCGGTTGATGTTGGGCGGTTTTCTTGCCATCGGGGTGCTGGGGGCGGGGGCCTTCAGCTGGCTCGATCTCGAGTTGCTGCGCCGCATTCACGACCAACAGGGCGATCCGTTGCGCTGGGCGCTCTTTCTACTGGCCGTGCTCCCCTTGACCCTGGCCTGCTGGGCGGTTCCTCTGGCAGCGCTTTTCAGGATACGGTATGATCGGCGGGTTCCGGCCGGCCTGCCGACCTGGTCGCGTGGCCAGCAAGTCGGTCTGCTGGCCCACTACCGCTCGGTTTTTTGGCGCGGTTACGCTTCTCTCTTTGCCTGGAGCCTGCTGTTGCTGCCGGTTTATCTGTTCGTGGTCCACTGGTGGTTGATCTGGCTTCATCTGGGGCTGCTGGTCTGGTTTGCTTTGCGTTCGGCTCTGCGCCAGGCGCGGCTCAATCGGGAGGAGCAAGTGGTTCTGGATCGGCAGCGGCGCGTGGCGCTGATTCCGCCTTATGGAGAAATCGCCTGGGCCGACCTGAGGATCGAGGTTCTGGAAGAACTGACGGTGCTGCCCAAGCGCGATCAGCTCTGCTGGTGGGTGACGATCAACGGCCAGAAATGGAAGCGCTGCGAGTTACGCGAACACGCTCAGGCGATCGCCGACTGGTTCAAATGGAGCACATTTTCAGGCGCAGCTTGTTCAGGTCCGCCAGCACTCGCTTAAGCTCTTCGTCGTGGACCAATTGGGTCTGGGAGAGGTCCTTGCGCAGGTGGTCCACATAGGCGACGGCGCGGAATTCGCCTCGGTCGCCGGGCATCGGCGGCATTCGGTAGTTGACGCCGCGCACAACCAGTGTCAGATACGGGGGCAAACGACCGCCTTGGGCCAGCACCACCGGGAAAGGGCCGGGCTGGCTGTGCACGGCTTTCAACTGGCCATGTTCGCGGCGGCAGCGGGCCAGCGGATGGCTATCCTCCAGGTCTTTGCAGCCCGAGAACAGGTGGAATCGGCATTCGCCCAGGACCAGCGGGCGGGTCAGGGACTGGCCGTTGATGACGGTGGGCAACGAAGTCAGGTTGCAGTGACGTTTGAGGGCGTCCTCCTCGGTGTCCAGGCGGACCTCGCCAAAGCGATACGAGAAATACTTGCGGACCGTGCGCAGGCTCATCTTTTCTCGCACCTGCAGACGCAGGCCGTCACCCTGGAAGTCGACTACCGATTCTCCCTTGTCGGGCGACCAGTGCAGGCGTTGGCTGCGTGTGCTGACCTCGATAAGGGCAGGCTTGAGACCTTTAGCGGCGTGGTAGGCCATGGCCAGTTCTTTGACGGCCGGGGGGCACTTGTCGTCGAGCAGGCGATGGCTCAGATCTTTGAGATACGGACCGAAATCTACCTCGGTGTCGGCGCTTAGAATCGTATCGTCGGCGTCACAATGGACCTGGATGGCGCGGGAGGGGGCCGATTGAGCGGCGGCCATGGCGTTCAGCACATAGAGGCGGGGTTCGGCCAGGGTGAAGCGCTTGAGCTTCTCCATTCCGTGCTCGGCGCTCAGGGTGAACTGGCCGCTGGACTCGAGGCTGGCCTGCTCCACGTAGCCGGCCAGGCAGGCGGTTAGCTCATCCGTCAAGGCCGGAGCAGCATTTCCCACAACTGGTAGAGGCCGTAACAGAGCATCACGCCGCTGGGGATGATCATCAGGCCCCAGAAAATCAGGGCGCAGCCGTCCCACCGGCCGGCCATCAGGGGGCGGTGATGGAAACGCAGGTTCTCCCCCTCGCGACTCAAGCTCAGCAAGCTTTGGGCCTGGCCGGGGTAACACAGCGTGCCCAGTTCGTAAGCCAGACGCCGGGCGTCGCTCTGGGCCGGCTCAAACTCTCGATCGGACCGGAGAGCACGGAAACGGCGTCCCTTTTTGGTGACGATCAGAGACACGTAGCGCCACCAGAAGGTGAAGGGAGCCTGTGGCAACTCGCCGGCCCAGGTGGTGCCAGCCAGTTCCTCGGCTCCGCCCACGGGCATGAGGGAAGTGAAGAAGAAAAAGCGCCGGTGTCTGAGGTACAACTCCTGACGCTCGGTATCCAGCACCAGCTGGCAGCGCAGCAGAGGCTTCAAACAGCACAGCAGCGTCAGCAGCAGCCCCAGTGCGGCAAAAATCGTGCAGATCAGTTGGGCGGCAGGCGTGCGGATGAATCCCAGCAGAAAAGGACAAGACAGCATCCAGAGCCCAAAGAACCATTGAAAGAGCGCGGTGGTGAGCCGATCGAGTTCGGTATCTTCCCCTAACACCAATAGTGGGCTGCGTTGCACCTTAAATAAGTTCGGTTCTCGGTTTGACTTGCCCTCCCGGGCCGCCTATACTGAAAGTCTGTCGGCGCGCCCGGAAAATCACCGGGCCGAACCGTCTCGATGGGCCTTGGACCGCCCCACTGTGACCCGTTCACCCACGAGATCGCGTTCTCAAGCTTAGCCCCCCGCCTGCCGACCCTTTGAATGCGGGGCATAGCTCTCTTCTCGTTCTGGCAGGTTTGGGTATAGCCCATTTTCTTGGGCTCAGGAAGGACTTTTATGCTTGGAGCAATCCTTGGAGCCATCGCAGGCGCTTTTTTTCATCGAGTAGCCATCCATTATGGAGCCGCTGCTCCTGAAGGTGCACCCTGGATGGCCATCGCCTACGGGTCGCTGTTGGGCGGCACCGCCCTGATGGGAACATAACGTCTTGACTTTAACAGATTCGTAACATTTGGGTGCCCCGCACAGGCCCGCGATCGGTTATAACGAACGATACGTTAGCCTAACTGGGGGAATCTCCGTGTCGCTCTTTGGACCAAAAATTGAAACGACTCAGCAACTCGCCGCCGAGACGCTGAGAAAGATGACCAAGAGCAGCTGGACTGGTGGCTTGCCGACCGAGTCAGAGCAGGTCGAGATGGCTGACAAATTTGTCGCCGAACTGCCCCGTTATAGTAAGAATCCCCTGGAAAAGAATCTGGCCGACGTCGCCCAGCAATCGGCCGCCGTGGTCGGCTCCGTCACCGCCAAGTTGGCATTGCATCGCACTTCGCTCGAGGCTTTGACCGAGCAGCTCACGGGGACTGCCGGCGGCGTGCTGGCCGGCGTGGCCACCAAGGTCATGCAACAATCGGGTCTGCTACAGCCCGAGGAGCGCGCCAAAGTAGGCGAGCGTTTCCTGACCGGGATTGCTCAGGCTACCAGCAACGAGGACGAAAAGACGGTCAGCAACCTGTCCTTGGGTGCCGGTAAATCGCTCTCCGCCTCGGTTCAGGGCGCCCTCTCGCAAGCCACCCTGCAGACCATTTCTCAAGGGCTGACCGGGGTCAACGGGCCGGTTCTGGCCAGGTGGGGCACCGCCGCCTTGGGATTGGTCCCGGGTCAGGCCGTTCCCGATCAGGCGGCCCTGGGAACCTCGGTCCTGGCGGCCATTACCGCTTCGGCCAACGCCAACGAAGCCGAAAAAGGATTGCTGACCGCCCTGAGCGGCGCCGGCAAGGGACTGGCGGGCGCATCCCAGACGGCGTTGGCTCAGGCCGGCTTAGAAGCCGTGGCCGCGGGAGTCACTGCATTGACCGGTCAAAAACTGGCCGATGTGGCCGCCAAGGCCCTGAATTTAACCAACGCCGCACCGGCTGCCGATCGCGCGGCTTTGGCCAGCTCGTTGCTGACTCATCTGAACGCTTCGAGCCTCACCAGCGATACCGAAAAGTCGCTTTGCATGACCATCCAGGACGCCGGCAAAGCTCTGCCTGATGTTTGCAAAGCTGCACTTGGACAGGCTTCTCTGGCTTTCATGGCGGGCGGGGCGAACGGTTTGACCGGACGCTCGCTGACTCAGATTGGCGGCCAGGCGCTGGCCCTGATCGGCACCGCTAAACCCGAGGAAAAATCCGCCCTCGGAAACGCCGTCCTCACCGTTTTTTCCCATTCCACGCTTACCAGCGACGAAGAAAAGGCTTTCGTGCAAAACCTGCTGGGCGCGGGAGAGAAGCTACCGGTCGCGGCTCAGGCCGCTCTGGCTCGGGCGGGCCTTCAGTCGTTGTCGGCCGGGGAGCTCCCCAAGAGCGCCAGCGAGTTCGCCACTTTCGGTCAGGCCGCCATGGAACAGGCCAAAGGCGCTCAACCCCAAGAGCAAGCCGCCGTCGGCCAGGCCATCCTGGGAATGGTGGCCGATCTGCCCTCGGCCAACCCGGGTGAAAAGGCCTTTTCTCAAGTGGTGAGCAGCGCCGCAGCCGAGCGCGCCCCGGCTACGCAGTTGGCGCTGGCTCAGGCCGGTTTGGATATGCTGAGCAAGCGAATCCTGGCCCCCGTCAGCGTCGTGCTGGCTGGACTGGTGCTGAACACCAAAGTGGACGCCAAAGATCAGGCCCCGGTCAGCAGCGCGATCCTGGCTGGCATTGCCCAGCACGGCTTGAGTGAATCCGAGAAGCTGATCAGCCGCATGAGCGCAGACGCCGCCGCCAAGTTGCCGGCCGCCGCCGCCGTGGCCATCGGTCAGTGCACCCTCAATCTGCTTTCCAAGGGTTTGACCAAGCCGCTCGATGCCACCCTGGGTGAACTGGGCAAAGAAGCCATGACTCAGGTGGCCAAAGCCACTCCCGAAGAGAAAGCCGCCGTCGGCAACTTCTTCCTGAACGCCATCGGGAACCAGTCCACCAATCCTAAAGAACAAGCCCTGTGCCGCGTAGCCACCGAGCTGTGCGCCGTGCAGAAGTCGGTTCCGGCCCGGGTCAAAGTGGTCGAAGCCACCCTCGAGAAGCTCTCCAAGGGCGGCGAGGAAACTTCCGGCAAAGCCCTGGCTTCGCTGGCGCTGCAACTGATGCCGACCATTGCCGGTGACAAAACCAGCGAGGCCGACCAGCGCAGCCTGGCCATGACCTATCTTTCGGGTATTGCCAAGGAAAGCGACATCGCCGGCGATCGGGCCGTGAGCAAGCTGGTGGCTCCTCTGGCCG
Source organism: Vulcanimicrobiota bacterium (assembly GCA_022842865.1). Classification (GTDB taxonomy): domain Bacteria; phylum Vulcanimicrobiota; class Xenobia; order Xenobiales; family JADMJV01; genus JADMJV01. Next base: position 3,296 of record JALHOV010000012.1, on the reverse strand, counting down.
GTTACCTGCAGGACGTGCCGACCGGATTGAAGCTGGCTCAGGCCACCCTGACCGCCATTCAGAACGGCGAGACCGACGTGGCCAAACTCGGTCACGAAGTGTTGAGCGGCCTGTCTCCCGAGAAGCTCTCCGAGCGCCTCAATATTTCCCGCACCTTCGTGCAGCATCTCAGCGACGAGGAGTCTACCCCCGCCGAGGTTCGCGGTGGCGCTCGCGAGCAACTGGAGAGTTCGAGCATGTTCCGCACCGACGAAGCGGTAGCCACCGTGCTGACCGGCTTCCTGAGCAAGACGGCCGGACATGAGCCAGACGCCAAGGCCTTTGAAGCGGCCACCAAAGGCGAACTGGAGAGTTTGCGCAAATCCGTGCTCGACGACGTGAGTGCCAACTGGCAGACGCGCATCGATCAGGAACTGTCCCAATCCATGGACCGGGGCAGCGTGCCCAAGCCGGAAGACCTGGGTAGCACCACCTTAAGCAACTCCTGGAGCGAGATCGAAGCGCGCTTTAACGGCGAAATCGAACAGCACCCGCTGCTGCGCCAGGCCACCGCCGAAGAACGTCAGACCGTGCTCGGCAAGGAATCCTGGAAAGAATGGGCGGCTCAGTCCCGCTCCAGCCTGGCTTTTGGCGAAACCTTCTTCAAGTCGGAACCGGAAGTCATCCTCTACGCGGGCAAGGACGACGCGGAAAAGAAGCTTCGCCAGACCGCCATCGAGAAGCTGGTCAAGCTGGACGAACCGGCCGACGACCGCGACATGGCCCTGCTCAAGCGCAGTCTCAATACCCTTCCCACCGGCATTCTGCAAGACCTGGATAAATTTAAGTATTCCATCACCGTCACCCGTGACCGCGTCTCCAACGCCCACGCCAAGCTCGAGGGCAAAATGGAAAAAAGCGGCAACCTGACCGACATGGAAGAAGGCGCCCATATCGTGGAGCAGGGGCAAAACCCACGGATCCTGCTGCGCTCCCACTGGAAGGGCGGCCGTCTGCACATTGCTCCCGATACCATGATGCGCGAAATCGGCAACGCCTACGATAAGGTGATGAACACCGGCGGCTCCAGTAAAGGCCTGGCGGACGCTTTCAAAGCCGAGGGACCGAACCTGCCGGGACGCTTCCAGGCCGACCAGAGCCTTTTCGGGGCCGAGATGTTCACTCGCTACCAGCTCGATCCGGACCGGATGGCGCGTCAGTTTCCGCTTTCGTTCGCCGCTCTGGAAAAGGGATATTACACCAAACACAAGCTGGACGCCAAAGCGCTGGCCGAGTTGCAGGTGACCACTCAGCCTATCGTCAACGTCAACCCCGATCCGTTCGAGGAGTTGCGCACCGCCGAAGAACTGAACCGGGTGCAGAAGGCCCAGGGACTGCCGCCGCTTCCCTACGTCTTTGAAATCAAGGGCGAGCCCCAGCACAATGTCAGCGAACTGGTCGATCGTCTCGGCGAAGCGCTGCGTGATGCCCGCAACCCCGGGGTCCCCCGCTGGCGCGAAGGCGAAGGCGTGCTCCGTCTGCCCGCCGCCACCTTCAACAGCCCGGATGCGCTGGAGAAGGTGCTCAACGAGCAGGTCCAGAGCGGCCGCGCCGCCTTCCTGGTGCTCGACGACTTGGCCCAGATCGGGCTGAACAGCCCCGGTTTCGCCACCCTGGGCAAGTATATCGAGCGCTTCGGCGGTCAGTCGCCGCTGCTGCTGCAGGGGACCAACTCCGATCTGGAGCGCCTCAAGACGGCTTTGCCCACGGTGACCCACAAGCGCTTCAACACGCAGCCCTTGAGCGCTCCCATGATCACCAATTTGCTGGCTCAGAAGGCCCAGGCCGAAGGTTATGATCTCAGTCAGGAAGCCATCAGCGCCATCGGTGCCAAAGCCAAGGACGGCGAAGTGGGTCAGGCCTTCACGCTCTGGCGCGGAGTCAAGTCCGCCCAGACCGAACGAAGCGCCAAGCTGATGCCCTTTCTTGAACGCGATCCCTCGGCGGTGTCTCGCGTCAACACCAACGACGTCATCAACGCCAAGATGGTCAAGGAAAAAGATCCGCTCGACGAACTCGAGCGCATGGTCGGCCTGGGCGCCGCCAAGCGCGAGCTGCGCAGCGTGTTGGCCCAGGTCAAGCTGCAGAAGGCTCAGGCCGAATACGGTCTGACCGGCGACCCGCCCCGCCTCAACCTGCTTTTCGAAGGCAATCCGGGCACCGGTAAAACCACCGTGGCCAAGCTGTTTGCTGACGCCCTGACCAAAGTCGGTTATCTGAAAAACAACAAGTTCAAGGAAATCCGCGTGCAGGACTTGCTCTCCGGCAGTCAGCCCGAGGAAAACGTCAAGAAGCTGTTCGAGCAAAACAAAGGCGCCGTCATCTTTGTGGATGAGATGCACCAGCTCAAGGATACTCAGGAAGGCCGGCTGGCTTTCCGGGCCATGATTCCTTACCTGGGTCACCCCGATTATGCCGACACCGTTTTCATCGGCGCCGGCTACAAAGGCGAAATGCGCGATTTGATTCGCGACGTGGACGATGGAGCCGAACGCCGCTTTACCTCGGTTCCCTTCGAGGACTACAATCGTGAGGAACTGGGCTCGATTCTCGACAAAATGGTAGCCGACAAGCAGCGCCTGCTGGATGAGCCGACTCGTGAGGCTGCTCTGATGCGCCTGGAGCGGGAACGCCGCAAGATGAAGAACTTTGGCAACGCCGGCAGCGTGGGATCTATGATCGACATCGCCATCAAGAAGCAGACCACCCGCCTCACCTCGGGCCAAACGGAAATGACCAAAGCGGCCTTGCAGACGCTGGCCCCCGACGACTTCGCCGCCGAAAAAGCCTTGACACCCGACCAGGTATGGAAGGAAATCAACGCCCTCGAGGGTCTGGACAATCTCAAAGCCGAGCTGCGCACCTTGTGTGACTCGATCGAGTATGACAAAGAGATGGGCAACGATCCGTTGGCCAGCTTCGAGCCGTATTTCATCCTGGACGGCCCGCCTGGCACCGGCAAAACCACCATGGCACGCTTGATCGTCAAGCTCATGGCTGCCTACGACATTATCCCCAGCCACGGCCTGAGCGAGAGTCAGGGCGCGGACCTGCAGGCTGGTTTTGTCGGCCAAACCACCACCAAGGTGCAGAAGCTGTTCGAAAGCATGTGGGGCCAGGGCGGCTTCATTGACGAGATCGGCGGTTTGGCCCGTGCGCCAGAAGCCTTCAAAGCAGACGCTGCCAAAACCATGCTCAAGCAGATGGAAGACCATCGGGGCCGATTTATCCTGGTGGTGGCAGACTATGCCGATCGC
>JALHOV010000011.1:1368-33058 GCA_022842865.1 Vulcanimicrobiota bacterium | reverse complement strand
CGCCCTCTCTCTGCTGGCGCTGGGCGGCGGGTCTGCCATCATTCCCGAACTGCAACGACAGGCCGTGCTGGAGCAGCATTGGTTGAGCGACCGTCAGTTCGTGGACTTCTACGCGCTCACCCAGGTGACGCCGGGCCCAAGCATGATGGTGGTGGCGCTGGTCGGATTCCAGGCGGCCGGGACTCCCGGGGCACTGGCCGCCGTGATCGGCATGTTCGGACCGAGCAGCCTGCTCGTGTTCACCGTGCGCAACACCTGGAACCGCCTGCGAAATTCGCGCTGGCGCCGGCTGATGGAACGCACCACGAGGCCTTTTGCGGTGGGAACCATGCTAGCCTCAGCCACGCTGGTGGCTCACACCACCAACCACCGTCCCCTGGACTGGGCCCTGACCCTGGTGGCCGCTGCACTGGTCGGCAGCAAACGGCTGTCCATCCTCCCGACCATGGCCCTGGCCGCCCTGGCCGGCTGGCTCTCGGCCCTACTCTGACCCTGCGGTACGCAAGCGTCGTTTGCGCAGGCGATGGCCTACCCAGACTCGCGCCCGAGAGAGTGTCTAGTCGTCGAAGGAACGGCGCAGCAGGGCCTTGAGGTAGAGTCCGAGCAATTTGAGCTGGGCGGAATCCAGCTCGCGAAACTCCAGGGCCTGCAGGCCGTCGTCGCGGGGGTCGCTCAGCTCGCCGGCGAGAGCCAGGGCCTGCAATTTCAGGTAAGGACCTACCGTGATGGTGGCCTCTCCTTCGGGAAGTCGAGGCTTCGCCCTGACCAGGGCACCGCCCACGCCGAGGTTTTCCACCTGCACTTCGCGATCGCCGACGCGCGCCGGAAGCTTGCATTCGGCTCGCACCCAACGGCGCTTGCTGCGCGAAGAAAGGCTGGAAAAACCCAGCAACTGCAAGATCGAAAAGACCCACGAGTGCGGAGTCACTTGGAAACGCAGACCCGAGTTGGTGAGCTCCCCTGCTTTCTGGGTCCAGCAGATCTGGCCCTCGATAGGATCGTGGGGACCGTCGACATCAACGAAAGGACAGTAGACCGTCACCCACTGCCCGACCTTGAGCGGATGGCGAGTGCTTAGATTCAGGCCGCCTTCCCCCAGATCTTGGATGGTGCCGGGGAAACGACCCTCGGCGTTGGAGTACATGCTGCGATAATTGCATTTGAGGCGCACCAGGCTGCGCCGCTCTTCAAAACTCCAGGACGGTCCCTTGCCTTTGACCAGCGAAAGAAAGCCGTTCAAAAAATCCTTCACCATGGCCTAGCCCTGGGGCTTATCCTTGGGGCGGCTCTCCACCATTTTTAACAAGGTTCCACCGGCAATGCCGGCGGCCAGGCCGACCCCGCCACCGATCAGGCCGCCCATGATGGCACCGCTGACGGGGCCGTAGCGAGCCGTATCGAAGGTATGCTGCACGCGCTGGATCTGAGGCGTGCCGTCGGCGTTGTAGACGGGAACGTCGCGGTAGACGCCGCTGGACCCCCGACCAAAGCCGATTCCCAGGCCAGGGAAACCCAGGCCCACGTTATGCTCGTAATAATCCGACGGAATCTCGCCGATGCGCTGGTTTTGCAGGACCGGGCCCATCCACTCGCGCGTGTGCACTTCCTTCTGAGCCTGCTCCACTACGCCGGCCACGTGTCCCAGCACGCCTCCGCCCACCATGCCCACGGCGGCCCCGCCCAGGGCCAGCATCCCGGCGGTGCCATGCAGTTGCTCGCGTTTGGCCTCAGGCAAAGCGTTCTGCGACGCGCCAGCTTCACCGTGGTTGAGAGAATGCTTGAGGGCATTGGCCCCGATGCCGATGCCCAGACCCAGCAACCCGCCTCCCAGAGCGCCCAAGAAGCCGCCCAGCAGCGGCTCGGCCCATTTCGAGTTGTGAAACTCGGGAGCGGTATAGGTGCCGACCTGATCCTCGCGGATGCGCGGAGAATAACGGTGCCACCAACCGTCCAGTTCGTCGCGACAGACCTCCCGGCGTTCCTCGCCGGAGCCTTCGTAATGACAAACGCGATCGTAGTCCGGCACCGCCGAATGCGAATAGCCCGTGAGGTGCGGGTGGCGAATACCGTGGGTACGCCATTCCTCGTTGACGCGGTTGCCGCCCTGCGACTGAAAACCCAGAAAGGTGCCCACCGCTGCACCCAGCACCGCGCCCCCGGTGGTGGCCAGAACCAGCGTATCGCGCGAAGCCTCGGGCAACTCGGTACCGAAATCGCTATCGATGACTTTTTTGCCGACCTGGCGGACGAAGTCGCCAGCGGGATTGGGGTTCGGGCGCAAGTTCAACAACATGCCCCCAGCCTAACCCAGACGCCCTAAAACTATCTGAACTCCAGGTTTCCATTCCGACGCAACCCAGGGGGTCGTAGGCAGCCCCCCCTAGAACTTCAAGGCGGGGGGGTCCTAGGGGGTTGGAGGAACTTCGTTCCTCCTTGCGGCAGGCCCCCCTAGAACTTCAAGGCGGGGGGGTCCTAGGGGGAGGCGGCAGGCCCCCCTAGAACTTCAAGTTGTGCGTCTAACGCGAGCCGAAATTGTTATTCTCGGGGTTTCCCTGGCTGTCTTTCTGGGACCGCTCTTGCTGCCTCGGGCTGCCCAGCCCGGTCGGCCAGAAGACGGGCTGGCCATCGCTGAGCGCATGCTCGAGGACCTGACCACACGCCAGGATACCCAGGCGCATCAAGAAACCTTCGTTTACGGGCTAACTCCGCAGGAACCAGCCGAATACAGCTACGCGATCTCTGCCCGCGAGCTCAAGAACGGCTTCTATGACGTGGACGTGCACATCCGCTGGAAGGCCGTTCCCGACACCAAAACCAAGAAGGGCTCCCGCCCGATGGAAGTTCACCTCGGCCAGCTAGTGAAAAAAACTATTTAAAAAGGTCGTCCAGACCGTCCTGAATGGACCGGCCCACCTGGTTCAGCCCATCCTTTAGATTTTCCAGGCCCTGTTTCAGGTGAGCCTCAGCAACTTCTGAGCGGACCTGACCAGTGATTTGCTTTAACTCCTCCAGCGAGTTAATGGCAATGCCTTCTTCGCTCTGAGCCGTGGGGTAAAGGTAAACCGTGTAGCCGTCGGCCATGGCCTGGGTGGCTCCGGCCGCATCCACCGGCCGCTGCTGGTGGAAAACCCGGCCCGTCAGAGTGTTGGGGTCGGACTTGAGGGAGCCACCCTGCTGGGTCACCACCTCATTCAGGTAGGCGAAGTTCTTTTCCGCCTTGTGGGCGTCGCGCTGGGACATTTGGATCTGGGCGTGAGTGGGACCCGGATGGGCATTGGCCAGACCCAGGGCTCCGGCGCCGGCCACCAGGGTGGTGACCACCAGGGCCACCGTCTTGCCCGTGTTCAGTCCCCGCCTGTTCGCCTCGGGACGTTCCGCCGGAGACGGTTGGAAGTGCGGCTTTTTCATCAGGCCCGGAGCCGCTTCTCCGCTCTGAAAGGACTCGCTGGGGCCGAGCTGAGCCGGCTGGTTTTTGCTGTGGCTGCGGGGGGCCAGGCCCGACAGTCCGGTCATGCGTTTGCCAATTTCGTTCATTGCGATTCCCTCCGGGGTTATGGAAGTTGCAGTATTATAGACGGCCAGGGTAGAATCCTGGAGTATGCAAGGATTTCGCAGGGCTTTCGTCATCACTGGATTTATCATCCTCGGCCTGGGTTCCCATCAGGCCTGGCAGTATCCTCGACCCGAAGCTCTGGGCTTGAAGCTCGACTCGCCCCAGGCCTTGATGGCCAGCAGCGAGTCCGTGCAGGCCGCGGGCGTGCGCTGCCGTCCCAACTCCGACTGGACCGACCTGCTGGTGGAGTCGTCCGAAAACGAAAAAGCCCGGGAAGCCCTCCAAGGGTATCATCAGAGCCCTGGCCCCTCTTCGGTCGGCCGCCCGCAAATCTGGCAGACTCCACCCGCCCTGCTGGCCGATCTGGCTCACCTTCCCGGCGTCCAGCAAGCCAACGTGGTGGTCCACAATAGCCACGAAGCCGTGGTCATGCTCTCGATGCAGCACGGTGCTTTCGCCGGGGATCGCGACCTCATGAGCCAGGTGGTGCAGGTGGTCCAATCCCACCAGCCAGCCCTCAGAGCCGAAAACGTCAAAATCCTGGACAGCAGGGGAGCGGACCTCAACTACGCGGCTCCTAACTTTGCCTCGGGTAGCGCCCATCCGCTGCAAACCAGCATCCAATCCCAACTCGACGGCCTGCTTGGCCCTCGTCAATCCCTCTTTTTCTGCCGCCTGAGGCGCGGCCAGGCGCAGAAAATCCATTTGCAATCGGTTCTTTACTTGCAGGCCTGCCCCGAAGAACAGGCCAAAGCCGCTCAAGAGCTGACCGAAAAGGCCACCCTGAAGTGGGTGGAAGAGCAGAACGCGCGCCTGAAGACCGACCAGGCTGCGCAGGTTCAGACGGAAATCTATCCTTACCTGGGCGAAAACAGCTACCGGAAAATTCAGCGCAGCTGGCGTCAAGACCGGGAGAACGGCCTGACGCTGGAAAAGGGCGAGGTCAAAGAGTGGACGCTGGTGCAGCGAACCATGCCGCTCGATGAGTTGAAAGCACTGCAATGGGGCCTGACTTCACCCCCGCCGACCCCGGGACAGCTGTTTCTGGGTTTAAGCGCCCTGGCGCCGGCCCTGTTCGGTTGGTGCCTGCTCGTCCCCTGGCTTGTGCGCCGCCATCGACTTTCTTCGGCGGCCAGCGCCACACTCTAATTTAGATCCCGCAGAGGTTAAGGAAGTGCCAGACCATGATTGCTGAAGATCCCGGCCGCTGGCTCAAGCCTGTCTTCCAGTTCCACCAGAGCGATACGTTCCGGCGCCTGTTTTTTCTGCTGGTCGGCCTGGGCATTTACACCGGCGTGCTGGCCTACATCGAGCTGGACTACATGCACTTGCGCGAAAGCCATCCGCTCAAAAACATCACTCTCATGCACAGCCTGCTCGGTTTCGCCATCAGCATGCTGCTGGTCTTCCGCACCAACACCGCCTATGAGCGTTGGTGGGAGGGCCGCAAGCTGTGGGGAGCGCTGGTCAACTGCAGCCGCAACCTGGCGGTGAAGCTTCACACCTACCTGCCGGCCGACCAGATTCCGGAACGGCAGTGGTTCGGCCAGATGATCGGCTTGTTCGCCAATGAAATGCGCACGCACTTGCTGCTCGAGCGGACTCGCCTGTCCCTGGACGAACGCCCACACCCCGAGATTCCCGACTTCGACCGGGCCAAACACGTGCCCATCCAGGTGGTCACCAGTATCATGCAACGCCTGAACAGTTTCCAGAAAAACGGGCACCTGAACGAAAATCAGATGCTGCTGATCAATAATGACGTGACCGCTTTCCTGGACATCTGCGGCGCTTGCGAACGCATCAAAAACACGCCCATTCCCTACAGCTACACCGCCTTCATCAAGAAATTCATCGTCGCCTACTCACTGACGCTGCCGCTCGGTTTCGTCTTCGTGCTCAGCTGGTTATCTATTCCGGTGGTGGTTTTTGTGTTCTACGTGCTGGCCAGTCTGGAACTCATCGCCGAACAGATCGAAGACCCCTTTGGCTACGACGCCATTGACCTGCCGATGGACCGACTGTGTAAGACCATCTCTTCCAACATGACCGAGATTTTAGGTTAAAACGGCCGGCAGGCTGCGCGGCAACACAGCTTTCTTCAGGCGGCGGGCGGCCCGCTCCAGCTCCACGAGAGTCTCCAGAACACCCAGCAACTCTGGGCTCACTCCCAAAATCTTGGCGATGCGATGGACGGCGTTGCGCTCGGCCTGAGCATAAACCCCGTCAGAACTTGCCAACTCGATGGCGTCGCGCAGCAAATAGCGGGCCTCGATGCCGCCCAGACGAAAGCCAGGCAGCACCTGGATCAGCCGCGTCTGCCGAGGGTCAAAATCCTCAATTTGCTGGCGCACGATCTCGGGCACTCCCATGTAGCGCATGCCGACTCTGAGCGCCTGTACCTCACGGTCCGAGGCGGCGCCATCGGCCGCGATGACGATCTTCAATGCCTTCAGGTAACCCAAAAGATGCTGAGGCTGCACGTAGGCAGAGTAACGTTCCGCTTGGCGGGGGGGTGATGAGAGCATCGGGCACTTTTCCCCACCGAAACTCCATCGCCTGCCCCCAGGAAAAGGAGGGGCAGCCTTGTATGTTCTGTTGGGATGGGCATCGAGCGACCGGATATGTTTGACGTAGCCAGGGGGGAGTGCGAACTGGTCGATTTTCTCTTGACCCGCTTTGACCCCATCGATCTAAAAACCAAAATTCGATTCGACCCGAGCGCCCGAGTGGATGAACAAATTTCCCCGCCCAAGGAACAAGACCAGGCTCCTCTGGTGCCGGACAAGGTGAAACCGGAACTCGTGCCCTTGGAGCTCAACCTCAAGATGCCACCGCCCCCCGGCTCCCAGATCGTGACCACCAACCCCCAGGATGGTTATCGTGCAACTGCTGCAGCTCCCCAGGGCGCCGACGACCAGGATCAACTCGAGACGACCGAGGAAGCGACCGAAGAGGCCGCTCCGCCCGATACGGGCCCCGTGCCGGGGAGCCAGGATTGGCTGGCACTCTACCACCAGCGTTTTCAGGAAGCCGCGCAACGCTATCAAGAAGAGCTGGGACCCACCAAGAACGATACAGATGAGACTCCGTAAGTTCATCCTCCTTGGTTGCCTGTCCCTGTTGCCGGTATGGGCTGAGGGGACCCACTTCTATCTGCGCAACCGCGAGGTGACCGGAAAAGTTGTAGGTGGAGACGTCTACGTCGCACGCGAGCAGCTCGCCAGACTGCTCCATCCCGAGGAACTGCAGCGACTCCACTTTGACGACGGCGGCCAACCCAGCATCGACGGACAAAAGGGACCGGATGGTCCGGGCGTGTCCTTAAGCTGGTTGGCCACCAGCCTGGGGTTTACGCGACGAATCAATGAGGGCACGGTCGACTGGGTCAAGATCCAAAGCGACGCCAACCAGCCCGCCGTGAGCGCCGAAGTCTGGACCCGCCGCGCCGAATACCGCGAAGCCCGGCGCCGCCTCACGGAGATCCTGAAAGAAGTCCCCAAGACGGACCGTCCGGACCTGCAAGCGCGCGTGGACCGCATCGGCAACCAGGTCATTCAAGCGACTCCTCTCAAGGACATGCCCTGGACTTTTGTAGTAGTCAAGATGAGTGCACCCAATGCCGCCTGCACCGGTGAAGGGCACGTGTTCGTAACCGACAGTCTGTTGGATATGAATATCACCGACGACGAGTTGGCCGGCGTGCTCGGCCACGAAGTGGCTCACGGCGTACGTCGCCACGTCTTTCGGCGCAGCGACTTGCTGCGCGACATTGTGCGTCTGCTCAAAGACTACGAGCGGCTGCAGGCACAAATCGACGAAGGCAATGATTCGCTGACGCTACGCCAGCAGGTGACCGCCTACACCCGTCAACGCGACCAGTTGCAATACAAATTTGACCACGACATTTACTACACCAAACTGGACGAAGAAGAAGCCGATGTGCTGGGCCTTCGATACGCCGTCTCAGCCGGCTTCTCGGCCGACGGCCTGGGGGACTGCCTGAGCAAATTGGAAAGAATGTTGGTCAAACAGTTCGGAGCGGCCATCCTGCGGGACGACATGTCGCATCCGCCCACCGCTCGGCGCCTGGAAATCCTACAAAAGGCTCGCCGTAACGCGGGATTCTGAAAGTCCCTTGAGAGCGCGCTCCAATTCGCTGTCGTCCACGTAGTGCTGCAAGCAAAAGCGCACCAGCAGTTTCTCGCCCCAACGATAAACCGGCAACTCGACCCGGTGCTTCAGAAAAAGCTCAAGATGCAGAGCAGCTGGATCCTGCGGATAGGGCCATTCGAAAGCGCGCATTTTTAAGCGCGCCCAGGGTAGCGGCCGAGCCCCCAGTTCTTCCAGGCGCCGACTCAACCGCTGCATACGCCGGATACAGTAAGACTCGATGAGTGGCTCGTGAAAACGCCGCTGATAATCCAGGCCTGCGGGTGCGGCTAGAAAAGCCGAAGGATCTCGGGTGGCCTGCATCTGGACCCAGGCGACCCAGGCTGGTTCGCCCACGGGATGAACGGGATCCACTCCCCAAGAGACCACCAGCGGCTTGATCCACTTTTGACAGTCGGGCGCCACCCAGAGCAGTGCCGCCCCCTTAGGAGCCCACAGCCATTTGTGCAGATTGCCCATGTAAAAGTCGACGCCCAACTGCTCCAGTTCTAGATCAACGTGTCCGGGAGCGTGGGCTCCATCCACAATGCTCCACCCCCCCCGTTCTTTGGCCCAGGCACCTACTTCGGCCACCGGCAAAAGTTGAGCGGTGGCGCTGGTGATGTGACTCACCACCACAGCCCTCGTCCGAGGGGTGAGGTGGCCCTCCAGGCAGTCCAGCAGGTTCTCCCCCAGGGCCAGGGGCGCACTCACCACTTCAAAGCCCCGCTCGGCTGCGAACACCCGCCAGCAGCGAAACACTGCGCCGTACTCGTGGTCGTTCAAAAGCACCTGGTCACCGGGTCCTAGCGGGAGAGCATGGGCGACCCAGTTCATGGCGGTGGTGGTGTTGACCACGAAGGTGGTGTTGTCCAGTTCGGCTCCCAAGTAGGCTGCGATAGGAGCACGCGCTTCGCGCAATAAGGCGTCCTGTCGGCGCACATGAAACTCGACCGTGCGGGTCTCCATCTGGCGCTGCCAGTCCCATTGTTGGCGCAAAACCGGCAAGGGTGTCGCACCGTAGGAACCGTGATTTAAATGCCCGATCTCGGGATCAAGCAGAAAGTGGCGGCGGTGGCGGGCCCGCATTAAAATAGCTTGGCGAAACGCTGAACCCACACCTGCGTCTTGGCCAACGCCTGCGGATCATTACCGCGCAGCGCCTGATAGCAAAGCACTCCGATACGATAGGCCTCTTTCACCAGGGTGGACTGCTCTTGAATGGGCTGAAGGCGACGCAAGATTTTCTCCAGCAAGGGGATCAGGCTTGGATCGGCGGCCCCGCCAGCCTGTGCGCATTTGGCCAGTGTCTGATAGACCAGCTTCAGATCCACCATGATGGCCTGGCGGAACTCGGCATTGCTGCTCAACACCTGGCGAGCAATGGCTTCGGGAGTAACCTCTGCCGAGCCGGCGGGCTGGGGCGGAGGCTCCACCGGGGCGACCGGGGTCGGCGGCGGCGGAGTTGGAGTGGGCGCCACCGGAGCCGGGTCTGGCCGTGTTGCCGTCGGTTCGGCCGGGTCCGGCTTGGCCTGGCCCGGCTTGGGCAATAGCTTGGGCCCTTCGTCTACGGACACAACGACGGCTTTGCTCTGAGGGGTGACCACGCCAGGATTACGCAGCACCGGTTTCCCCGACATCATCGGCTTGCCCGCCGCGCCCGTCGCGCTAAGGCGGCCGGACCCCATCATGGGCTTGGCTTTCGCGCCTTCCTTGATACCGCCGTGCAATTTATTCTTGACTTCGTGCTTGGCTTTGTTGCCGATCACGGCCTTGCGAATTAGACCACTTTGATTGTCGTCCTCCGCTTCCACAGGAGCGGGCCGAACCGGGTCCGGCTCGGCCATTTCGGGCTGAGGCGGGCGGGGGGGCAAATCTTCAATGGGTGGCGGCAGACCGATCTTCATCCCGCCCCCTTTGTTGGTATTCTTGGTCAGATCGACCACCACTTCAGGCTTCCACTCGGAAGGCACCAGGGAAGGCAGCCAGGTGGCGCCGCCAGCGGCGGCCGGGTCGGTCAGTACCGAAGCGGTATTGTCCCCAACCAGACGATAATCTCGAGCCAGACTGGCACTCACGTCTCTGAGACGGCTGGCACGCGGGCCGGTGATCAGGCGAAGTTCATCCGACATCTCGCGTGCTTTAAGGTGAGCCCAAACGACTCCCAACGCCGGGTTCTGAGATGCCAAAGGCGCCACTGCTTCGATCCAGGGCGGTCCCGAAAAGATGCGGGCGCGGGCTTCCAGGCCGCCGTTACCGGCCTTCAAGCCGAGCACGGTCAACCCGTCATTGACGCCCAGGCCGAGCAAGCTAACCGGAGTGAAAGTCTCGGCATTGATACCCAGTCCCTGGTCCACCAACGTCAGATCCGTCAGCAGCGGACAGCGAGTGTCCTGAACGATCTTATTCATGGTCATTTCGTCCGGACCGGACTCACCGACAAAGACGGCCTGTCCCCGGGTGTAGCCGGCCAAACGCCGTAAGAACGAAGGATTAACGCCCTGGTCAATGCCAACGCAGTTAAAGCGGATATTCGGCTGATACTGAGTAAGGGTGGAGTAAATCTCGGGCTCATTGCCCATTTTGCCACAGGCGAGCACCGCCACCACCATGCCGCGCCCCTGCTCAGGCGCCAACTGCAACACTCGCTCCAAAATGGTGCTCATGTCGGCGCGACCCGTCGGCTTAAGTGTCTGCAACCAGGCCAGGGCTCCTGGCACATGCGATTTATCGCAGGGAATGCCGGTTTCGTAGCCGGTTAACTGGTTGCTGAAGCCAACCAGGGAGAAGTTCTCGCCAGGCCCCATGCTGTTGAGTAATTGAGCGGCCACCCTTTTGGAGGCTTCCAGGCGAGGTCCTTGAGCGTTTTCGGAAACATCCATCAAGATAATCAAATGGCGCGGCAGGGTCGAAGGTGGACCCACCAGCGGCGCATGTAAATGGTAGAGAAAGTGCTGACGCCCCTGTCGCAAGATCCCCTGCGGATTCTTTTCGTGACCGAAGCGGTAGGTCAGGGTAAAGTCACGTGCCGGTAGCTCGTTGCGGGCCATCTCCAGGAGCGCCTCGCCGGAGGCCTGGGGCCGTAATTCCATAGGATGGCTGCTAGCAATCCGGGTGGGTGGAGTGCCGGTCATCTCCATCGCCACGCTGACCGCCACGTTCGGCCCGGCGACCAGACCCGGAGCCAGGCTGACGGGCGCTTCCTGCTCCAGTTGATCCAGCGACAGACCAGTCTGAAAACGTGCGCTCATCATCAAAGGGAAGGCAAATCGGAAATCCCCTTCCCAGCAGGGCAACAACTCGGCATAGGCCAGATCGATATTGATGGTCTCGCCGGGGTTGACGCTGCCCAGCGGAACACAAAAGACCGTTTGATACTCGCTGGCGAAAAGACCGGCCAAAAAGCCCGGAACTTGATGGCGCGTCAGGTTAGCGGCCTGCTCTTTGGGAACTACCTGCAGTTCGCAGTTTCGCTGCCCGACCTGAGCGCGGAAGCGAGAGACCGTAGCGTTGCCGTTCAGCGGGAAGACGTAGTAGAGTTCGACGGGCTGGGAAGCAGAGTTCTGAAAGCTTTGCACCACCTCGACGGCGGCGACCGGTCCGGCCAAACGGACGCGCACTAAAAGGCGTCCGAGGTTCGCGGAAGTGATCTGGGAGCCCAAACAACCTAAAACAGCCCCCGGCCCCAGGGGCAGGCGACGAGTGGCGAGTTCTTTCTCGATCGGAAGATGCTCTATGCTGTTGGCTGACTGCATGGCTACTGGCGGGGCCCTTCGGCCAGAAACTTCCTTTCCTTCACTTTCCGGAAGCCATCTCTTCGACGGCGCTCCATATCTGCGCTGCCGCCTCTTCACGAGAATGTGCCTTAAGCCATTCCGTCAACAAGTCACGTTCGTCTATCAGTAGTCGCAAACCGGGAAGGACCCTTCGGGTCAGCCAAGTCTCGTTCCTGGCCAAAGGCTTACTTTCGGTGGATTCTTCCGTGCGCGAAGCAGACTCTACCACCTCGGTCAATTCTTGCTCGGTGCGTCCAAAGAGCTGCTTTTGAATCTCGGGGAGCGGCAGATACTCAGCTTGCAAGATCTTGATAGCCAAAAGCTGCAGCAGGTGGCGCGGGCCATATTTGGCTACGCCGCCGTCATAACTAATGGGCCGGTCCACCAGTCCAAGGCTGGTGTAATAGCGGATGGTCCGAGCGCTGAGGACCTGGGAGACGCGGCCTCCGGGGTTGGGAATTTTGCGCAGTTCCAGTTCGCCTTGCGAGTGCTGGCTCAGCTCCTCCAGACTCCAGAGAATCTCACCCGATTCCAAAGTAGACCTCTCCCTTAGTTACAGTAAAACTGTCACCCCTTTCAAAAGGAGAACGGCTAAACCCTGCTCCTCCGGGCCAACAGAATGAGACGCTCCGGGCGGGTTTGCTCCAACCTGGAACGCTCCAGCAAGCTCTCATGCAGACGTCCGCTATGATAGGACTCTACGTGGGAGAAGCAAGCGGGATCTCCCACCCAACCGGATTGACCGGTCGGGAGGATGGAATGACTGCTCCCTCCCAGCTCAACCAGCAGCCGATAGCTGGGCACCCAACCTTTGACGGTGTAGGGATCTTGGGGGGCCACCGCAGATTGGAGAATAGTGGTCACATCCCCGCCCAACTCCTTGAGCGGCGCGTTCAGAAGCGGGGCCAGTCCGGGCACCACCGCCAGCGGATGGGAAGGCTGAAAAGTATGCAGGCGACCCCAACGCCAGAGGGTCATATCCTGACCCATCCATCGGGTCGCCTCTTCCAGCGCGCGAATCCATGCTTGTTTGACCAGGGCGGGCCAATCCTTGTCTTGAGCCGCCTGCCAATCATTGAGCAAAAAGCTGACGTAGCGGCCCGCCTGGCCGCCCAACACTCCCAGGGTCGAGACGGGAGCACCGCACCAGTGCAGGAAGAGCTTTTCGCCCATGTCGGGCAAATAGACGAGCCGGGCCAGTTCCAGGAAGAGCAACTGATAGAGAGCGGCCGGCCGGGAGTCGGTGCGCAAATCACCATCCCAGGCCAGCAACTCGCCCGCCAAAGACGCTGCTGGCCAATCGGGGCGAAAATCGCGACGCAGCAATTCGACTCCCTGACGGGCGGCCAAGGACACCGTGTCAAGCTGCATTCGAGCAAAGTCATCCAGGGTGAGTTCCCGGCGTTCCAGCAGTTCGGTGATTCGCTGGGCGCGAAAGCCGTCACAAAAGTCGATTCCCAGGAACGGAGACTGATCCATAGGCACTGGAGCGTGGTTGGCGCTAACGACGTAGCCGCACTCGGGGTTGTAGGTGGAAGGGAGATCCGCAGGCGGCACCCAGCCGACCCAGGAGCCTTGTTTCTCCCAGCCTGCCTGGGGCAGAATGCCGTAGGACTCATGTCGCACCGGAACCTGGCCGGCCAACTGGTAGCCGATATTGCCTTGCTTGTCGGCCAATACGAAGTTGAGCACCGGATTGCACCACTCCTGGAGAGCCTGCTGGGCCTCTTTGACGCTCTCACAGTGCAGCAGACGAAACCAGGCTCGCAGAGTGGTGTCCTTGCTCGAGAACCCGGTCCATCGCATGGAGACGGCGGTTCCCTCGACATCATGGAACAGGATAGGACCCGAGTCGGTCTCGAGAACCGTTTCCAGGCCGGGCTTGGCGCCACGCACCTGGATACGCTCCTCGCGCTTCCTCAAGTCAATCAGACCCTGCGGCCGCAGCACTTTGTCCCCCTCGAGCCGCTCCAAAACCAGATCCTGTGTATCCACGTATGAGTTGGTAATGCCCCAGGCGAAGTGCTGATTCTGGCCGAGGACAATACCAGGCACACCCGGCATGCTTACACCGTAGAGCTGCAGGTTGGGAATTTCCAAATGAACTTCGTACCAGGTCGAGGGCACTTTGGCCAGCACGTGGGGGTCAGAAGCGAGCAGGGCCCGGCCGCTGGCGCTGCGCTCCGGCCCGACCGCCCAGGCATTGCTGCCGCCCCCCCAGTTGACCCACTGGTCGAGCACTTCGCGAGCCGCCTGATAATCGGACCAGAGCTCTTTCATAGCCGAACCGGCGGCGGGTCCCGAGGCAGACGGGAAATCCTGGGGCTGTTCCAGGTGGTGTCGGCGGGCCACCTCGCTGCCCAACTTGCGCGTCAACTCCCAGCGCACCCATTCCGATTCCCAGTTGCTGCCCATGTCGAAGGCCATGACCTGGGTCCACATCAGCGAATGCAGGGCCGTCCAGGGCTCGATGCTGCAGCCCAACAAGTGGCATTCAAGCGGCCGGAGACGCTGCAGGCCTGCGTTAACGCCGCGCGAATAGGTCATCAGCAGGGACTGCACGTCGCGATCGAGCTCCGGCCACAGCCTCAGGGCTCTCTGCCAGAGACCGAGCTTGCGCAGAAAGCGGTCGGCCGGCAAAGCCTGAGGCCCGAAGATTTCAGCCAGCCTCCCCTGCCCGACCCGGCGCTGCAATTCCATCTGGAAAGCCCGCTCCCGAGCGTGCAAATAGCCCTGCACAAAATAGGCGTCCTTAAGATTGTCGGCAAACACGTGGGGAACCCCGGCCGCATCCGTGAGAACTTCCACATTCTCTTTCAAACCGTCGAGAAACCAACGCCCACGCCGCCGAGGCCCCAACATCCCCCACAATCGCCCGAACAACGACACCATAGGCAGCCACTTAGTGGGGAGGTGGAGAGAGTCCTGGTCGACCCGGGAGCTTTGCGATCGGCCAGCGAAGCGGGGGCGCTATGTCTGAAGAGATTCAAGCGACCCGCCTGATCAGCGAGGATCTGGCTCCCACCACGCCCGAGAAGCGGACCTGGACCACCTACAATTACGCGGCTCTGTGGATCGGAATGGCCCACTGCATTCCCACCTACATGATGGCCTCGGGCCTGCTGGCCCAGGGAATGAATTGGTGGCAGGCGCTGCTGACCATTCTGGTCGGGAACCTGATTGTGCTGGTGCCTATGCTGCTGAACTCCCACGGCGGTACCAAATATGGCATTCCCTTTCCCGTCTTGTGCCGGGCTTCGTTCGGCGTGTGGGGGGCCAACATTCCAGCCATTTTGAGAGCGCTGGTGGCTTGCGGTTGGTTCGGCATTCAGACCTGGATCGGCGGCGTGGCTATGGACCGCCTGCTGGTCGCCTCCTTCCCCGCCTGGGCCAACTTCAGCCAGCACACGATGGTCTGCTTTTACCTTTTCTGGATCTTGAACATCGTGATTATCTGGAAAGGGATGGACGCAGTTCGCTGGTTTGAAGGCTGGGCCGCCCCGGCCGTGCTGGTGGTCACGCTCATGCTGCTCTTCTACATGGTCAACCGGGCTGACGGACTGGGCGCGATTCTCAGCCAACCCGGCAAGATGGAAGACTGGCCGACCTTCCTGAGCAGATTGCCCATTTTTCTAACCGCTCAGATCGGTTTCTGGGCCACCCTTTCCTTGAACATGCCCGACTTCACCCGCTATGCCAAAGATCAGAAAGCGCAGATGCTGGGCCAGACGCTGGGTCTACCCACCACCATGACCTTTTTCGCCGGAATGGGCGTGATCATCACCTCGGCCAGCGAGAAAATCTACGGTCAGGCCATCTGGGACCCTACCGAACTGGTGGCCAAACCGGACTTCGGCCATCCCCTCATCGTGCTGCTTTCGCTGATCACCATCGGCGTGGCCACCCTTTCGGTCAACGTGGCCGCCAACGTGGTTTCGCCGGCCTTCGACTTCGCCAATTTGTGGCCGTCCAAAATCGACTTTAAAATCGGCGGCACCATCACCGGCGTCATCGGTATCCTCATTCAGCCGTGGAACCTGATGTCGGGCTCGGACACCTATATTTTTACCTGGCTGGTGGGCTATTCCGGACTGCTGGGCCCGTTGGCCGGCATCATCGTGGCCGACTACTGGGTGTTGCGCAAGACCAAACTCCACGTCCACGATCTCTATCAAGAGAAAGGCCGCTATACCTACATGGGCGGTTTTAATCCCTGGGCCTTTGTGGCCCTGGTGATGGGCGTTTTGCCCAACCTTCCTGGTTTTCTGGTTATGCTGGAAGTAGACAAGACCAAGCAGACGGTGGAGCAGGTGCTGTCCAAATATAGTGGTTCTGCCCACTCCTTCTTCGAGTTTTCCGTAAAAATCTACGACTTCGCCTGGATGGCCGGCTTCGGCCTCAGCTTCTTAATTTACCTGGGCTTGATGTACGGACCGGGCGCTGGTTATCTGGAGCAGGAAGCACAACACGACCAGGCAGGCCAGGGGGCGGTCGGCGTATCTCCCGTAGAAAGTTAACCCGCCTTCCCGAGGAATGGGCACGTCCAGAATCAGGCTGGCCTTGCTGAAGGGTTGAGTGGCCTCGTGCACGCCACCGGTGGGATCGATCCAGCCGGAAACCCCGGAGTTGTCGGCCCGCACCATGGGCCGGCGTAACTCGATGGTGCGAATCGTCAGCAGATTCAGGCTCTGGTAACAGGCCAGCTCGCTACCGAAGCTGGACTCCGATCCCAAATGGACCAGCCAGGTGGCTTCGCCGCCGGTGTTGCGTTGGAAGTCGGCCACGAAAGAGGGCCATAGACCCTCGAAACAGACCAGAGGCAGGGCCGGACCGGCGACACTGGGCAGCAGTTGGTCTTTGTCGCCCACCTGAAAGCTGTGTTGAGGATCGCCCGGAGTCCATTCCCCCATCATAATTAACTTGCGTTTGCGATAGACGGCTTTGCTGTTGCCGTCTCGGTCGAGCAAACGGGCCAGTACGTAGCCGGCTTGCGTGCCCGGCTCGAAGTCGGTGAAGATCAGCTCCACGCCCAGGTAAGGGAGGCCCTGCAGCCTGGTGTACTCGACCAGCGGCAGACTGGCTTCCGGCCAGACTACCACCTCTGGGGGCACGGGGGCTTCTGAAAGCAAAACCCCGGTTTGCTCGAGCATGATCTCGCGAGCCTTCATGCCCACTTCCACCGACTGAACCAGAGCGCCGGGCTGATTGGCCTGCACCACCGCGATCTTATGTAAGGGGTAGGTCTGCCTGGACCAGTGATGCAAACTCAGGGCGCCGATGCCGTGGCTGACCACAAGCAGAATGAGCGTAAGCAAGCGATCCCGACCACGCAGGGCTTCGTAGCAACGAAAGCTCAGAAAAAACCACAGCCAGGAGACGCCGGGAGCGCCGATCCACTCGGCCAACTGGAGAAAGGGCCGGTCGCCCAGAATGTGCACCGCTCCGTAGACCGGCATCATCTGCCAGATAAGCAATTCGCAGACGCTCCACAGCGAAGCCCAATAGATGCCGCGGTGGCGCCCCGGAAAGGCAAATACAAAAAATACCAGATAGCGGATGCTGGTCACGACCCCAAGGATGGTGCCCATCAGCCAGGCTTGAAAGAGGTGGCCATTGAGATGGTGATATGCGGTGGAAACTGCGTAAGGAAAGCCCACCTGGGAAACGCAAAAAAGCCAGATCAGACCCATCAAGAGGCGCTCCCACCACTTTGGCTTCTGCTCCAGCAGATAGAAAACGGGCCACAGAGCTACCCAGCCCAGCGGCCACAGGCTCGAGTGCCCGACCGTGAGACAGATGAGGCTGGCCGAAAGCAAGAGGGCTAAAAAGTAGACCATCCAGCGCCGATCCATCCCGCTCGCTTCGTCGTTGAGTCGCCCAGTTCTTTGCCTGGAAACACTCTGGAAACAAACAAAAATTTACTATAAACAAAGTAGAAACAAGTTTCGTTTACTATAAAACCATGATCACCGACCTGCTTGAAATGTCCAACCGTCGCATCTGGCCGCGCGTCAACCGCCAGGTTCCCGTTTCCGCCTCCCAGGAACCGGGCTACACGCTCAACCTGAGCCTGCGCGGCGCGCGCATCGTTACCCGCCAGCCACTGAAAGCGCGTGTCCGCCTGCGCCTCGAACTGGACGAAGTCATTGAAGTCGAAGCCGAACGTATGTGGCAGGAAGAACTGGGTACCCAAAATCGCGTGGCCGGTCTGCGCTTCACGCCAGACGCTCGCCAGGAAGCTATCATTCAAGCCTGGATGGAGAAGCAAGCCTGTTAATCCCCACCGCTTCGCGGCACGGGCGAAAAACAGGCCTGTTAAAGCCCGCGCGGAAGCGGGTGGCATGCCCGAAACCTTTGGAACCTTAACTGCCCCCCTGGTCGGGGTGGCCATGAAAGAAATGGTGCGCCGCGCCATCAACGAAATCCGTCGCCAACGCTTTATCTTCGAAGCCCAGGCCAAGCTTGGCTATGGCGGCGAATGCAACGATCTGGTGACCAGCGCCGACCGCCAGGCGCAACGCATCTACCTGAAAATGCTGCGTGAGTGCTTCCCCGACTTCGGCGTGATCGCCGAAGAAGACGAGCTTCGTCTGGAGTGCGGGGGCGATCGGCAACTTTACTTCACCCTGGATCCTCTCGACGGAACAAAAGCTTTTGGCCGGCGCCAGTCGACCGGAGTGGGCACCATGATTTCCCTGGTCGAGAACGGGCAGGTGCTGGCCGCCTACGTGGGCGATGTCATGACCCAGGAAATCTACGGCTATCGCCCCGAGTCCGACAGGGTTCACCGCATCAGCGAATACGAAGTAGGCGAGTCCATTGTAGTCCAGGAGCGCCCCCTCTCGCAGGGCGTGCTGCTCAGCCGCGACGCCCCCTGGAAATTTTCCTGGGCCGTCGACCGCTTCGCCCGCGACCACTTTAAGGACATCGATATCGAAGGAGGCAGCATCGGCATCTCCTTCGCCCGTCTGTGGAAACAAGAAGTAGCGGCCCTTTTGATGGGACCGGCCTGGGAAACCCCCTGGGACTCCTCGCCGGTGATCGGCATCTGCCGCCAGCTCGGGTTCGTATTCTTGTCGGTGGAGGATGGCCGGTTTCGCGAAGTGGAACTGGCCCCACCCCTCAAGGTCGAGCGTCGCGATTATGATTTGCTGGTTATGCATCGCCAGCATCTTCCGACCGTCAAAGATTGGATGCATTCTTGAAGACCATCCCGGGACCGCGTGGCCTGGAGGTTCTGGCCACCATCCTTCGCTTTCAGCGCGATCCGCTGACCACTCTTTCCGACCTGACCAATCGCTTTGGTGATATCGTGCGCTATCGCTACGGGCCCTTTTCGGTGGTGTTGCTGAACCACCCCGAAGCGGTGCAGCGCATTCTCCAGGACAACCATCTCAACTACGGCAAGAAAAATAGCCCGTTTTATAAGATGATGCGACATTTTCTGGGGGATGGACTGGTCACCAGCGACGGAGACTTTTGGCGCCGCCAACGGCGTCTGGCCCAGCCGGCCTTCTCGCGCAAACGTCTGGAAGCGCTGGCTCCGCTCATGGTGCAGTGCACCGCCGACATGCTGGAGGAGTGGCGCAAGTTGCCGGCCGGCGCCGTCCTCAACGTGGCCGACGAAATGATGAAATTGACGCTGCGCATCGTGGGCCTGGCCTTATTTTCGCTGGATGTCAGCGCCGAAACTCAGGCGGTGGCTCATTGCCTGGAAGTGCTGCAAGGTCAGATGACCCAGCGTTTCCAGTCTTTCCTCCCGCTTCCCCCGGTGCTCCCGACCGCGCGCGACCGGCTCTTTCGCGAGAGCCGCCGCCAGTTGGACGAAATTGCCCAGAAGATCGTCACCGAGCGGCGCGCCCAGAGCAACCGGCCACAAGATCTGCTGACCGCCTTGCTGGAGGCGCGCGATCCCGAAACGGGCGAATCGATGAGCGATCGACAGTTGTGCGATGAGCTCATCACCTTCTTGCTGGCCGGCCACGAAACCACCGCCAACGCCATGGCCTGGACCTTCTACCTGTTAAGTCTGCATCCCGACCAGCGGCGCCGCTTGGAGGAGGAAGTGGGCACGACGCGCGCGCCGTCGGCCGAAGATCTCGCCCAACTGCCTCTGAGCGAACGGGTGGTCCAGGAATCGATGCGGCTCTATCCGCCGGTCTGGGTTTACGGGCGCATCAGTAGCGCGCCGGATGAATTTTTGGGCCACAGAATCGGCAAGAACCAGATCGTGACGGTGGCGCCTTATGTGCTCCATCGCAATCCGGCCATCTGGCCCAATCCAGAGGGATTTGATCCGGACCGCTTCCTTTTGGAACGGCCCAAGGGCTCTTACGTGCCCTTTGCGCACGGTCCGCGCGTGTGTATCGGCAATCACTTTGCCATGATGGAAGCGAGACTTTTGCTGGTTACCATCGCCGCCCAGGTGCGCTTAAACTTGCAGGCGGGAGCGCGGATTAGCACGGAAGCGCTGGTCTCTTTGCGACCGCGCGGAGGGCTGCCGATGACCCTGGAGTGGCGCTAACCCTTCTTGGCGGGGCGTTCCAGGATTTGGGGCTGGGCCATGCGATCAAAAGCGATTTGGATGATCGATTGGGTGCACGAAAACGGTTTCATGGATTGTCTCTCCTTCAGTCAGGTGCCCCGGCCGGCTCTCTCTGTCGGATGCCTGGTCTCGGTCGCTTCCTTGAGTTCAGTATAGGCAAGATTTATTTCCTATAATTTTCCTAAAAGAAACAAAATTGTAAAACCTGGAGGTTGATAGTGGAAATCAAGAAGTTAGGCGTCTGGGCTTTTACGGACCAATACCCGGCCCAGCAGTCGGCCGAATTTGCTCGTCGGGTCGAGGGCTGGGGCTACGGGGCCCTGTGGTATCCCGAAGCAGTCGGCCGCGACTCGCTGGTGCAAGCCGGCTGGCTCCTGAGCCACACCAAAACCCTGGTGGTGGCCAGCGGCATCGCCAACATCTTCGCCCGCGATGCTCAGTCGAGCATGGCCGGCGCCAATGCCCTCAATGAACTGTCGGGCGGCCGCTTTCTGTTGGGGCTGGGCGTTTCCCACGCTCCGTTGGTGGAAGCGATGCGTGGCCACAAATACGAAAAGCCGCTGGCCAACATGCGCGCCTACCTGGAAGCCATGAAAAGAGCCGCCTACCAGGCGCCCCCTCCCCCCGAGCGCTCGCGGGTGGTGCTGGCGGCGCTGGCTCCCGGCATGCTGAAACTTTCCGCTGAACTGGCCGACGGCGCCCATCCCTACAACGTGAATCCGGAACACACCCGCCAGGCCCGCACCATCCTGGGTCCGGACAAATGGCTGTGCGTAGAGCACAAGGTCGTGCTGGAAACCGACGCCGCCAAAGCGCGGGCCGCCGGACGCGCCTGCCTGGACATGTACACGAAGCTGCCCAACTACGTGAACAACTGGAAAAGGCTGGGCTTCAGCGCAGAGGAAATCGCCCAACAGTCGGACCGCTTTATCGACGAGTTCGTGGCCTGGGGCGACGAAAGCGCCATCGTGGAAAAGGTTCAGCAGCACTGGGAAGCCGGCGCCAACCACGTCTGCCTGCAGGCCCTGCAACTGGACGGCCAGACCATCGACGAGAAAGCCCTGGAGTCCCTGGCCAAACGCCTCCTCTGATAGCGCTCTACGCCGGGGTTAGCTAACGCCGAGCAGCTCTACGTCAAAAACCAACGTGGCGTTCGGCGGAATGACACCGCCGGCGCCGCGGGCACCGTAGCCCAGGTCGGCGGGAATAGTCAACTTGCGTTTCTCCCCTACCTTCATACCGGCCACGCCCTCGTCCCAGCCGGCGATCACCTGACGGCCACCCAGGTTGAAGCGAAACGGGTCATTGCGATCCACGCTCGAGTCGAATTTGGTTCCGTTGGTCAACCAGCCGGTGTAGTGCACGGTGACCTGCTGCCCCGCACGGGCTTCTGCTCCCGTTCCCGGTGTAAGGACCTGATATTTCAGGCCCGAGGAGGTGGTCACTTCGTTCGCGTCGCTCAAAACTCAATTCTCTCATTCTCGAAGATAGGGGCCCTGGTTATACACGGAGGCCTACCACTCCTGGAAGCGAACCAACCGAGGTGCCAACCCATCTCCCTCCAGAGATACAGAACACCCTGACCGGCTTCTGGTGTTATGGGCAGAACGGCCTCACTCCGGAGATTCTGGCTCATCTGGTGGACGACGTTCTGCCGCCCGAAACCGTGCGCGAGTGGACCGAACTGGTCCGCTACCTACCACCCGGGATGTTACGCCCCGCCGACCCCCCCGCCTCAGACTGGCACGCCCGACTGGCGGAATACTGCCAGAAAAATCAGAGGCATTGCGGCTACGCCTTGCAGTGGCTGGTCCAGCACTACCTGAGCGCGGAACAAACCGACGACGCCATTCGCTGGCTGACCGACTTCGACTACCTTTACCGCCGCCTGCAGGTGGGAAGCGGCCAGGCTCGCCAGCTCTGGCAGGAATTGCAACAAATCCCGGCGGCACTGCGACCGAGCGACTGGGAGGCCTTTTGGAGAGGCAGGCAGTTTCTGGTCGATCCTCCCGATGCTCGCGAGCCCAATCCCGAGCCTCAATTGACTTTTCTGGCTCTAGCCGACGCTTACGCGGAACTCTCTTCCATCTCCCGGCAAGCGGCCGACTGGCTGGAGCGGGTCGGTCCCGAAAAGCACTGGATCCGTCCGCGCTTTCGTCCCGACCGGCCGTACGCGCAGCCGCTGCTGCTGGAGTTACCCGAGAGCACTTTGCGACCCGGTGAACGGGATCACGAATGGGTGGCCCAGTTGCTCTTCAGTCCCGACGGCAAGCGCCTGCTGACTGTCACTTCGCGGGGCCAGGCTCACGCCTGGGAAGTGCACAGCGGCCGGGATTTAGGCCTGTTGGATATGCCCCCGGCGCATTACCACTGGAGTAGCCACGGCTTGCTGGCCTTATCCGAAAGCCGGCTCTATCTGCTGGAACCCGACACTTTCGAGATTCTGGAGCAACAACAGCTTCCCGGAGAAAAACCCTGGGGCCGGCGCCTGGCGGCCGCCGATGGGCGTCTGGCCACCAGCAACAGTTTGCGTGAGGTGCTCGTCTGGGACTGGCGCGAGAGGCGCAGCCTGGCCATCTTGCCGCCGCCGGAACGGGGCCTGCACGAGCTTTTCTTGAGCAGCGATGGGCGGCGCGTGACCGTGCTCAGCGAGTCCGAAGCCCATGGCTGCGACCTGGACCAGGCCGGTCAACCTTACCGTTACCACCGCAATATTCTGCGCCCCTGGTCGGAGCAGTGGGCCGAAGGCCGGGTCCGACTGGAGGGACAGAGTTTGTTCCTGAGCGACGGGCGAGCTCGCCTGACGGAAAATCTGGACGAAGTCTGGGAGTGGTGCTGCCAAGGAGATTGGGCCTTGCTCTGGGAGCACGGCAGCTGGCGCTTGTGGAACCTGGCTGAAGCTCGCCCGGTGGGGGAGTTTGGCTGGCCCAGGCCCGACCAAAAGGTGGTTCGCGACCAGAAAGAGCGCTACGTAGTGGAGCAAACCGGTGGAGTTCTGGGCCGGTCGGAGTGCGTTTTGCTGGATCAACAGCGCCGGCGGGCCCTGACCTGGAAGCTGGGAGCGTCCTCGGCCCAAATTCTGGACGTGGAAGGCGGCCAGGTGGTGGCCACTCTGGCCGGGCAGCGCGATGCCGTGGTGGGTGGATGTCTCAGCGAGGATGGCCGACGTGCCGCCACCGTGACCAAAGCGGGCAACCTGCGCATCTGGGATACGCGCAACGGCAAGTGTTTGCGGTTGCTCAAAGGCCGGGCGGTGGCGGCGGCCCTGAGTTCGGACGGCTGTCTGGCCTTGAGCGGTGACGCCGAGGGCCAGGTGCGCCTGTGGAATCTCAGCCGCGGGCACTGTCTGGCTATTCTGGAGGGTCACGCTCAGCCCATCGACTGGTTGGCCTTTGGCCAGAACGGCCTGATGATTAGCGGAGACAGCGAATGCTTCCGGATCTGGGACGCCGACCGCCAGTGCCTGGCCCGGGTTGATCGCCCCCCCCGACTGTACGCCCGCCAGGTCAGTCCCTGCGGGCGCATCCTTTATGCTGAACAGCTCGGCAACGACCGCTGGGGCTCCGCCCTGCTCTATGACCTGGAGGCCGGTCGAGTGCTGGCGCGCCTGCCCTGCGCCACT
This sequence comes from Vulcanimicrobiota bacterium, assembly GCA_022842865.1. GTDB lineage: Bacteria > Vulcanimicrobiota > Xenobia > Xenobiales > JADMJV01 > JADMJV01. Next base: position 9,410 of record JALHOV010000011.1, on the reverse strand, counting down.
GCGAAACCGTCGGCAGCCCTTTTCTCAAAAGACTCGCGAAAGTTGGCGGTGGCCAATCAGGAAGGCGAATTCTACGAGTCGTGCAGTCTGCGCATCTGGGAAAACGAGCAAATCTCCGAATCGTATCGACTTCCCCTTGCCTACAACGCACTCGCCATGAGCGAGACGCACCTGGCCGCCTCTTGTAAAGGCAACCAGGTGCGGGTTTGGGAGCGGGGAGGCGCCGGCGCGCCCGGCCACGACGCCGGTGTGCTCTGCCTGGACCTGGCGGATCATCGCTTGATCAGCGGCGCTATCGACAAAACGGCCCGTATCTGGAGCCTCGACACAGGTGAATTGATTCACCGATTGAACCCGTCCGACCGTTGGGTGCAGACGGTGGGTCTGTGCGGACCCTATGCCTTCACGGCCAGCGAACACGACGGCGCCGTCTGGGACTTGGAACGGGGAAATCAGCTGGCTTGCGAGCATTTGCCGGTGGCCGCCAACGGTCAGGGGGACCTGCTCCGTTTTGAGGGCAAGCACTTGTTTTTGTGGAACCCTCGCAAGACGGGTTCGAAACCTATCCGGATCGGGCCGCACGCGCCGGGCATCTGCTGCTGTGCCTTTTCCCCCGACGGCCTGCAGGTGACCAGCGCCAGCGCGCACGGCAGTCTCAAACTTTGGGATGTGGCCAGCCAGCGCTGTCTGAAAAGTTGGCAGACAGCGGCAGATGAGATTTGCCGGGTCGAGTGGGTCGAACCGCAAATGCTCCGGCTGAGCGCCCAGGATGGACGCGAATGGATCTGGGATCTGAAGTATGCCAGGGGTTCCCGAGTGGAAGCCGAGAGTATGGGGGCCGGGCAACTGCGCCTGGAGATGGGCACCCGTTGGCGGGGAAAACCTTTAACGGTTTGGAGCCGTGAGCAACAACTAGCCAGCTGGTGGTTCCCCATTCAACGCGCCCGGGTGCACGATTCAAACCGCCTGGTGGCCACCCAGGAAACCGGCGAGGTTCACTTTCTGGAGTTGCTGCCACCGGGTCCTGTCGGCGTTCGCCCGACTCAAAGAGAGAAAATTCAGCCCCACTTGGTGCGCGCTCGCCAGAGCCGCCTGCAAAGCACCCCTCTGGAACGTCTCAACCCGTGCCGGCGAGTGCTGCTGGTGGCCAGCGGCGGACGCACCGACCTGCTGGCGGCGCTTCCGCTGGCCCACACGCTTAGGGAACAGGGCAAAGAGATTTGTCTAGCCGCTCCCCTGAGCGGCCGCAAACAAGGCGTTGGCTATCGCGAAGTTCCCCCCGAAGGTAGAGCCTTCGAGAATCGCCTGGCCGGGCTGGTCCAGCTGCCCCTTTTTGCCTTTGCTCCCGAAGGCACCCTGCCGCGCCTGGAGGTATATCGCGACCTGATCCACCACCTTAGCGTGGACGGGTTGGTTCTGGTGGAAGCCGGGATAGAAACGCTTTTGCGCGGTGACGAGCCCAGCCTGGGCACGGCGGCCGATGATCTGGTCAGTCTGGCCGCCGCCCACCAGCTGGAATTGCCCGTGAAGATGCTGGTCAATCTGGGTCTGGGTTTCGATCTGGGGAAAGGCCTGTGCCATGCCTACACTCTGGAGGCGATCGCCGAACTCACCAGGACCGGCGGATTCTGGGGCAGTTTTTCCTTGCTGCCAGGCCGGCCCGAGTTCGACTTGCTGCTGGAAGCAGCCCAAACGCTGGCTCCCAGTCACCCCGCCCACCTTCTCGTGCAAGGCCTGACGGGCGAATTCGCAGGCGAAGCCTACCTCAACCCTCTCATGAACCAATACTGGTGCTTCGATCTGGACCGGGTTGCCGCCGGTTGCCGTATGCTCGAGTGGCTGCGAGACAAAATTACCGCCATGGACGTCCACCGCGCCCTCACCAACTATCTGACGGTGCAAAGGCCGCGCCCCTGGACCGAAATTTCGTGCTGAAGGTCCTGGAAAAACTCAAAGAGCTGCCGCTCTATCGAGAGAATCTTGGCTGGGGTCTGCCCCGGCGCGGCCATCCCGAGGGCTCGCTGGCCAACCACATCGCCGACCTGGAAGCCAATCTGGACAAGATTCAGCCGCTGCTGCTGCCTGGGGAAGCCGAAAGGCTCCTACTGCTGATTCACGTTCACGATATCTGTAAACCCGACGCCTGGGTGGGGGTAGACAGCGACGATCCCCATAACCACGCGCTCATGGCCCGCAGACTCCTGGAGCCGTGGTGCGCCGACCCGGCCCTGCTCAATATCACCCAATTCCACGACGACGGCTACATTCTCTTTCAGTATTACCGCCGGAGCGAGGCGATGCGGCCGCGTTTGCGCAAAATCTTGCAGGCCGTTCAAGAGGTTGAGCTGTTCTTGCTTTTTTTCCTGATCGACAGTTGCACCGTTGGCAAGCGGCGCGAACCGGTGGACTGGTTTCTCCTGGCCGTAGCCCAAGAGCATCGTCTCTCGGAGCGCATCCAACAGGCTCGCCACCTGCTCGATTAAGTTTTTTTCAGCCCCGCCAGCTAAGCTCGGTGTATGCGCATCTGGCCTTTCTCCTCCCCCGCCGATAAAATCACCACCTATCGGAAATCCCCGGCGGGCATCGAACAAGTCGCCTTCCAGGATCTGCCCAGGCGGCCGCAGAGCGGGCCCGACACGGTCACCATCAGCTCGGGTCAGTTACAGGAGCAAATCGCCCGTAAAAATGACAAGCCGCCCGCACCGGTGCTGGCCAAAGACACCGGTGTCAATCCCAGCCTGATGTTCATGGCCCACGACCCCAAGGACAAAGCCAGCCTCGCCTTCATCGAACAAATGGCACTGGTGGGCCAGGTAGAGGATTTCCACGTGGTGGCCGACGCCCAGCCTCAGGATTTGCGCAAAGCCGAAAAGAAGCTCGATAAGCAGGCCGGCGCCAACACGACCTGGATTTCCAACGCGGGCGGGCATGACAGTTGGACCGAAGATCACGGCGAATTTACCAGCGACGGCGGAGTGATCGTGCCCGCGATCCTGCCCAAGGACACCGAGATCGACTCCTGGGTTATCGCCGCGCGGGCCAAGCGCTACCACGCCATGCAGGACCAGGGTGAGAAGCATCCCGGCTGCAATTATGCCATCCAGGGCTTCATGAATGGGCGCCACGCCCAGGAAGAACTGGTCAATGCCGCTCTCAGCACGGGAACGCAGGACATCAAGCTGGCCACCAGCTACATCGAGGGTGGAAATATCCTCAACGGCCACCGACCAGACGGGACGCCTTACGCCCTGGTAGGCCGCGATAGCCTGGCCATCACCAGCCGACTCCTACCCGGGCAACCGGGCGAAGACGAGGCCGTCAAGCAAGTGGCCGCCGATTACGGTCTCCAGCCCGAACACATCATTCCTCTGGAACAACCCGGAGATTTCCACCTGGACATGGCCATGACTCTGGCCGGTCCCGGTCAAGTGCTGCTCAACGATTCCCGCCAGGTGCTGGCCCTCCAAAGGCAGTGGATCAGCGAACACTATAAGCACACCTGGTTTAACCGGGATCAGCAGCCTTCCGATCTCGCCGAAGCCGAAAAAAAGGCCAACAAGACGGCAGTTTTTGAAGACATCGTCGAAAAGCAGTTGAAGGCGGCGGGCCTGGAAGTCTTTCGCGTGCCCGGGGTCTATCCCAAATCGGTGGCCAACATCCAGATGAATTTCCTGAACATCCGCCAGGGCCAGAACGACCGCGGCGAAACCTTTGCCGTTTCCCTGGGTGGCGAAGAGCGCGCCGAGAAGGCCTTTGCCCGGACTCTGCTGGAGGAAATCCCGGCCGGTTACGACCGCGTCCATTTCCTGGACCGCTCCTGGACCGCGGAAACTCTGCACTTCAATGGCGGCATCAAATGCCGCACCAAGGTCAAGAGCTAACTACCCATAAAGGACCCGCAGCCCCTGTTCAAGAACCCGCTTTGACTTTTTGGAAGTTGGAGCACACATGCTGAAAAAGACTCTCCTGGCTCTGGGCCTGTCCCTGAGCATCCTGCTGCCGGCCAGCGCCGACGTCGCCATCGATAGTTTCAAGGCCTACAAGGAAAAGGACACCTTGCGCTATCAGATTACGATGCACAACGTCTCGGACGTCCCCCAGCAAGGTCCCATCCTGATCCACCTTTATTCGCGCCCCAACAGCTCCGCCAAGTGGGCCGAGGTCCAATCTTGGGACGTGGAAATCATTCCCTCCGGCGCGGGCTGGACGCAAGAACTGGAGTCCTCCGACGAACTGGTCACCGCCAAGGCCAACAACGGCTACGAGTGCAATCTGGTGGTCACCACTCCCAACAGCAAAGTAGAAAAGACCGCCCAGATTATCAACGTCAAGTAGTCTTTTCCATGGAACAAAGACCCGCCTGAAGACGGGTCTTTTTTTATGCCCGGCAAGTCCCGTGCTGTAGAGCCCATTCCAGCACCTGGGCCAGCACGGTTCCGGCGGCACGGCGGCGCACGTAATCGACCGGGGCAATGAGAATCAACTTGCCGCGAGCGCGCGACAGACTGACGTTAAGCAGGTTGGCGGAACTGGAGTTAGCTCCCCGACCGGCCAACAGCACTCCGGGATCCAGCGGGGGCGCGTCGGTAATGTCGAGAATCACCACATCGCGCTCGTGGCCCTGAAATCGATGGACGGTAGCGCAGTCGACCAGCGGGTCATCCTGCAAAAGCTGCTGGATGCGCTGGACCTGTTTGCGGTAGGGCGCGATCACGGCCACGCTCCTCCCCTGGGCGGCAGACTCACGGGCCAGCGCCACCGCCCTGTGGGCGCTTTCCGGATTGTAGCGGCTGTAATCCCCCGGATCGGTGCGCGCCTGACCGGCCAGGTCGACCACCACCAGCGCCTCCCCCGGAAAGGGAGCTTCGGCCGCAATGGCCTCGGCCTGGGCAGGAGGTTGATGACGCAGCCCGCCCTGGTAAAACAGCCGGCTGACCAGTTCTCCAATGACCGGATGCATCCGATACTGAACGTCCAGCATCACGCGTTCCGGGCGCTCGCCCAGCACCGCGAAAATATTACGCCCCATGGCCTGCTGAGCATAACCATCGCGGCTGGCCAAAATCGCCGGTAGCTGCTGGGGATCTCCCACCAGGACCACCTGGTGGCGAGCCCGACCGGCGGCCAGGTAGATGGCCGGCAGCAGCGCCATGCCGGCCTCCTCCACCACCACCGAGTCGAAGTGCTGCTCTTTCAGCAGCGGGCTGACGTAGCTGTTGGCCAGGGTGGTCAGCAGAATGCGACTGTCCTCTACCGCCTGCTGCTGGCCGCTGGCCAGAGTGGTGCGGGCCGAGCGTGCACGCAGCCGCCAACCCATTTTCAGGGCTTCCAGACGACCGCACAGCCGCTGGAGTAGATTGCACTGGGCCTGGGCCTCCAAGGACGACCAGCGAGCCGCTCTCTCCGGGCCCAGGAGCGGTGTCAGTTCTCGGACTTCCAGCACACCGGGAGCCTCGGCGAAAAGATCTAACTGGTGGGCTTGAGCCGCCGCTACCTGCGCCTTCTGCAGCAGGGGGAGTAGCTCGGCGTGCATGCGCAGCAGCCCCTCCAGGCGTGGCCGGCTGCGTCCCAGCATGGTATGGGCTCCACTTTGGGTGGCCTGCACCACCTCGTCTAAACAGCAGTCGTGACCGCTGCTACCCAGCTGCAGAACCTGATGCCGGTCAAAAAGCTCCTGCAAGCCTCGCGTGTCGCGCAGGCGCGCCAGCACCTGATCCAGGGCGGCGTGGGTGGTGGAGGTGATGAGGACCCTGCGCTGCTGCCCTACCAGCAAAGCGATCAACTGGGCCAAAGTAGTGGTTTTTCCCGTGCCTGGCGGACCCCAGATGACGGAGAGCTGACTTTCCAGAGCCAGGCGGACGGCTGCTTGTTGGGTCGAGTTGAGCTGAAACTCGAACTCTGGCGCGGGCAGCGGTTGCCGCTCCACCGGTTGCTTACCGAAGGCGCGCAGTGCCATTTCGGGAAAAGGCACGTGCTCCAGGGCCTGATGCATTTCGTCGTAGAGAAACCAGGGAACGAAAAGCAGGCGATAGGCGCCTTCGCGGATGTGCAGGCGAACTTCGCTGCGTAGCACCAGCTCGTTGCCGCTGAGCTGGGCTACGGTAACGGCAACCTCGAGTCCACTGGGTTCGCGCAAGGAGCAGGACACCCCCGGGGTGACCCGTTCGCTGGGCCGCGGCAACTGAAAAGCGTAAAAGGTGAACTCGCCCTGAGTCATCTCTGAGAGCGGACGCCCCCCTTCCAGGGCCACTTCATAGGCGCTGGAATCCTGGCGCAAGGCGGCTTTTTCCGCCTCAATCGCGCGCCGGAAAGAAGCCACAAACTGCGTGGCCAGCGGAGTCATGAAATAATCGGCCGCTCGCCTTCGTAGACCAGACCATAGCCGTCGTGCTGGGCTCGCTCAAGAGCCACGCGCGCCTCATGGAGGAGCACCTGAACGTCGAGCCCGTGTTCGGGATGGGCCACGATGGCCACGTTCACCGTCAGTTGGATCAAATCGTCCAGCGTTTCGCCAGGGAACTCATAGCCCTCGGCTTCGCGACAGATGCGCTCGGCGACAATGCGCGCTCCCGCCAGATCGGTCTCAGGCAGCACCGCCGCCAGGATCTCGCCGTTCAGGCGACCGGCCGCGTCCACGTCGCGCAGACCTTTCTTGATGATCACCGAAAGCTTGCGGACGGGACCATAGCTTTTGACCGTTCGCTGATCGAAAGCCTGGGGACCCTGATGCGACCAGGTGGCCACCAGCAGCGCCAGCGGGCGCTGAAAACGCACCGCTCGCTTCAGCTCCTCATCCAGCCGTTCTAGGAATACCTCAGCATCCAATAGCCCCGTCATGTTGTCCACGCACGCAAAACTCCTTGAAAGATTCTCCGGCCTTGCACGTTCGGACCATCAGCCCTGCTTGCTCAAACTGGCCCAGCAGTGGGCCGCCGCCAGCGACCGGTAGGGCTGATATCGGGCCAAAAGCTGCTCGGCTGCTTTCGCGTCCAGCGGGATGGCAAACACCTGTTTCAGAGCTTTCTTGACGGCGGCGTCACCATGCAGCGAGCAGTCTCCATCGCCATAACCGCGCAAGAGCGTATATTGCACGGTCCAGGGGCCAATGCCCTTGATTGCTAGCAACTTTTGCGGGTCGACCCGGTCCAGGTCCAATTCGCCGCTGTGCACCATTCTGGCCAGGTGCAGCAGTGTGCGCGCTTTGGCTCTGGAAAACTTTCGCTCGGTCAGATCCTTCTCGCCGATGGCGGCCGCAGCGGCCGCGTCTGGATAGAACAGCTGCCCGCCCTGACGCACGTCGGCCAGCTCGATGAACGTGCGCCGCAGCTGCAGGGCAAAGGTGAGGTTGACCTGCTGACCCATGACCGCCCAGGTGATGGCTTCAAAGGGCGTGGCCGTCTGGGCCAGACGCAGCCCCGGACGCTGGCGAATGAGGGGACCCAGGTGCGGGTCTTGAAAAAAGGCTTGCTCGAACGGACCTGGATCCAGAACCAGCCCGAGCAGACGTCGCACCGCCTGGGTAGGCCCGCGCGCCTCGGCCCCGCCCGGCCGGAGTTTGATATGGATCTCGAGCGGCTGACCCTGCCACACCAGCCGCTTGGTGAGCTGGCCGGGTGCCACGCTTTCGCACAATTGCTGGGCGTCGCGGGCGTGAAAGTCCCAGACTTCTTGGGCGCGGTAGCCCGGCGGCAGCGGTAGGCGTTCCATGGTCCCGAGATTCGCAGCCTCGCCTGGGGGACCTGGATTCAGGGGGGACTGCCGTCTCCCCCTGAGACCCCCCTGCGTAACCTGAGGATTCAGGGGGGACTGCCGTCTCCCCCTGAGACCCCCCTGCGTACTATGAGGGGGATGACATGCCGCCCTGCCACCGCTGGAGCGCCACTGTTAGGCTGAGCTTAACCGATTTGGAGGAAGATACAATGCAAATGCAACTTACACCCGAGCAGGAGCAGAAGCTCCACGACTTCAGCGCCGCAGCCAAGGATAAGGCCGGCCAGGTCAGCCAGAAGGCCCAGGAGATTGCGCAAGACGTCAAGGAGCGG
>JALHOV010000011.1:0-1358 GCA_022842865.1 Vulcanimicrobiota bacterium | reverse complement strand
GAAAAACTTGCTCACAAAGCCAGCGAGAAGATGGCCGAGATCCATACCCAGGACATGGTTCGCGATGCCGGCGAGATCATCAAGAAGCATCCGCTTCAATCCCTGGCCGTCGGTGCCGTCCTCGGTGGGCTGCTGGGCGCCATGCTGACTCGACGGGGACGTCGTGCTTAGTCAGCTCAAAGAAGAGGTCACCCCGCTCTTGCGCGGCATCGTTGCCGACACCCAAACGCTGGTCCGTCAAGAGGTAGCCCTGGCTCGCAGCGAGGTTCGCCAAGATTTGAAGGCCGCCACCCAGGTTGTGGCAGGCTTTGCCGTCGGCGCGGTGGTGGCGACCATGGCGGGGCTGCTGCTGTGCCTGGCCCTGGCCAACTACATCAGTTGGTCTTTCCCGGAAATTCCACTGTGGGGCTCACTACTGGCAGTGGGGATGGGACTGGGAGTGGCCGCCGTGGCCTTGCTTGCAAACTCGCGCCGCGAAGCACGGGAGCTGGACCTGACTCCCCGAGAAACGATGAACAGCTTGAAGGAGAACGCCAAATGGATAGCTCAAACGATCTAAAGAACCAGAGCCCCGAAGAAATTCGCGGCCAAATTGACCAGACCCGCGATGCCCTGGGAGATAAACTGGGAGCCCTGGGTGAGAAGATGGAAGACGCCAAGAGCGCTGTCCAGGACAAGATGGAAGAAGTGCGCGAAAAGCTCTCCCTCAGCCATCGGATCCAACAGAGTCCCTGGACGGCCTTCTTCGGTGCCGTTGGTATCGGCATGGTGGCCGGCCACATGCTAACCGCCCCGTCTCGCCACGAAAGGAGCAAACAGGAAAGCTCCGGTCTGGGAACGGGGTTGCTTTCCATCGTGTCCGGCAGCGCCCTGGGCGGGATGTTCGACCAGGAGATCAAATCGGCGCTGACTACGGCGCTGAAAGCCGTCTGGGGAGAGGCACGCTCCAGCGTGTCTCCCACCATTGCCGGCCCGGTCGACCGCCTGATTGACAAAATGGCGGTCCGCCAGGCCAGCTTTAGCCACCTGGGTTCACTGCGCGGCTAACCACCAGTCCACTACGACCGGCCCAATTCGGGCCGGTCTTTTTTATTTGGGGCGCTGCACTCGGCGAAAAACTTTGCAGGGTCAAAAGGGAACCTTCAGAATGATTGGCTCGGTCCAAAGGCAAATGGAGGTTCATTAATGACTAGTATACGTTACGCTACGATAGGCCTGCTGGCCGGCGGCCTGCTCTGCGGCTGCGGCTCAGAAGGCTCCAACAACCAGGTTGGTAATTTCAGCAACTCCAATTTAGCCGCCGCCACCCCGCCGGGACTGCTGGCGCGCATCAATCGCATCCAGCTGACTGACCCCAC
>JALHOV010000010.1 GCA_022842865.1 Vulcanimicrobiota bacterium | reverse complement strand
GGTCGAGGGCCCGCTCAGTGGAGTTTTGCCCGACGGGCGCACCCGCCCCGTCCACTCACCCGAGTTTTTTGGCTACCAGTCCGATTTATTGCGTCAGCTGGGCGCACCCGCCGACCTGCCGTTAGGCTACTGCTTCTCGTATCCGGCCAAGGTAGAGGCCAGCGGGGATGCGAAACTATTGCACTGGACCAAGGGAATCCGGGTGACTGGGGTGGTGGGCGAACTGGTGGGTCAGAGCTTGCGCGCCGCCTACGGGCGCCCCGGAGTGGTCAAAGTGCTGAATGATACGGTGGCGGCTCTGTTGGGCGGAGCCATCTTCGCTGGAGCCGAGTATGCTCAACACATCGGCTTGATCGTGGGCACCGGCAACAACATGGCCACCTTCCTGCCGGCTTCCAAGGTTGGCAAATTGGCGGAATCTTGGGAGGGGCCTCTGGCTGTAAACCTGGAGTCGGGCAATTTTCACCCGCCCCATCTGAATGCGGTCGATGACACCGTCGACTCGATCAGCGACAATCCCGGCAAGCAGCGCTACGAAAAGGCCGTGTCCGGGTTTTATCTGCCCCAGTTGTTACAGTGCCTGTGCCCCCACCTGCGCCTGCCCGAAGGCGCCAGTTCCAAAGAAGTCGTGGAGTGGGCCGATAAGCCCGGTCAAGAGCCCGCCTCGGTGGCGGCGCGCTGGTTGCTCGACCGCTCGGCCGACATGGTTGCGGCTGGACTGGCGGCTGTCGCCGACCATCTGAGCGAAGGCAACCTGGCGGTTCAGGCCGAGGGCGGTCTCTTTTGGAAGGCCACCGGTTACCGGGACAGAGTCGAGGCCACCTTGAAAAAACTAATCGAGCGCAAATTCGCCATCATTCATGGCGAGGACATCAATCTGGTGGGCGCGGCCGCCGCCGCCCTGGCCTGAAATGGCTCGGCTGCTTTTTTTCGCCAGCCTGGCGGAAACCATGGGCTGCCGAGAGCAAGCCCTCGAAATCGAACCGGGCTGGACCGTAGGTCGTTTGCTGAATGAGTTGGAGACGCAGGTTCCTGCTATGAAGGCCATGCGTGGGCGCTATCGGGTGGCCGTCGACCAAAAAATGGCGAGCTCGGAAGCGGCACTCCTCGCAGGGGCACAGGAGATCGCCTTGATTCCCCCGGTCAGTGGCGGCCGCGGCGCCTGGGTGCGGCTCGACCACGAGCCGATCGTTAGCGAGGAGGTGCTGGAGGCGGTGCGTCGCCCCGACTGCGGAGCGGTCCTGCTCTTTCTGGGCTGCGTGCGCGACTCTTTCCAGGGTGAAGTGGTGGAGAAGATTGACTACAGCGCCTACGAGTCGATGGCTTTAGCGGAGCTGAAAGGCCTGGCCGAGGAGTCGTTGGGCCGCCTGGGTGAGCCTTCGGCCGTGGCGGTCTGGCATCGCCTCGGGATCGTGGCCGCGGGAGAAGCCAGTGTGGCGGTGGCAGTGGCCACTCCCCATCGCCAGGCCGCCTACCAAGAAGGCCAATGGCTGATTGACGCACTGAAAGCACGTGTGCCGATCTGGAAAAAGGAGATCGGCCCGGACGGGGCCGTCTGGATCGAAGGCGACGCCCGCGTACCTTCCATGTGATCCACCGTTCCAGGGGGTGAGAGGGGGAGGAGGATCCTTCGCTGTTATCGCGCAGACATTCGGCCCGTGAGTCAAGAGGTAGAAGAGCTGAAAAGCAAGCTGGCCAAGGTTCAGCTAGAGTTGGACAACACCCAGGCCGAAAGGCGTCGGCTGGCTCAGTTGCTTCAGCAACAACCCGACCTGAAGCGTCTCGATGAGACTCAGGCCATGCTCCAGGCCGCCGAAGTCGCTCGCCAGGCGGGTGAAGAGCGTAACCTGGAACTGGTGCGGCTCCTCTCTCAGGCCTCGGAACGGCAGCAGCAGCTGGAACAGGACATGCTGGACCAACAGCGCCAGACCCACGCGCAACTGGCGGAACTCCAAGCCACTCTGGTGGCTCTGCAGGGAGAGCGGGACGAGCTTTTTCTACGGCTGTCCGGCGAGATGCAACCCAACAACTCGGAAATCGCCCAAAAACTGCACGCCCAGCTCAAGACGCTGCACCAGGCCAGCAAAGAAAAATTGGAAGGTCTGGCCGAGGAGTTAAAGCGCCGCCATAAGCTTTGGGAGCGCGAAACCCAGCACCGGCTGGAGCTGGAAACGAGCTTTGACGCACAGTCCCAGATCTTCCGCCGGGAAATCAAGGAGCTGAAAAACAGCTTGCGCGAAGCCCAGAGCGACCTGGCCGATCACGAATTCGCGCTGGAAACCAACGAAGACCAGCTCAACTGGTTGGAAGGCGAAGTCGAAGAGCGCGAAGAGATCATCGAAAGCCTGCGTAGTCAGGTGGCCCAGTATCTGGACAAACTGCGTAAGGCTCAGAGCAAGCTGAACGAAGCGGGCCAGGCCCTGCAGCATCGCAACAGCATGCTCAAGCAGTTCCAGGAACAGAGGCTGATGCTGGCCAGCCAGTGCCGCGCCTGGGAGGCCAGTTACAACAACGCCGAGTCCGCCCGCGCCGAGTTGCAGGCGACGGTGGGCAAGCTCAAGGAGCGGGTGGACGAGCTGGAGTGGGAGCTGGACGAGACTCGCGTCTCGCTGGAAGACTCTCAGCATCAGGTGGCCAGCCTTCAGGACCAGCTCTTTAGCCAGCTACCCAAGGCACACGAGCTTTTGCGAGAGGCGCAAGCCCGTGTTGCCGAGCTTGAGAGCTCGTTCGAAGAGACCGTAGCCGACATTCCGGCCATTCAAGAAAAATAATTTTGTAACATGTGATCTAGATCACATGGGTTACTAGTAGCTATCTACTAAACTGTGACTACAGAGAACCCAGTCACCACCTAGTAGGAGGGTCAATGAGTACCGCCAATCCCCAGCAGCCTCTCGACTCCAGACTCCTTTCCGCGATGAAAAGACTTCGCCTCGAGAACATCAGCCTTCAGCGTCAAATGCGAACCCTCCAGAGCGACTGCGAGACGGCAAGCTGCGAAGCCAACGAGTCCGGCTCCAGAAAACGCCAGCTCGAGGTCCAGTTGACGGAAGCCGAAAAGCAGCTACAGGAGCTTCAAGACCTGAAGCTTCGCGTCGAAACACTGGAAGCAGAACAGCAGCACTGGGAAAGCCAGCGTCAGGCGGTGACCAGTCTGGCGCAGCGCCAGACTCTGGAATTGCAGGAACTGCGCACCTTGCTGGCTGAGCGCGATGAGCAACTGGTGGCCTTACAGCAGGCCAACCAGGCCGGCTCTCAGGAGCTCGAGCGCGTCAAACAGCAGGCCCGACAAGTGATTGTGCAGCACTACCAGGCCATGAAGACGGCCCAGGAGCAGGCTCAACAAGCCTTCGAGGAGGTCCGTCGCAACAAGAGCCAGATGGACGCCATCCGCGCACCCATTGGAGCCAACCGTCGCAAAGTGTTACCGCCGCGCTCCTTGCGACCGATGAGTCTAAATCAGAACCAGGGAGCCAGCTCATGACTTACGTGCACCGCATCCGCAAGCCCAAGGTGGGCACCTTCACAAGTTTACTGCGCCAGCTCTCACAAGATCAGCTACTTTCTCTTTACGAACTGCCTACCCGGGGCTCAAGCGAGAGCGAACCAGTTCGTTCACCTTCTTCCCGTCGACGGGCTTTCCGGCAAGCTTCTTCATAACCGCTCCAACCACCGGTCCCTGTTTCTTGGGGTCGGCGGCGCCAAGCTGGGCAATGACCTCATCGACAATGGATCCCAGTTCCTCATCCGACAGCCCCTTAGGAAGGTACTCTTCCAAAACCGCCAGTTCGGCCTTTTCTAAATCGGCCAGTTCCTGGCGGTTATTTTTTTCGAAAACTTCGATCGACTCTTTGCGCTGCTTGCATAGCTTCATGATCACGGCCATGGCGGCATTGTCGTCGAGCGTGCCGGCTTCGATCTGCGCATTCTTGAGAGCGCTTTTGAGCATCCGCAGTGAACTCAGACGTATTTTTTCCTGACTCTTCATAGCGGCCGTCAGGTCGGCTTGCACTTGTTCTAACATTCCCATGCTACCGGGCTACACCTCAGCTTGCTTGTTTTCCTTGTTGGGCGGAGCCTGGCCGTGGAAAGGGGACCCCGGGGACGGATGGGGACCTGGAGACAACTGACAGCCAGGGCCAAGAAAACCGCAGGTTGATTTTTATGGATTTGCTGGGGCTAGTGCCAAACAGCCTGTTCAGGGGAGCGAAGCGGACCGAACAGGAGTTGGGAACCAACGGAGCCGCGCGCCCTAAAGTTTGATTGTCATCGATGGCGCGGCGCGCGGCGGAGGCTAGTGCCAAACACCCTGTTCAGGGGAGCGAAGCGGACCGAACAGGAGTTGGGAACCAACGGAGCCGCGCGCCCTAAAGTTTGATTGTCATCGATGGCGCGGCGCGCGGCGGAGGCTAGTGCCAAACCTACCCCAAAAAAAGCGAGGAAAGCCTGGACCGGCCTTGGCGCAAAACCGTCTCCTCGTCCCCCTCATCTCTCGGGTCCCCCTTTCAAGGGAAAGCCAGGGGGAGCGGGAGCGCGAAAAGAGAACAGGGAGGACTATGTTTTTCGGTTCCTCGCCTATTCCACAGCCGGTGCCGCCCAAGTCGCCGGCCGATGCGGCCCTATCGCAGATGCGGGCGGCTCTCAAAGAAGAGTGCCAAAACCATCCGACCCTCTTCATGATGGAGTGCAAGAAACTCTATCTGACCATCCTGGAAACCTATGAAGTCCAGGGAAAAGTTCGTCAGGGGGTGCAGGGGCCCGACGCCCACGCTTTGCTGATGCAAGAGCTGCGCAACCAGTTGCTGGGCTTCGCCTTGATGCAATGTCTGCCCGAAGGCGTGTCCAAACAGGCCGCCCAGCTGGCTCAAAACCTGGCAGCCAATCAGCGCGGTAACCGCACTCGCGCCAGCTACCTGGTAACCGAATTGGAAAAGCACCTGGAAGCCACTCCGGAAGTGGAAGAAAAAGTCAGTCGCTGGCTGATGCTGCAACCGCTTTTTCGCCTGAGCAATCAGCAGCCCGAGCTTTTCCAAGAATTGGCCAGGCACTTCGGCGACCTGGCCCGCAAGATTCCCGACTTGCTGCGTTCTACCAATGAATCGCTGGTAACGTTAATGAAGACCGCTCCCCCTGGTTAGATTTTCTCTTCAGGCGGGTAAGAGCGGGGGTATCGGAAGTAGCCGCGGTGAAATTATTTCAAATGGAGGTGCCTATGAAGAAAGCTGGCGTTCTCGTCATGGCGCTGTTTGGTGTCCAACTCTGGGCCGCGGCCGCCCCCACCGATACGCAAGACTACGAGTTTTATAAGGTTCGCAGCGGCGAAAGTGTGGAAACCATCGCCAACAGTCGGGGCCTACGGCCCGATGTTCTGCGTTCGCTGAACCCGGCCCTGGAGAATGTCGTGTTTCCCCAGGAAGGCACCGTGATCTTCGTTCCCCCGCGCCTGGAAGCGCCGCGTCGCCCGCTGGCGGCCCGCTCCGGACGCCTGCGTCCCAACACGGAGGCGGTGGCCTCGGCCGCTCCGGTGACCGCCGCCGCTCCCGCCCCCCCCGCAGCCGCCCCCCCGGCCCCCCGCCCGGCCCGCTCCGGCAGCTTCGGTCTGAGTGAGGAAGAAGTCGACTACATTTTCGAGCACGTGGTGGTTACTCGCCGCGGCGCGGTCGAAGACAGCGAGCCCCTGGCGCTACCTTCCCATCAGAATGTGATGATCACCGCCGATGGCCGCACCCTGGCCGTGCCCAGCGCCGCCCCCAAACGGGTGGCCAAGAAAAAGGAAATGAAGGACGACGACGACAAACTGGTGGCTCTCTCTCCGCGCGGCCAGAAAGTGGTCAAGCTGATCAAGGAGTCCTTCAAGTACCTGGGCGTGCCGTATGTTTGGGGCGGCGAAGATCCCAGCGGCATGGACTGCTCCGGCTTTACCCAGAAGGTCTACTGTGACCGTGGCATGCCGATTCCGCGCACGGCCGACTTACAGTTTGAGGTCGGCCAGGTAGTGCCGCGAGGCCAGGAGCAACCCGGGGATATGGTCTTCTTCGAAACCTACTGCCCGGGCGCATCCCATGTGGGCATCTACATGGGCCGCAATCAGTTTGTGCATGCCTCTTCCGGCGCCGGTTACATCACCTTCGGCGACCTTCGCGACGAATATTTCTCGAGATGCTATCTGGGCGCCCGGCGCAACTGGTAATCCTGTTGCTGTGGCTGCTGGCCCTGTGCGTCGGGGCCGAGCCGCTCAGCCTGGGACAGGTGGTCGAAGAAGCCCGCGGCGGAGTTTACAACCGTTACTGGCTGGACGGAGTGGAGGCCGAGGAAGGCTTTTCCCTGGACCAGATCGCCCGCTGCCAATGGCTGGCCCTCCAACTGGATCATCCTCAAGCAGAAGACGGCTTGCTGGTGGCCGGCGCCGCTTTGGCTCTAAATAAGCCTTCCGCCTACCTGGTGATGGGCCGGGAACAGCTTCCCTACTTCTTGCGTCAGGCTGACAAGGTTCGTCCGGGACAAGTCCTCATTCCCGGACCTTCGGACCGGAACGTAGCCTTTGAAACCGTTCCGGCGCCACTCGCCACCCTGGACCGGCCGGTCGACAGTTTTATCGGCAGCCTGATGTCCAATCTCAACAACTTCGAGTATGGTGAGGCGAGGTTGCACCTGCAGGCCATTCAAGAGGCCATGGTGCGCGCCGGAGGGCGCAAGGCGCCCTATTGCGAGGCGCTGAACGTAGCCAAACCCGCCGATTTCGACAGTCCAGCCAAGGCTCTCGCTCTGGATCTGGCGGCCCTCCGAAAGTCCGAAAACTGCGTCTTTTATCTCTACGACAGCAAGTCCCGGCCCTCGGGCATCTGGGTGGAAGTAGGCGCCGCTCTGGCCTGGAACAAGCCCAGCGTGCTGCTCACTCCTTCGCTGGAGGCGCTGCCTCCGGCCCTGCGACGGCCCCAACCCAATCTACGCGTGGTCGTTTACCAGACTCACCAGCATCTAATTCATCAGCTGCAAAGCGATACGGCCCACGCCCTGGTGGTGCCCTGAAGCGTCTGCTCTTGGTGCTGGCCGTCCTGGTAGGCAGTTACGCCTACTGGGTCAGCCTCCCACCTTCGCACTACGAGGTTCAATTCCAACAAGTTTTACAGCGGCAGCGCGGTCGCTTGGGCGAGCGGCCCAAAGGGAGCAACGCTTACGACGACCCGGTTCTCGGTCCAGTCTTGCGCGGCTCCGCGGCCTCTGGCGATGTGGGCGCCGGTCTGAATCGAGAATGCCTGATCGTCACAGGACCGTTCCAGATCGATAGCCTGCTGGCTTCCCGTGCGTCGGCCCTGGACTTGATTCACTTTGCCGGTCTACCAGGAAGCTGGCTGGACAACCTGGCCATGCTTTCCGCCAATCTTCAGGTGCGCACTCGGGCTCTGGCGTCGCTCGAACCGGCCGGTCTGGAGCCGACGCACCTGAAGAAACTGCAGGCGGAGTTGGCGCGCAGCCAGTGGAAGCCGGAAGATTACGTGCAGGCCTACGAGGGGTCGGTTCTGGATTTCCCGCGAGAATTGCCCCGGCTCGGCGGATTGTTTGCCTGGCCGGGGATGATGTCTCGCGAGGCCCGGTTGTTCAAGATTGACTTCACCGCTCAACTGGAGCGAGTACGGGCGGGCGAGGACTTTCAGCCGCTTCCCGGGGACGCTCCGGCGGACTGGGACTGGGTATGCGGACGCCACGGAAGCTTGCGCAGCCCCTTCCTGAAATCCGTTCCAGGGTGCCACGAACGGTTCGAAAAGGTGCGCCGCCAGCAGGCCTTCATGCATCTGCTGACGGGAATACTGCTGCAACGGGCCGAGACCGGGCAATGGCCGGTCAGTTTGGAGGAGATGCCCGGCTTTGAGCCGCTGCTGGAGCTGGAGCGCAAAGCAGTCCACTACTACGCGCTAGGGGAGCGGCTGGAAGTCAGCTGGTTGGACTGGAGCTTCAAGCGCTAAGTTCGGATTGCTCGAGCGTTTCCGTCCCGCCCTGCCGGCTTGCCAGTCTGGACTGCGAGTCAGGCGGCACTCCTTCCCAGGCGTATGCTCGGTCGGTCTAAAAGGCGCGGGACGAACTGGAGATTCACGACTTCCCAGTTGGCGATCCTGACTGGCTCTATAGCGAGCATTCGATCTCGATAGGCATCCCGTTCAGAAACATGGTTCGGACCGTCAACCTCGACCGGAACCCATTGTTTCTTGGCCAACACGAGAAAATCCAGGCGAAAGCAGCCACGATTCGTTAGGACGGTGACCTGGGGGAATATCAAAATTTCCTCTTTATCCCCGGTTGGTAGGCTTAGTCCGGCCAGGAGTCGTTCGCCGAGCGCAAGACCATCACGGTCGAGCACAGCTTGAGTGCGATAGCCCAGGAGGTGTGGATTGGCAAAGATACCGGTTCGGCCAACCGATGTGTTCGCTCCCACGAGAGGATCTGGGACGAATCGGGCAGACCTCGGATGTTAGCGTTCTTTCCAGCGCTCGTGCCTCTTCCGGCTTGGGTAGCCAGCGGCCCTTTTCCAATCGGCAAAGGGCGCTGCTTGAAATGTTGCTAAGCTCTGAGAGCCTGGCGTAGCGTCTATTCTATGACTTCGTAGAGCCCATTGCGGCGTTTGGGGTCCCGGCCTGATTCGCGGATCATCTGGCGCAGGGATTCTTCGGTCAGGCCCACGGGCGTGTCGCAACCGGCCATGTGGGTAATGCGCTCATCCACCACCGTGCCGTCAAAGTCGTCCGCCCCGAAGAACTGGGAACGGCGGGCGTTCTCCAGGCCGCTCATGATCCAGTAGGCCTTGATGTGGTCGAAATTATCCAGCATCAGACGGCCCAATGCAGTCTGGCGGACGACTTCATCGCCGGTGCGCAGCGGTAACTTCTTGAGCGGGGTGTTATCTGGATGAAAGCGGAGCGGAATGAAGGCCAGAAAGCCGGCGTGCTGATCTTGCAGATCGCGCAGTTTCACCAGGTGCTCGACCCGTTCCTGATCGGTTTCGATATGTCCGTAGAGCATGGTTGCGCTGGTGCGGATTCCCATCTTGTGGGCGATGGCGTGAATCTCAAGCCAGCGCTCCGGACCCATCTTGTCACGGTAAAGCTTCTGGTGGATGCGGTCGGTCAACACCTCGGCTCCGCCGCCCGGCATAGACTGCAGACCATGTTCGCGCAGGTCGGAAAGCACCCAGTCGACGCTCTTACCGGCCAGTTCGGCAAAATAATCGATCTCTACCGCTGTGAAAGCCTTGAGGTGAGCCTGCGGATAATGCTCACGCAGAGTGCTGAGTAGCTTGGGGTAATACTCATAGGGATAGTCTGGGTGCAGGCCGCCCACAATGTGGATTTCGGGCTCTTTGACGTCCTTCATGATCGAGACGCGCTCGATCATTTCATCCATAGACATCTCGTAGCCGCCTTCCTGGCCGCGTTTGCGTGCAAAGGCGCAGAACATGCACGAGAGGGTGCACAAGTTCGAATAGTTCAGATGCATGTTGACGATGTAGGTGGTGCGGATACCGTAGCGGCGCTCGCGCACTTTGTTGGCCAGTGCGCCAACCCACTCCAGGTCAGGTTCCTGGTATAAGGCCAGGCCTTCAGCGGCGCTCAGGCGTTGGCCGAGCTCCACTTTCTCTTCAATAATCCCCCGTAGTGGTAATGCAATCGTATCCATAGCGGTATCCTACCCAGACCGAGAAAATGGCAATCCTGGCGACGGTGAGTTATGCTAACTTTATGATCGAGCCACTCCTGTTGACCGTTGCGGCTGTGACCGTCCCGTTCGGGCTCTACCTGGCCTTCGATCGTAAGAAAACCGACCAGCGCATCAAGAAACGCATCAACCGCCACGAGCGAACGCGCCAGGCTCTGCAGCGCCTGAGCCTGCAAGAGGACCACTGGAATCCCGGACACCTGCGCTTTGAACTGCGCCAGGACTACCGAAGCATCCAGAAGTTGCGTCTGGCCGGTGACTGGGACGCGTTGTCTGCTAAGGTGGCCCTCGGCCCCATCCAGGAGTGGCGAGGCGAGTGGGAACGCCGCCAAAAGATCGGGGTCCGCTGGGTGCTCGACCCGCTCGAGATTGTCGACGTGCAACCGGTCAACTTGCAAAACCGGCCCGGCTACGAAAAGGACTTTGTGACCGTAGAAATCGAGACGCGCCGGCGCGACTACGTGCAGGGACCCGAGGGTTGTTTTCAGGAGGGTTCAGGAGAAGTCGGCCAGAGCGCCGATCACATCGCTATCGAACTCTACAAAGAATACTGGACCTTCAACCGGCGTGCCGACGGCTGGACCCTGGTGCGCACCGACCGGACCTTTCCCGAAAGCATCGCCTTTGTCGAGGACGAAGAGCCGGCCGTTTAGGCCAGCAGTGGAAACAACCGCCACCAGGAGGGATGACCTGGGTGGGAAGGAAGTTCGGCCCGAGTCTATCGCCCGGGAGTGAGAACAGTGCAGTACGAAGCCGTCATTGGTCTGGAAGTCCACGTTGAGTTGGCCACCCACAGCAAACTCTTTTGCGGTTGCGCCAACCGCTTCGGGGCGCCCCCCAACTCGCTGGTGTGCCCCATCTGCCTGGGACTGCCCGGCAGTCTGCCGGTGGTCAACCAGAAAGCCGTGGAACTGCACCTTCTGGCGGCCAAGGCGCTGGACTGCCAGGTTCCCAGCCTGTCCAAGTTCGACCGCAAAAACTACTTCTACCCGGACATGCCCAAGGACTTCCAAACCTCCCAGTATGACCAGCCGCTGGCCGCCCACGGCCGCCTGATCATCTCCGACCTGGGCGAAGCGGAGAAGGTCATCAACATCACTCGCATCCACCTGGAAGAAGACACCGGCAAGTCGATTCACTTCAAGCGCAACGCCAACGGGGAGCTGGTGCCCGACCGTCTGGCCTCCTCCGAGTTGAGTCTGGTGGACTACAACCGGGCCGGGGTGCCGCTCATGGAAATCGTCTCCGAGCCCGAAATCCGCAGCGCCGACGAAGCCAGCGCCTACCTGCAGAAGATGCGCGAGATCCTGGTCTGGTTGGGCATCAGCGACTGCCGTATGGAAGAGGGCTCCATGCGCTGCGATGCCAACATCTCGGTGCGACCAGTGGGTCAGGAAGAGTTGGGCACCAAGGCGGAGATCAAGAACATGAACAGCTTCAAGTCGGTGCGCGACGCGGTCGACTTTGAAATTCAGCGCCAGATCAAGGTCGTCAAGGAAGGCGGCAAAATCGTTCAGGAGACGCGCGGCTGGGATGAAGCTCGCAAAGTCACCATTTCCATGCGCAGCAAAGAGGACGCCCACGACTATCGCTATTTTCCAGAACCCGACCTGCCCCCGTTGGAAATCTCCCCGGATTGGCTGGCCGAGATCGAAAAGGGCCTGGCAGAACTGCCGCGCCAACGCAGCCAGCGCTACCTGGACGGCGGCCTGAGCCCGTACGACGCCGGCTTGATGGTGCAGAGTCGAGCTCTCTCCGACTTCTTCGAGCAGTGCCTGAGTCTGGGCGCCGAAGCCAAGGAAGTGAGCAACTGGCTTGCCAATGAAGTGACCCGTCTCAGCCAGGAACGCAACCTTCCGCTGGTCGAGAGCCGCCTCACTCCGACGGGACTGGTGCAAATCATCCAGCAACTGGCTCAATCAAAAGTCAATCGGCAGGGCGCTCGTCAGGTGCTGGAAAAGCTCTTTGAAGAGGGCGGTCAACCGGCCGAGTGGATTGAAAAACTGGGTCTTGCCCAGATGAGCGGCGGCGATGAACTCCAGCAAATGGTCCAACAAACTGTGGACGCCAACCCGGGCCCGGTTGGAGAATATAAGGCGGGCAAGGAAAAAGCCCTCAATCAATTGGTAGGACAGGTGATGAAGCAGAGCAAGGGGCGAGCCAACGCCGCCGAGGTCATGCGCATCCTCAAGGAGGTTCTCGATGCCTGAGAGTGTGATGGACTCTAACGAACTGGGCCTTCAAGAATGGCCAGCCGAGGAAGCGCTGGACCGTTTCCTCTCGGAACTTGAGTTTCACAAGGCTCTGCGACGTCCGGAACACGAGAATGTGCCCCTGGCCCAGTCGCTCAAACGCATCACCAGCCGCTCGGTGGCCGCCGCTTCCGACTCCCCGCACTACTATTCGGCAGCCATCGACGGCCTGCTGGTGCGCTCGGCCGATACGTTCACCGCCACTCGCGACCATCCCGTCGAGCTTTCCATCACTTCGGGAAATGCTTTTGTGGAAATGGGCAGTCCGGTGCCGGAAGGCTACGACGCGGTGGTTCCGCTGGCGGAACTGGAAGCCACCAATCGCGGCACCGTGGTCCTGGTGAAACCCTCCAATCCCTGGCGCAACGTACGACCGGCCGGCGAAGACGTGCAGCAAAACGAGGTGGTCATTCCCAAGGACCACCGCATTCAACCGGTCGACATCGGCGCTCTGGCGGCGGCGGGAGTCGAGACCCTCGACGTTTATCAGCAGCCGGTGGTGGCGATTCTGTCGCTGGGCAATCACCTGGTTCCGGCCGGCACCAAGCCGCAAGTCGGCCAGATGATTGACTCCAACAGCCTGACGCTCAGTGGGTTGGTGCAGGAACTGGGAGCCATCCCCGAGATTTTGACCATCGCACCCGAGCGCCTGGAGGAAGCCGGCCAGGCGCTCAAAGAAGCCGCCCAAAAGGCGGACTTGATTTTAACCGTGGCCGGCCCGAGTCACGGAACGGCACTGCTCTCCCGTCTGGTCAGTGACCTGGGAGAACGCATCCTCCACGGCGTGGCCCTGAATCCCTGTCAAAGCCTGGTCCTTGGCGTGCTGGGCGGCAAGCCGCTGATCGGCTTGCCCTTCCATCCCGTCGGCGTCTTCGCCGGCTTTGAATCCTTCGCGCGGCCGGTGCTCGAGCAAATTTTGGGACCCTCGCTTTCCCAGGAAGATCTGCCGCGAGCCCAGGCCACTCTGGCTGTACCTTTCAAACGCAATTACTCCGGCAGCGAAGAGTTCGTACGCGTGCGCATGGGTTGGGTGGATGACCGACTGGTGGCCGTCCCCGAGGTCGGCGGCGCCTCCACGCTGATGTCCCTGGTGCGCGCCTCGGGCCTCTTCCGCGTCAACGCCGACGTGGAAGAGTTGCCGGCCCGTACTAACGTTTCTGTACGCCTGCTCAGCCCTCAGCGCTCACTCCACAACAACGTGCTGGTGCTGGGCACGCACGACATTTGCTTTGACCTGCTGCGCAGCTTGATGCGCTCCACTTTCCCGGAATTAACCCTGCACACGGCCGCGACCGGCGGCATGAAAGGGCTGCAGGCCATCAAGGCTGGCCTCTGCCACGCCGCCGCCATCCATCTCTTCGATGAGGAGACGGGCCAGTACAACGTCCCCTTTCTAGAGGGCGGCGCCCTGCCCGAGCCGATGGTGCTGATGAACCTTTGTAGCCGGGACCTGGGTCTGATCGTAGCTCCGGGCAACCCCCTGAAAATCGAGGGGTTGCAAGACCTGGGCCGTTCCGACCTGAAATTCATCAACCGCCAAAAGGGCAGCGGCACACGTGTTTTGCTCGACTGGCATTTGCGCAAGCTGGGCCTCGACCCGGAGAAAATCGGCGGCTTCCCGCGCGAAGTGAAGACCCACATGGCCGTCGCCGCGGCCGTCTCCAGCCAGGCCGTCGACTGTGGACCGGGTATCTCGACCGCCGCCCGTACGCTCCGATTGGACTTCGTCCCTTGCATCAAGGAGCGCCTGGATTTGCTCATCCCCAAGCGCTTTTTCGCCCGCTATCCAGTGGCCGGACTGGTGCAGGTCATTCGTTCCAGCCGCTTCAAGAGCGAAGCGCCCCAGCAATTGAGCGACTATGACTTCAGCCAGACGGGCCAGATACTCTGGGAGAGTCCTACTTGAAACACTGGAACGAGCGCGGTGAAGCCCATATGGTGGATGTTTCCGGCAAGGGCGAAACCGTGCGACAGGCCACCGCCCAGGGTTGGTTAAGCATGTCGGAGGAAACTCTGCGACGCTTTCGCGAGGGCTCGCTAGACAAGGGGGACGCCGCCGCCGTTGCGCGTGTGGCCGGTATCAGTGCCGCCAAAAAGACCAGTGATCTGATTCCCCTGTGCCATCCTTTGCGACTATCTGGCGTCAACGTGGAGATCACGCCCCACCCACCGGAAAAGATCGAAGTAACGGCCACAGTGCGCTGCACGGAGCGCACCGGAGTAGAAATGGAGGCACTGACCTCGGTCTCGGTAGCCTGCCTGACCCTCTATGACATGCTCAAAAGCCTGGACAAGGGGATCACCATCGGCCCCATTCGCCTTCTAGAAAAAACCGGCGGCAAGTCGGGAGACTGGAAACAGAATGGATAACGTTAAGATTCACCCCTCTGCTTTTGTGGATGAGGGCGCCCAAATTGGAGCCGGCACGACCATCTGGCACTTTTGCCACATCATGCCGGGCGCGCTACTGGGCGAAGGCTGCATCTTGGGCCAGAACGTAGTGGTGGCGCCGGGAGTGCGCATTGGCAAAAACGTCAAAATCCAGAACAATGTCTCTGTCTACGAGGGCGTGGAGCTGGAAGACGACGTCTTCTGCGGCCCCAGCTGCGTCTTCACCAATGTCATCAATCCGCGCTCGCAAATCGTACGCCGCGGACAATACCAGCGCACCCTGGTGCGCCGCGGAGCGACTTTGGGAGCCAACAGCACCATCGTCTGCGGCGCCACCCTGGGGCGCTACTCCTTTGTGGCGGCCGGCGCGGTGGTCAAAGGCGACGTCCCCGACTACGCCTTGATGGCGGGAGTGCCGGCCAAACGCAAGGGTTGGATGAGCCGGCACGGATTTCGCCTGAAGGAACAGCCCGACGGTAGCTGGATATGTCCCGAAAGTGGCTGGGTTTACCGCTTGGACCCCCAGGGCTGCCTGCGCTGTGACAATTGGCCCGAGGACCAGGCCTTAGAGACCCCTTAAGGCGCGGGCCATTTCGGCCACGCTCGCATAGCGGTCGCTTTTTTTCTTGTTCAGACCCTTCAAGCAGACGTCGGCCACCGCCCGCGCCACCAATGGATTGAGTTCCACCGGGTCCTTCGGCCGTTTCGACATAATTTCAAAAATCAAAGCAGCCATGGCGGTGGAGCGAAAGGGCGGAAAACCCGTCAGCAGCAGATAGAAAAGAGCTGCCAGGGCAAACTGGTCGCTGAGGGCGTCGACGTCTCCCAGGCAAGGGTCAAAGTGCTCGGGCGACATGAACTGCGGAGTGCCCCAGACATCGCCAGTGCGCGTCAGCTTTTCGTCGAGTTCGGCGATTTTGGCCAGGCCGAAATCCATTACGCGCACCCGACCGTCGCCGCTTACCATGATGTTGGAAGGCTTCAGGTCGCGGTGAAGAATGCCGCGTTCGTGGACGGCCGCGAGAGCCTCCGCGATTTGCAAGGTGAGACGCACCGCCTCCGACGGCGCCAACGCCTTACCCTCAGTATACTTGTCCAGTTCCTGACCCTCCACCAACTCCATGGCCAGAAACGAGAGCGGAGAGTCGCCGATCTCATAGATGGTCACCACATTGGGGTGAGCCACCCTGGCCACAGCCCGGGCTTCGGTCAAAAAGCGCAGCTGGGATTCCCGTTTCATCTCGCCGCTCATGACTTTCAAAGCCACGTCGCGCAATAACTTCTCATCGGTGGCCCGATAGACTTTGCCCATGCCGCCTTCTCCGAGCAGACTGACCAGACGGTAGTGCTGGATCCGATCGCCGATTTCCAGGGTGGAGGCAGCCCGAGCGACGGGTGGGACAGCGGCATTGAAGTTGCCGGACTCACGCACCTTGAAGAGCGACTTCAGCTTGGCCAACAAAAATTCATACTCCACCGGCTTGGGGATGTAGTCGTTGGCCCCCCGTTCCATACCCTGAACCTTGGAAGCGGTGTCGGTGTTAGCCGACACCATAAAAACCGGAAGCTCATTCTCGGTGTGAGTCTTGCGGATGGCCTCCAGCACTTGGAAGCCATCCATTTCAGGCATCTGCACGTCCAGAAGCACCAGGGAGATCGCTTCCATGTCCAGGATCTCCAGAGCCATCGGGCCGCTTTCGGCCAGCACCGTCTGATAACCATCGCGTCGCAGTCGGCGGGCCAGCCAGGTCAGATTTTCCTTGTTGTCGTCTACCAGTAACAGCTTGGGATCAATCATGCGGTCGCCTTTCTGCGCCCGGTCCAGAGTTCTTGCCAGGGGCGTTGCCCCGGCAAGAGAAGTGCGATTCATGCGCTCAAGCCGAGTTTTAGTTATCCTGGTGGTTTTGCTGGGCGCACTTTGCCTGACTCCCCGGTCGAAAGCTCAGGATGCGCCGCGGCATATCGTCAAGGTCGGAGTTCTATTCTCCAGCACCGGGACCATGGCCGAGAACGAGAAACCGCTCCAAGAAGCCACTCTCTTGGCCATTGATGAAGTCAACCAAAGCGGTATCGTGTTGGCATCCGAGCGACGCCTCCGTCTGGAGGCGGTGGTGGCCGATGGCGGTTCCTCGCCCGCCGAGTTCGCAGACAAAGCGGCCGATTTGATGGACCACCACGGGGTGCGAGTCTTTTTCGGTTGCTGGACCAGCGATTCACGCAAAGCCGTGCTGAAAGTTCTCGAACCTCGTGGCGGGTTACTTTATTATCCGGTTCAGTTCGAGGGCATGGAGGATTCGCCGGCCGCCATCTATTCGGGACTAACCGCCAATCAACAGCTCTTTCCGGCCCTGCGCTATCTGGGCAACGCTGGCCCCCCCAAGGTCTTCCTGGTTGGCTCTGACTACCTGTATCCCCGCGCTACCAACGAACTTTGCAGACAGTATTTGGCCCGGCACGGAGGCCAGGTGGTGGGCGAACGCTACCGGCGGCGGGGTGCCAGCGACTTTACCGAAATCATCCGCGAGATCAAAAAAAGCGGCTGCAGCGTCGTGCTCAACACCATCAATGGCAGCAGCCAGCGGGCTTTTTTTCAGCAATACCAGAACGCGGCCGGCAAGGCCCCGGTGATGTCCATGTCGCTCAGCGAATCGCAGGCCCTGAGCCTGGGCTCTTTGACCGACGGTCACTTCAGTTGCGCCGGCTACTTTATGTCCTTGCGGTCGCCCCAGAACGCCCGCTTCTGCGCTGCTTTCCAGAAACGCTATGGCAGCGACCGGGTGGTGGACGATGCTTGCGAAACCGCTTACTCCCAGGTGCGAGCCTTTGCCAGGGCGCTCATGCGCTGCGGCCGAGCCGAGCCGGCGGCTCTGCGCAAGGCGACCCGCGCCCTGATCCTGGATACCCCGGGCGGCCTGATACGTTACGATCCCAAAAACCTTTACTGCTGGCGAGCCATTCGTATCGCTCGCTTTCAGGCTGGCCGGGCCAGGGTGGTGTGGAGCTCTGAACTGCCGATCCGTCCCGAGCCCTTTCCCAGGGTGAAGCCTTGAAGAAAACCCGCAGGCTGCGCTTTTCCACCAAGCTGATCTTGCTGGTCCTTTTCTCCTGTCTGTTTCCTACCCTGTTCATGGGCTTCCAGTCCTATGTGAACATCGGCAATCAAGTCGAATCCTCCACTTTGAACCTGCTGGACTCGGTCGCTCAGTCCTCAGCCTTCCAGGTGGAACTCTGGCTCAACGAGCAAAAGTCAACAGCTGAGGCGATCGCCCGCTCTACCGACGTGGTCCAGCAACTTGCCGAGATCAACCGATTTTCCAAGCTGGGCAAGCAGGACGCCGACGAATATTTCCTGTCTCTCTACCGGCTCAACGGCGTCATCCACCTGTGCGACGAGAGCTCTCGCTGGTTTACCGAAGTCTGCCTGGTCGGCGCCGACGGCAAACTGGTGCTGACCGACAACGGCGACGGCTTCACCCAGGCGGTCGAGCGGCATCAGATCGACAAGGTCGTCAAGTTGATGGAACAGGGCGGTTCCGCCTACACCAGTGTCTATCCCGCCGCCCGGCCGTCCGCCGAGCACATGGATTCAACCGAGTTATCTCTCGGCTTTCCCACCATGTGGCTGATGTCGGCCGTACGCGGCGAAGGGGAATCGCAAGGGGTGCTGGCCTGCCGCGTGGCCGTCAGCGACGCCAACTACCTCTTCCCCACCGAAGCCAACAACGTGCCGGTCGACGTTTTCCTGGTCACTCACGAGGGCTGGATGGTGTCTTGCAATCGCAAGGTGGATCGCACGACCTTCCGGCAGACCGTTCCATGCGGAGACAACTTTCAGGAGCCCGGCCACTCCATCGAGGGCTATCAAGATTACGCCGGCCGTAGCGTGGCCGGCGCCTGGCAACCGGTGCCCGGCACCAACTTTATGGTGTTGGTTCAAGTCAATCGCGAAATCATCAGCGAGCCCAAAGGAATGGCCGAACGCTCGGCCCTGAGCGTGAGCCTGGGCTTGTCTCTGTTGGTGGCCACCATCGGATTTCTGGTGGCGGAGCGTCTGCTGAAGCCACTGCGGCGCCTGACTCGTGCCGCCCATGCCCTGGCCGAAGGCGAGCGCTCCGTGCGCGTGCGCCTGCGCCGCGGTGATGAGATAGGCGATCTGGGTGACACCTTTGACCGTATGGCCGCTTCTCTAGAAACCACCTTGCTTGACCTGGAGGCGACTCGCGACGAAGCGCTGGCCGCCTACCGGGCCAAAAGCCGCTTTCTGGCCAACATGACCCACGAACTGCGCACCCCCTTGAATGCCATCATCGGTTACAGCGAAATGCTCATCGCCGAGTTGGGCGACCACGAGTGGGTGGCGGGTAATCTCCCCCAAGAACACCCAGGGAAGCAATGGGTGGAGGACCTCGGTGTCATTCGTCGCTCCGGGAAGGAACTGTTGGCCCTGATCAACAGCATCCTGGACCTGTCCAAGATGGAAGCCGACAAAATGTCGGTGGACGCCGAAAATTTTGTTCTCCTTGATCTCCTCCAAGAGGTCGGCCAAGTTGTGGTGCCGTTGGTGCGCGAGAAAAACAACACCTACCGTTGCGAATACCATGCGGGCGACGAGATCAGCCAGGACCGCACCAAGCTCAAGCAAGTCTTGCTCAATCTGATCAGCAACGCGGCCAAATTCACCAAGGACGGCACCATTGAGCTTCAGGCCGAGGTGGCCGGGAAAACGGTGTTGATCCGGGTCATCGACACCGGCATCGGTATGAGCGAGGAACAATGCTCCAAAATCTTTGACGAATTCGCCCAGGCCGACGAGTCGACCACGCGCAAATATGGCGGCACCGGCCTGGGGCTGGCAATCGTCAAGCGTTTCGTGGAACTCATGGGAGGCAGCGTGGCCGTGACCAGCCAGGCGGGAGAAGGGACTACTTTTGCCATAAGCCTCCCTTCTGTTTACCAACCCGATTGAGCCAATCTCTTTCGGGGCGGGTTAGCTCGCGACATGCACCGGGAGCCAGATCGGCCAGCTGAACAGGTCCAATGCCCACTCGCAGCAGGCGCAAGGTGGGATGGCCGACCGCCGCGGTCATGCGCCGGACCTGGCGATTCTTGCCCTCGCGCAACTGCAGCTCCAGCCAGACGGTGGGCACATTCAGGCGATGACGAATGGGCGGCTCGCGCTCGGCCATTTGCAGGTCCGCAAGCAGGTTGGCCCGGGCCGGCGCACTCACAAAATCCCCGCAACGGACCCCCTGGCGTAAGCGTTGCAGAGCGGCCGCGTCGGGAATCCTCTCCACCTGTGCGCGGTAACATTTCTCGATCTGGCCGGGCCGGGTCAGCAAAGTCTGCACCCAGGCCAGGTCGGAAATCATCAGCAGGCCTTCACTGTCTTCGTCCAACCGGCCCACCGCCTTGCCGCCGCTGAGAGCGGGAAACTCCAGCAGCGTGCGCTTGCCGGCCACCGGTTTATACTGGCTGAGCACACCGTAGGGCTTATGGAAAACGAGAATCACCCGCTGCACTTCGAGTGCAGGGTCTTTAGCTCTTGCTGCAAAGGGGACCGGCGTGGTTCATCTGGCTCTGGTTGTCGATTTTTCCGTGGCCGTCACGACGCCGCCGCAACGGCTTCAAGAGCTCTACCAGCAACATCATCTGCCCCTGTTGCAAGACTTGCTGAAGTGGTCGCAGTCCGCTGTAACCTTGAGCATCAACAGCTGGCTATTGCAACACTGGCTGGAGCAAGGCTGGGAAGCCGGCCTGCAAGCACTGCGCGAACTGTATGACTTTGGCAAGGTGGAAGTGTGCGGAACGGCCTCGCATCACGCCATTTTGCCACTGGTCCCTGAAAGCGTAGCCTTCCGGCAGGTGCGCCGCAATTCGCGTCTGCTCCAACAACTGCTGCATCCGGAGTGGCGCCCGGCCGGTTTTGCTCCGCCTCAGCTCGGTTACGGTCATGAACTGAGCCGGGTGCTCCAGCCGCTGGGGTTCAACTGGTGCCTGGCGGACGACAGCGCCTTCGCGGCCCTGCACGGGACCGTGCCGGGTGGGCACATCGTGCGCTGCGCCGGGCTGTCGGTGTTGATGAGCTCCCGCTTGTGGAGCGAGCGCCTCCAGCACCTGGGCAACTTCTCGGTGACCCGCTTCGCAGGCAATCATCACGAGGAGTTGCAGCGCTGGTTAGAGGGAGCGGAGCGCGGCTATCAGGTGCTGCGTCTTCCCGGTGAGGCGACCGAGCCCGGCGTGCTGCGCAAATTCGTAGAAACCCACCAGCAGCTGGGCAACCACTGGCTGCATGCCTCAAAGCTCTTTGACCACTATCCCCTGCTCGAAGGCGACGTGCCGCCGGGATCGTGCACCACTTCGGTGGAAGAGTTTTGGAACGGCAACTTTTTCAGTCCCTGGCAGGCTCAGGGAGAAGCCTGGCGGCTTAGCGAGCAGGCCATTTCCGGCCTGGAAGCAGTGCAGGATCGCCTGGACGAGTTGCTTACCTCCTCCACCTTCGCAGCCGCCACTCCGGCTCAGCTAGAGTCTTTGCGGCGACTGGTGGAATGGTGCGGAGAGCTGCAAACTTGACCGAAACCGACCGGCTGGCCATCGCCTGTTTGCGAGGACTTTCACTGGATTTACCGCGTCAGGCGGACAGTGGCAGTGGCCATAGCGGAACCGCCATGTCGCTGGCCCCGCTGGGCTGGCTGCTCTATTCCAAGATTTTACGTTACGATCCGCTGGTTCCTGAGTGGCCCGACCGTGACCGTCTGATCATGTCAAACGGCCACGCCTGTGTGCTGCTCTACGGCCTGCTCCACCTTTGCGGTTTTGACCTGAGCCTGGAGGATCTGCGCCAGTTCCGCCGGCCCGGCAGCAAAACTCCCGGCCATCCGGAGAGTTGGGTCACGCCCGGAGTGGACTTCTCGACCGGTCCTTTGGGTCAAGGGTTGGCGGCAGCGGTGGGCATGGCCTGGGCCGAGCAGCGCCTGAGCGAGGAATTCGGAACGGATCTGGTCGACCACTACACCTATGTGATGTGCTCCGACGGCGACCTCATGGAGGGAGTTAGCGCGGAAGCCTCCTCCCTGGCCGGACACCTGGGATTGCGACGCTTGATCGTCTTTTACGACGACAACGGCGTCACCATCGACGGTCCCTGTTCGCAGTCGTTTACCGAAGACGTGTTGGAACGCTATCTGGCTTATGGCTGGCAGGTGCTCAGCGCCGAGGGTGAGGATTGGGCAGGCCTGGAACAGGCGGTCCGAGCCGCACACTGCGATCCCAGACCCAGCCTGGTGAGAGTGCGCACCATCATCGGCTACCCGGCGCCCACCATGCAGGGCCGCAGCGAGGCCCACAGCCCGGCTTTTTCCCATGAGGAAATCCGAGCCACCAAGCAATTGCTGGGCTTGGACCCCGAGGCCTGCTATCAGGTTCCCGCGGCGCTCGAGGAGGTGCGCCGAAAGCTGACCCGGCGCCGGCTGGCGACGGCCTGGAA
Organism: Vulcanimicrobiota bacterium; assembly: GCA_022842865.1. GTDB lineage: Bacteria > Vulcanimicrobiota > Xenobia > Xenobiales > JADMJV01 > JADMJV01. Next base: position 12,094 of record JALHOV010000010.1, on the reverse strand, counting down.
CGAAAGGCTGGAAGCTTCCCCCCAGCGCAACTTGTGGAGAACGTTTCACAGTCGACCGCAGCCCCAACCGGGACCAACATTTTTTTCCCCCACCGCCACTCGTGTGGCCTCAGGTCAGGTTTTGCAAGGCCTGGGTCTTCCCCAACTGGTGGGGGGCTCGGCTGATCTGGCCGGCTCCACCAACACCCAGGCCGGCAAGATCGCTTTTGGCGTGCGCGAGGGCGCCATGGCCGCTTTCTGCAATGGAGTGGCTCAACACGGTGGCTTGATCCCCTTCTGCTCCACCTATTTTGCCTTTTCGGATCAGATGAAGCCCTCGCTGCGGCTGGCAGCCCTGGCCGGTCTGGGAGTCATCTGCGTCTGGACCCACGACAGTCTGGCCTTGGGGGAGGATGGCCCGACTCATCAACCGGTGGAGCAACTGGCCAGTCTGCGGGCTTTGCCCAACTTTTGGGTGCTGCGCCCGGCCGATGCACAGGAAACGGTGCAGGCCTGGGAACTGGCCCTGCAACGCCGCGACGGCCCCTGCGGATTGGTGCTGAGCCGACAGACCCTGCCGCTTCTTTCCGTTCCGACCCGAGTCGAGCGGGGCGCCTATGTGGTGCTCGAGGCGCTGGCCGGCAGCGTTACCCTGCTGGCCACCGGATCGGAGGTGCATCTTTGCCTGGCCGCAGCTCAGCTGTTGGAGTTTCCCGTGCGCGTGGTCAGCATGCCCTGTTGGGAGCTGTTTGAGCTGCAAACGGCCGAGTATCAGCGGGAGGTGCTGGGCAGCGGTCCAAGACTGGCGGTCGAGGCGGCGGCGTCTCTGGGCTGGCACCGCTGGGCGGACGAGGTGCTGGGCCTGGATCGATTCGGAGCCTCCGGCCCCGGCCCGGAGCTTATGGAGCTTTACGGCTTCCGTGCGGGAGCGGTGGCGGCCAGGACCAGGACCTTGCGCGACTCCCACTCGGGCAATCGCTCCAGCAGAGCCTGACGCAGCGCAGCCGCATCCTGGGGCGTGCAGCGCGTCAAATTGAGCAGCACGTTTTCATCGCCCTGCACCTCGTCCTGGACGACGTCGGCTTCGTGGTTGACGTCAAAAACCCAAAACTCCTTATCGGGGGGCGGCGAAATGGGGCTTTTCACGTCCCAGCGCTGGCTCTGCCAATCGGTAAACTCAGAATGGCCGGATTTCTCCCGCTCCACCTGACGGAGCACCCCGCTGACGTCGGCATGCACGGCCACGGCCGCTTCTTCGATGGTAGCAGGATCGATCTTGTGCCCGCGCGCCGGATCCCGGGCCAGGTCCAGCTTGTCCGCCCAGTAGGCGTCGTCGCCCGAGACACCCGCCGGCCGCTGTTGCAACTCCACGCCCTGCAACGTGGTCCAGCGCGCACCGGCTATCTGGGCAAATCGATCGTGTAAGCGCAAGGCGGAGCCGGAGATCATGATTTGAGGGTAGGCGGAAGGGCGGAAAAATCCCAGAAAAAACGTGAGGACCCCGGTAAAACCGAGGTCCTCGAATGGTCGGGGCGAGAGGATTCGAACCTCCGGCCTCTTCGTCCCGAACGAAGCGCGCTACCAGGCTGCGCTACGCCCCGAAGCCAGGCCTGATTATAGCACAGGCCTTTTCTGTGTCAACTAAACGCTGGCTGCATCGGGCTCGAAGATCAGGGTGCCTTCGCGTTGGGTAAGTTCGCGAAAGGCCCCCAGCAGTTGGCGAGTGATGGGTCCCACTTTGCCGTCGCCGATTTTGCGCTGGCCAACTTCCACCACCGGCAAAATTTCAGCGCCCGTGCCGGTCACGAAACTTTCGTCGGCAGTGTAGAGATCGTGAGGAGTGAGGAAGGCCATCTGCACTTCAATGCCGGCCCGCTGGGCCAATTCCATGACCACACTGCGGGTGATGCCTTCGAGAATGCCCACCACCGAGGTGGGCGTGTAGAGGGTGCGATTCTTCACAATGAAGATGTTTTCCGAGGTGCACTCGGTCAAAAAGCCGTTCTTGTCCAGCATGAGGCTCTCGGCCACGCCGGCTCCGATGGCTTCGATCTTGGCCAGGATGTTGTTGAGGTAGTTCATCGACTTGATACGCGGGCTCAAACAGTCCGGCGAATTCTTGCGAGTCGAGGCGATGATGATGCGCAGGCCGTGCTCATAGGCGTCGGCCGGGTAAAGCTTGATGGTATCGGTGATGACGATGATCGAGGCCCGGTTGCACTTGCGAGGGTCCAGTCCCAGGTCGCCCACGCCGCGGGTGACCATCAGGCGGATGTAGGAGTCGCGCAATCCGTTGCGGCGCAAAGTGTCCAAGACAGTGGTGCGCATTTCCGGCAAAGTCATGGGAATTTCGATGGCCACCGAGCGAGCCGAGGCGTAGAGACGCTCGAGATGTTCGTCTAGCCGAAAAACGCGTCCGCTGTAGGCGCGAATTCCCTCGAAAACGCCGTCCCCGTAAAGCAGGCCGTGGTCATAGACCGAGATGCGTGCCTGCTCCTTCGGATAATACTTTCCATCGATATAGACCTCGAGGCTCATCCAGTTAGGGTTCCTTTGATGAAGAATGGAAAGCTATTATGCCTCGGCGGGAGCTTCCGCAAACCTGGGAGAGCCGAGCAGGTAGGGGCAGTCCATGGGAGTCCAACCGAGCCGGTGTGAGCCGATGCGCCAATCAAAAGTAGCCTCAGGATCGACCTCTCGGGTCATGGCGCGCAACTCATCCTCGGTGTAAACGCGAAAGCACGACATGCAGCCGTCAAAGGCGAGAAGAAATGAAACCAACGGGTGGAGACGACGCCAACGAAACGGCCGGGCCCAGAAAATACTGCTCAGGCTAAGAATCGGCATCAAAAAAACGCTCGGTAACCGCGTCCAACGGCGCTGCAGGGCCTCGAAGATAGCCACCGGTTGACGTCGCAAAACGGCTTCGCGCAGCACCTTGCGGGCATCGGACGGCGCGAAGTGATGGAAGCTATTAAAAAAACTCCAGACTCCCTGAAAATCGGGGGGCAGGCAGCGCGCGTCCACCGACGCCTCCTCATAATCCACCCAGCCAGGAAAGCGAGCCTGCAATTGGCTCCAGGCTTTTGGGTTGGGGTAGCGATCGGTGACGGTCACTTGCAGCGGGTGCTCCTGCAAAATACCCCCGATCGGTCCGGACGACCCGGAACAGCAGTCGATAATCCTGGGGAAGTTCAGTTGCTGAAGCCAGGGCAACCAGACCCTGGCGATAGACCTGGGCCAACCGGCCAGGTTGAGCCCGCGCACCAGAATCTCGGTGGCTTCGTCCCGGAGCCAGGCGGGGCAGAACCTGGAATCCTCGAGCTCCAGGCCTTGCAGGCGAGGCATGCTCACGGCTGCACCTGGACTGTGTCTTGCATCAGGGGATGGCGCAGGGACCTGCCGTAGCCGAAAAGCCGAATTTGGTGATTTTTGGTGTCGGCCTGGACCACTACGGCCCAGGGCAGTCCCGGTTGTGGCAGGTAGGCGATGCGTCCCGGTAAGCGAGACTGATCGGCGGTGCTGAAATCGTATTCGGAGACCAGACGCGGCGGCCAGAGGGAGCGTGCGTTAGCGGAGAAAAGCGCTTCCACCAAACGTTCTTCCAAGGCTCCTTTGGGGGCCTTATCGGCCAGGCTACGCAACCTCGGGTCGGCCAGCACGCTGCGCGTCTGGTCCAGGCCGCGACGCAGGGCCCGTGGACGTGGATCCAGACCGCAGCCCGCGGCCAGCAAAGCCAATGCGATCCAACACCACACGATCCAGGGGGGGGTCTTCATGCTTTGGGCATACCCCACCCGCCAAGGAAATCCTGGCTCCGCAGGCAAAGCCCCCGCCATGAACAACCGCCCTTCTTACGATGACGCGCAACGATTGCTGGCGGTGGCCCGCGGTCAGGAAAAAGCGCCTCTGGTGCTAAAAAACGGCCGCGTGCTCAACGTTTTCACCGGCGAGTTTCTCGAGCAGGACGTGGCCCTATGCGCTGACCGAATCGCCGGAGTGGGCACCTATGAAGGGGTGGAAGAAATCGACCTGGGTGGTCGCACCCTGGTGCCCGGCTTTATCGACGGCCACATGCACCTGGAATCCTCCATGATGACTCCGCGCCAGTTTGCCCGGGCGGTGGTGCCGCGCGGGACCACCAGCGTGGTGACCGACCCCCACGAGATCGCCAACGTGCTCGGCGCCGCCGGCATCCAGTATTTGCTCGACAGCGCCCAGGGGCTGCCTCTGGACATGTGGGTCATGCGCAGTTCCTGTGTGCCCGCCACGCATCTGGAGAACGCCGGGGCCACTCTGACGGCAGCCGACCTGGCCGGCCTCCAACACCCCAAGTTGCTGGGCCTGGCCGAGATGATGAACTTCCCCGGCCTGCTCAACGGCGACCCGGAGTGCTTGAAAAAGGTGCTGCAGACCGGCGATCAGCCGGTCGACGGTCACGCCCCGCGCCTGAGCGGACAGGCCCTGTGTGCCTATGTAGCGGCCGGCGTGCAATCCGATCATGAGTGCACCACCGCCGCTGAAGCCCGCGAGAAGCTGCGCCTGGGTCTGCACATCATGTTGCGCGAAGGATCGGTCACTCGTGACATCGAGGCCCTCCTCCCGGTGGTGGATGAAGTCAACGCTCACCGCTGCTTTTTCGTCACCGACGATCGCGAGCCAATTGATTTGTTGCGCGAGGGCCACATCGACTTCTGCATTCGCAAGGCGATCCGCCTCGGTTGTCCGCCCGTGCGCGCTTACATGATGGCCAGCTATCACGCGGCCCGCTACTTTCAACTGCATTTCCAGGGAGCCATCGCTCCCGGCTACATGGCGGATCTTGCCATTATCAGTGATTTGCACGAAGTGAAGGTCGACCGGGTCATGAAAGGCGGGCGTTGGGTGGCCGAGAACGGACAGCTGACCTGGGACGGCCAGCCGTCCCAGGTGGCTGCACCCAAACCGACCGTGCACCTGCCCTCCTTGAGCGAGTCCAGCTTCGACATCCACAACGACAACGGGCATGTTCACGTGGTGGAATTGATCCCCCATCAAATCGTGACCGGTCGCTCCACGGAGCAGGTGCCGGTGAAAGACGGCAAGCTCCAGCCACATCTGGAAAAAGACGTGCTCAAGCTGGCAGTGGTTGAGCGCCATCGCGCCACCGGTAACATCGGCCTCGGATTCGTGCGGGGCTTTGGCCTCAAAAAGGGGGCCATCGCGTCGACGGTGGCTCACGATAGCCACAACCTGGTCATCGCCGGCTGCAGCGACAGCGATATGCTGCTGGCCGCACGCGAAGTGGCCAAACTCGAGGGGGGCTGGGTAGTTGTGGCCGATGGTCAGGTGTTGGCCGCACTGCCCTTACCGATTGCCGGGTTGCTGTCCGACCAGGAACTGGAGAAAGTAGCTCAGCTCAACCTCGACCTGATCGAAGCCACTCAACGCTTGGGAGGAACCGCGCCCAACCCGTTCATGTCGTTGTCTTTTCTGGCCTTGCCAGTGATTCCCTCACTCAAGTTGACGGACCTGGGGCTGGTGGACGTCGATCAATTCGCTTTGATTGGTCTCAACGCTTGAATTCAGGCCTGAAGATTGGGGTCGACGCCACCTACCTGACCCGGGACACCCGCGGAATGGGCCGCTGTGTGCGAGCCGTCCTGCATCAGTGGGAAGAAAACCCGGAGCGTTTCATTTTGCTGGCGCTGAGCCGGCGCCACCTGGCCTCCTTGAAGGAATACGCCCAACGCGGCTGGGAGACGTGCTTGTATAACCAGGCCCCTGATCTATCGGTCTGCTGGTTTCCCTGGAACCGCATCGATTGGGACCCGGAGTGCCCGCGCGTCGCTCTCATTCACGATGTCGCTCCGTTTACCGATTACCACCCGGAAACGCGCCATCGAGAGGACGACCAGGCCCGCATGGCCGAGGCGGTACGTCACGCCGACGCGGTGATGACCGTTTCCAACTTCTCGCGAGCGGAGATCCACCATCATCTAGGCTATCCCATTGAGGAAATGGAAGTGGTTTATTGGGCTCCGGATCGGCAGATCTTCAGTCCCAGCGCACTGGTGCGCAAAGATCGACTGCCCGAAGCTCTGCACGACAAACCGTTCTTGCTTTATGTGGGAACTTTGGAACCGCGCAAGAATTTGCGGGGTCTGCTCGAGGCCATGAGCCTGATGGAAAAGCAGATACCTCATCAGCTGGCCTTGCTTTGCCCACGCCCCAGCACCCCCTGGACCGACAAAATTTGGGGCAAAACCCATCCGTTGCAGGAAATCACCCAAGCGCTGGACTCCCGCCTGGTCTGGTTAGATCCGATGGACGACACGCATCTGGTAGAACTCTATCGACGGACGGATCTTTTTGTCATGCCCTCTCTTTACGAAGGATTCGGTTTGCCACTGCTGGAGGCGCTTGCCTGCGGAACCAAAGTGGCTGCCGCTCGCGCCGCCTCCTTGCCGGAGGTGGGAGGACCCCTGCCCTTCTGGTTCAACCCCAAGGACTCGGTGGATATGGCCAAAGTCTTGATGGATGCACTGGACAAGCCGAACCGCAGCAGCGAAGAGATTGAGCAGCATCTGCACCACTTCAGCTGGAGTCAGACAGCGGACGAGGTTCTGCACTTTCTGGAAGAGGTGGGCCAACGGCCGCGGCGCAGCAATTCCGGAGTCTTTCCCAGCCTGCCGGCTCATCTGCAAATTCCCGAGGAGATTTGATGTCCAAGAAAACCTGGCTACACGACTGCCTGGCGCATTGTTCCAAAGTGCCGGTGATGGTCGTGGGCGATCTGATGCTCGACCACTGGGTGTGGGGCAGCGTCACCCGGATCTCGCCCGAGGCGCCCATCCCGGTGGTGGATGTGCAGCGTTATACCTACACCGCGGGCGGAGCCGCCAACGTGGTCACCAATTTGAGGGAACTGGATGTCCCCTGTTTTCTGGTCGGCGTGATCGGACGCGATGATTCTGGGCGCAAGCTGCGTGCCATTTTGCGCCGGGAAGGGGCCGACGTCACCGGCCTGGTCGTCGACCCGGCTCGTCCCACCACCTTGAAAACGCGCATCGTGGCCCACAGTCAGCAGATGGTGAGAGCCGACTTTGAAAGCCGCGAGCCCCTTTCAGGCCCCGTCCAGGAACAGGTCCTGGAGCGAATCGGCGAGCTCATGGGACGGGTTGAGTTGATTGTTTTTTCCGACTACGACAAGGGTTTGTTTCAGCCGGCGCTGGTCCAGGCACTGTTCGAACAAGCCCGCCAGGCCGGCAAAAGAGTCATCGGCGGTCCCAAGCCAGCAAACCTGGGGCGCTTTCAAGGAGCGGATCTGGTGACGCTCAACGCCAAAGAGGCCAGCCAGGCCTCCGGGCACGCCGCTTTACCGCTGGACAGCCTGCTTTTGGCCGGAGCGGAGCTGCAACGACAGATGCCTGGCAGTCATGTGCTGATCACCCGGGGGGAGCACGGCATGTCGCTTTTTGAGAAGGAGGGTTCGGTGCATCATCAACCGGCCCTGGCCAGCCAGGTCTTCGACGTGAGCGGGGCCGGCGACACGGTTCTTTCCACCCTGGCCTGGACTTTGGCTGGCGGTGCCACACCGGCTCAAGCCATCGAAGCTGCCAGTCACGCCGCCGCCGTGGTGGTGCGCAAGGTCGGAACGGCCACGGCCAATCTCGAAGAAATTCTGACGAGCTTTGGCGACCATGGGTAAGGTCGTCACCGTCGAGCAACTGCTCCCCCAACTGAGCGGCCGGGTGGTTTTCACCAACGGCTGCTTCGATCTGCTCCACGTGGGCCACTTGCGCACCCTGCAGTGGGCGCGGCGTCAGGGCGAGGTGCTGGTGGTGGGCCTCAATTCCGATTCCAGCGTCCATCAGCTCAAAGGGCCCGGCCGGCCTATTACCGGCCAACAGGACCGGGCTGAGCTTCTGGCCGGCTTTGCCTGCGTGGATTTTGTGGTGATTTTTGAGGAATCCAACCCCACTCGCCTGCTTGCTCAGATTCGCCCGGCCGTCCATGTCAAGGGTGGAGACTATCGGCCCGAGGACCTACCCGAAGCCGAATTGGTCAAAAGCTGGGGCGGGGAAGTGCTGGTGACACCGCTCATCGAGGGCCGCTCTACCACCAAAATCGAGGCTCAGCTTCGTGAAACTCCTCATCACCGCCAATAGTCCGGGCGAAGTCGCCTGGATCCGGCCCTTGGCCGAGCAGATCGTCGCTCGCGGCTGGAGCTGTGACGTTATTCTTTATCCTTGCACCTTTGCGACCGGCCAGGAGGCCGAAGTGCTGCGCGCCTACCCGGGAGTGGAGCGGGTCTGGCCCAAGCAGTCCCTGCTCTCGCTGTTTTGGAAAGAAGGGCGGCGCTACCCGCCGGGCACACCGCTCATCCATCTAGGCGGCGACCTGATGTACACGGCCTTCTTTCAGCGCCGCTTCGGCTGGAAATGCTGGAGCTATCTTTGGGCTCGTCCCTGGTGGGATGGTGCCTTCACCGGCTACTTCAGCCGCAACGCCCAATCCACGGGGGGGCTGCTGCGCCGCCGCGTGGCCACCCGAAAAATTTTGGAGGTCGGGGACCTGGTAGTGGATTCGGTCAACTTTCAAGTGCCCGAGCTGCCTCCGCAAGATCCACACCTGATCACCTTTTTGCCGGGAAGCCGCGATGAAGAAATCCGCCACGCCCTGCCGCTCTTTAGCCGGGCCGCCGAAATCTTACGCGAGACACGACCAGAGCTACGCTTTCAGGCCTTGCTTTCGCCCTTTCTCAGCCTGCAGCGTCTGGGGGACTTGTTGGGCCGTCCGGTCGACTCGCGCATGGATCACGCCGGAGGCAAGCTGGTCGGAGACCGCTATGTATGCCGCGATGGGTTGGAAGTTCAGGTCATTCAAGAGCAATCGCTGCTGCACGAAGCCCGCTCGGTGCTGGCCCTTTCGCTGCCCGGCACCAAAACGGCTGAGGCCGCCTGCCTGGGTGTCCCCTGCTTGACCATCGTGCCCCTGAATTGTCCGGAAGTTTTACCGGTGCATGGACTGCTGGGCTTGCTCGACTGGCTGCCGGGCGGGTCCCACCTGAAGGGCAGGCTGCTGCTACGCCAAAAGCACCGGGTGGGACTGCTGGCCCAACCCAATCAACTGCTGGGCCGGGCGCTTATGCCGGAAATGGTGGATTTTCTTAGCGCCCGGGACATCGCCGCCCAAACGGCCGCTTTGCTGGCGTGTCCTGAGGAACTGCAAGAAAAAAGCCTGCTTTTGCGGCAGGCTTTTCAAGCACTGGCCGGAGCCAGTGAAAAAATGCTCGAGGCGGTCAGGTCCTCGTGTTCGCCCAGATGGAGTCGTGGAGCTTGACTCCGGCACTGCCGGTCACCCAGGCATCTTTCAGCTTCTTCTCGGCCTCTTTTACAAGACGAGTTTGCTCGGCCCCCTCGGACCCGTAGGCCTCGCGCAACGCCTGCACACTTTCATAACAGAGTTTGTGGCACTTGGAGATCTTGGCGTGAGACTTTTCCAGCACGTTGGGTACCTGCTGCCCGTCGAACTGCTGAATCGAATCTAGCAGGCTGTTGCAGAAGGCGGAAGTTTCCTCGTCAAACAGACTCTTGTTTTCCTTGTACTCGCCTTTTTTGAACTTTTTGATGAGGTCGGCGTTCTGCCCGCACATGGCCCTGACCTGATAGCCAAAGCCCGTGCGCATTCGCCGGCCATACTCCAGGTAAGCGGCCGAGTTCTTCTTGTAATCAAACGTCTTGTGATTATTGCCGGCCAAGGTGAGGGGACGCCAGTGGACAAACTTAAAGTAGGTCCAGATGCTGCCACCTATCACGAGCGCGATAAAGAGCAGACAGCCGGGGACGCTATCTCCCAAGCGTCGGCGACGCCGGCCCCAAGCTCCCTGAAGTTGACCGCCTTGTGACATGGGGGCCCTCGCTTTCCTCTGTTGAACGGGTTATACCCTGATTGCACATATTGGGACACCTGCAGGCTTTTCCTGCTAGTTAAAGTGAGAGCTGGCTGGTTAAACTGTCACAGCCAGGGATAAGCCGCTCGGCGGTAGAAACGACGTAGCAAGGCCACGCGCCATCTCATGCACGATTTAGACCACTCCCCTCCAGGTAGCCCCCCCTCGGCGCCCGCCTCCCGCTTGTCGCCTCGTTTTGCCGCGACTTATGCACGGGTCCAGCAAGGCGCTCTCACGCAGGATAACCTGTACGCCTGCCTGGACCACTTGTTGCGACTCTTCACTGGAATGAGCGCAGGCCTGGCTCGGAGCCTGGACCCGAGCCGCCCGGAAATCGCCGCCCTGGCCTCGGGATTGGACCGACCACTCCAGTACGAGCGCCTGCTACGCTTTTCGGTCAACCTGCTGCGCCATCTTGAGTCGCAACCCAGCCAGCAGGTCCTGATGGACATCTTTTTCCCGCACGCCGCCCGCGAAGACTTGAGCGCTCCCTTGCACACCGTCTGGCTGCAGTTGAGTTCGGAGGCCAGCCCCTTGCCGCCGCTCTCGCGCTGGGCGCCGGGTAGCCTCGATCAAGAAAGCTTGCTTCCTCGCTATCGCGAAGTGCTGGAATCGTGGGTGTCGGCTTGTCTGCCCGCGCTTCGGGAGGTCGAGTGGCAGGTGGCCGTCAATTCCCGCACCGGCCGTGAAGAAATTCAGGGCTGGCAGCTTGGCTCACGGTTGATTCCCTTGATGCCTGCTTGCCCCTGGCGTCCTGACGAGTCAGCCGCCGACTCCAACGAGGCCGGCGAGTGGAGTCCTCAATGGTCGCGCAGTGAGTTCGACCGAGTCATCCATCACCTGCAGCAGCGCTTTCCGCCGCTGGCCGCCCTGCATCCCCCTGATTTCTTGCTGGCTCCTTTGCGTCATCAAGTCGCTCATCACGCGTCGGCCTATCTGTTAGTAGACGCCCCCGCCGGTACCGGCAAGTCCCTCTCGTTGGCCGGTTTGCAGCAAGCCCTGAGCCCCGATCTGGCGGTCCTTCACTTTTCCGTGCGCACCTGTTTCGGGGGGGATTTCCAAACGCTGATCGAGGAAATCGATGAAGGCATCCAGACCCGTTTGGATGCTCAGGTCACCACCATGGTCCCGCTCGGCCCCCTGGTCATTCAGGAACTGAATCGCCGCTACTCTCCGCTCTCTCCGGCGGAGAAGTTCCAGGCCTATCTCAGCCAGTTGGTGTTGCGCAATGGCCAGCGCTTTGTGCTCGCCCTAGATGGCCTGGACGAAGCCTTTGAGGGCTCCGATAGCAGCCTCTCTTTGGCGGATTTCTTGCCCGACCAACTCCCCGACGGCATCTTTCTGCTGTTAGCCTATCGTGGCGATGGCTGCTCCGCTCGGCTGCAACGACGGATTACGCAATTGTTGGAGCGCGGCGCGCTGTCCCTTGACTTCCCGCTCGACAAACCGGTTTACACGAATTGGTGCCAGCGCATTATCACGGCCAGCTTCGTCACCCCCGAGAATGCCGCCCGACTGGTGGAGCAAGGCTACCCTTTGATGGAGTCACGGCTGCTGGGCCAGGGAGTGGAAGCCGATCACCTGCCGCCGAGCAATTGGCCCGGCAAGGATGAGGTCTTGCTCGACTTGATCGCCAACCTGGAGCGACGCTGGGGCGACCCCTGGTTGCGCTTGCTCATGGTTTTGGCCACTGCCTACAATCCGGTTCCGATCGAGGAACTAAGCGACCTGGGCTTTTCGCCCTCGATGGTTCAGGAACTCCTTTACGACGTTCCCGCCCTCTTTTTGGCGGAGCGGCCGACCGCCAACACTGGCTGGCAGTTGCAACTGGCCCACGAAAATCTGCGCCTGCATCTGCAGGAGCATTACAATCACCGCTACAGCCAGACCTGCCAGCGACTGGCGGCCCGGGCCGCCCATCAACTGCTGCACCGTCCCGCCTGGACTTCCCCCGACGCTGAAGCTCTGCATGGCGGAAGCTTCCGTCTGGATTGTCTTTACCGCTGGTTGCTGGATTCGCAGAATCAAGAATTGACGGAGTCGGTGGTCTCCAACAAGCCCTTAGGCCAGTTCCGCAACCAGGTGTGCGCCTATCTTGAGCAGCACGGCCGCTTTCACCATAAGCTTTCCATCTTGCAGGCCTGAAGTCTTGCTGGAACTGGTGCTCGAACAGCACGATTC
>JALHOV010000009.1:494-33975 GCA_022842865.1 Vulcanimicrobiota bacterium | reverse complement strand
GAGGCGCGACCGAAATCGTATTGCCCTCGCGGCTCACTTAATACATGGTCATTCCATAACCTTGGGTGTTGGGCTTGCCGACTGAAAACTGCATATTCGCCTCCGTTGCTTCTGACAGCCTTACTCTAGCCAACCGACCGGAAAAAACTTTGAAAGTTTTTTAGGCTGGCGGTCAAAAAAAATCAGCCCCAGCGGGACTGATTTTGTTGGACGGCCGAACTGAGGCGCAGTTTAAACGCTGGCCGGCTCCTCCGCCATGACCTGTTCGAATTGTCCGCTGGCGGGGTTGTAGGCTTCCACCACGTGGTCTTCCAGTTTGTAGACCCAGGCGTGCAGATTCAGATTGCCTTGGCGGACGGCCGAGGCCACCGCCGGATGAGTGCGCAGGTTATCTAGCTGACAGAGCGCGTTCTCGCGCGCCACTACCGACACCAGTTCCTTCATCTCGGCATTGGGATTCGATTCCATGACCACTCGGCGCGTATTCTCCGCGCTGCGCAGCCACTCGGCCACGGCCGGCAAGGTGGTCACAGAATCCGGGTCGAGCAGCGCTTTCATCGCGCCGCAGCCTGTGTGCCCGCAAACCACGATATGCTTGATTTTCAAGACGGCGACGGCGTACTCGATGGTGGCCACCTCGCCGCCACTTGTGCCTTGCCCGTAAGAAGGTACGATATTTCCGGCGTTGCGAAGCACAAAAACCTCGCCGGGCCGATAGCCGAACATGGATTCTGGACAAATGCGCGAATCCGAACAGGTAATTAGCATCGTCTCAGGCTCCTGGCCCAGCACCAGGTTCTGGTAGAACTCCTTGTTGGCGCTGAGTACCGACTGGCGAAACGCGTGATATCGCTCGAGCAAAAGCTTCATTGTTGGGAACCTCCAGATGACCTCAAGGGCTTGTACAGATTTCTTTATAGCCCAACACGCTGCATCTGTCCAGGGTTCCCGACCAGGAGCATCCAGTAGCAACAGAGCAGGGCAATGCTAAACGCCTGCAAAACTAAAGCTTTATATGAGCAGCCTGACTCCCCACCAAATTCTCCAGGGCGTGACCTTGGAAGCGATGCTTAAAGAGCTCATCGCCTCCTACGGATTTCGCAATTTGGCCCGAGCCCTGCCGCTGCGTTGTTTTATGTTCGAACCCACGCTCGTTTCCAGTCTGCGCTTTTTGCGCAAAAATCCGGAGGCCCGAGCTCAGGTGGAGGCCTTCTACGTAGATTACAAGCAGAGGCCCGTCCAGCCCCGGGAGTGACGCAGGGGACGCCCCGGGGCCGCCGGAAGAGCCCGTGAATGACTCACGAACAGCTAAAAGCCTGCATCGAAGGGGCCTCCTGGTTCTCCAACCTGGGAAATCATCCGGCAGCCCCGGGCCAAATGACCATCCAATCCCTGCAAGCCTGGGCCGACGACGAAGAGGGCCACTGCGATTCCCACCACCGCAAAATCGCGGAAGCCATGGAATGGCTCCCCGCCCAGGCCCAAGACCCGGACCCCGTCCACGGCGACCGCCTGGCCAACAACGAGCAGTCCCTGGCTTTCTACAAACAGGCGCTGACCTCGCTAAAGTCGGTGAAGAACAACCCGCGCCTCCAGGTCGGTTCGCACCACTTCCAACACGTAGCTCACGGCGCAGCCGCCTACGCCTGCCGCCGAGCCTGCCTGGAAATCAGCCACGGGGAGCCAGGGTTTTGGTGCAGCGTTGTGCCCCTGTACTCCGCTGGTCACTGGCCGTGTGGGATCCTACCCGACCGAACTCTGGTGATATTCTGAAAATAGGCCGACACCGCGGCGTTATTCATTCGTTAAACAAACCGACTGGAGTGGGCGAGCATTGTTACCATCGGAACACTACAGGGAAATGACCATGTGTTACACTGGGCCGACAGACAGATAGCGTAGTTTAAAGGGAGCAAACGATCTTGGCCAACATGCCCATCACCCAATTCAACAATCAGGCAGCGCTGATGCAGTTGCAGCTGATGGAAAGGGCGCGTGGCGGCGGACAACTCCAGGGCCAGACCGGTGAAGTTGGTGGAGTTCAAGACATCGGACCCAATCAGGCCACCATGAGCCGGGGTCAACTCCGCAATCAATGGGAAGGTGCCCTGAGCAACCGCCCTCAGGGCACCCAACAGAGCGGAGCCGATTTTCAACAGGCCTTCGGCGGCGAGCCCTACATCAAAGACTTCTCCAGCGAGAACGCGCGCGGACTCCTCAGTCAGGCCGCTAATGCCATCGCCCAATCCGGCGTGCCCGGCAGCCAGGAAGTTGCTCAAGCCCTGGCTCAGGGTGCGGCTGATCCCAAAAGCGTCAACAAAGGGGCCATCCAGAAACTGCAATCCTTCCTGCAAAGCCAGGGTTGCCCGGTGGGCGAAGCCGGAACCGACGGCAAACTCGGCCCCGATACTCACAAAGCGCTCATGAAATTCATGAGTAAAGGCAAAGGCAACCAGAGCGCCGGCCCCGGCAACATCCCCCCTGGCTTCACCTACGTGGGCCGCCAGGATCAGGCCACTGGCCGCTTCATTCCCGCCGGCATGGAGCAGCTCAACCGCATGCAGTCTCAGCAAAGCGGGGCCACGGCCAACCAGTACTGGGCCTGACCCCAGGCCCGGTATTCGGAATGAGCCAGCTTGCTGGCGACCGACCGCTTAGGCTGGGGCCAATTTAGGCCTAACAGGCTCCCAAATCGAGAACGAAATCCGTGTCTGGCCGCACCTCATCCTCCGCAATGCCGAACTGGTCGGCAATCAAGCGGACCAGGTGTGACCACACTCGCGATTCCGTCCAGGCCCAATCTTGCCCCGGCAACTGATCCCGGAGGACCATCACCAGCTCTCGCATGGTCGGATTCTCGCGCCCCAAACCCAAGGAAACCCGAAACCAGGAAGTGATGGAGGCTGGCCTCATCGGTGTCAACCGCTGGCCGAGGTCTCGCTCCAGTGCCTTCCAGTCCAACGCCCTGGGGTCAAGGTTTCGCTCTAAGGTGATGTCCTGTCGAGCCATCCCCTGCGCCATCAACACTCGCCGGACCGCCTGGAACGCCCTCTGTGACAAGCATCGCGCCGGACGACATCCCACCCGCTGACAAACAAACCGGTGAATATCACCGGCCGTGCACAAAGGCCCCGCCTCGGCGTCCGTCATCGTGAGCCTGAACTCACTTTCCACACGCATCGCCAACTCCACCAAGTCCAGTCCCATTGCCATGGTTTCGCCACATCCTGGCCCGGTCCCGCGACCCGCGCGGGACACCAGAGGATGGCAAGTAGAATAGGAGCTTCCAGTCAGCCGTGGAAACGAGACCTGGTGTTCACCGCGATGGCAGCGCCGCGACCGGGCGTTCTCCTGATAGCAACGCTTCTCACAGCCGCTGCCTGGGCCAGCTTGCCTCTACAAATCGAACTCGAGCACAGCCGAGCCGCACTGATCGCTCCAATTCTCGAAGCCCGCCTCGACCTGGTCGCGACCCCCGAAAACCACGACCAGGCTTTTGGGGCCGTCGGACAATCTCACCAATTGGACCAGGTCCAACAGGCAATCGATAGATTTGAATCGGATCTACCAAAATGAGGAGATGGCTCCTTTTCTTGCTTCTGCTCGTCACACCGGCTGTCGCCAGACAGCGGCAAGAAATATTGCTGGAGCATTGCCCGCAGAACCTGATTATCCCCATTCTCGAAGCAAGATTCCCCGGCGTCCATCTCGTTTCTCATCCGACGATATCAGGATTCTTGTTTGACGACCAATTCGAGGTAGACCGATACGGCGACAGTATTGTCGCGACCAAGCAGTGGATCCCACTGGTCGACCAGCCTCCCCAGCTCGGAGCCGGCAAAGCCACCCGCGAGATTTCTTGTAAATGCATACCTGCCCATATTTGGGAACCGTATCTCCACTATCGGTTCCCGGATCTCATCCTGAGCCTCGATCCGGATGGTCACGGTTTCTGTGGCACAGGTCGGCCGGAGCAACTCGATTTAACCTTGGCCCTGGTGGAGAACTTAGAAAAACCGCATACCAGGCCCGAGTGGTAAAAGACCAACGGCTGCTTCTGATCCTTCTTGGCCTCATCGCCGTAGCTTATTCCTTTCCATCCCTTCCGCCACAACCTGCTTCCTTTCGAATTTACTGACTTCGTCTGGGCGTGACGCGCAGAGAGGTTATTGAAAGATTTGGACCACCTCAAAAAGAGCAGCCGCTGCAGGGCATGGAGTCAGGCAACTTATTTGAGAGATTTGACAATCGTGTATTCATCTGAAAGACTCATTCTTTCAATACGAGGCGGCCAACTTGAAGTTGCCGGAGAAATCCTTCTTCCCACCCACCAAACGGCTGCAGTGAAGTCCCATTTCCCAGATGCCAGTCGGATCGCCCATAGTGGGCACTGGCTCCCCAATCAGGGGCTCGTCCTCTACGGATATTGCCTCGGTGACTTTGACTTCGAAGGCTTTGAAACCCCCCAGTTGTCCGTTCCCTACCTAATTCGAGATTTACCCCGGATCCCGGAACAATGGGAAGATCACTTGCTCCAGGACACCGCTCGGCGCAGCCTGCACAATCTTCCCATCCTGGAACAGTCCCAGGTGGTCGGTTGCTACTTCTGCAACAAAGTCCTCAACCAGGAGCCTGTTCGCTCGGAAATTTTCGACGACCAGCCTGCTACGGGACAATGCCCTGATTGCCACCAACCCACTCTACTGGGAGGAAATCCCTCGGAATTAACACCCAAGTATCTGCAAGCAGTTCACGATGCCTGGCTGCGCCCATAGAGTATAGACTTTCCTTTCATCACGTGCTGACCTGAGGAGCGTTCTGGCAGAAATTAAGCTGACTCCGCTACGCCTCACTGCTCCGCCACACGACGGGCCCAACAGAGGATTCTTTCTATCAGGCGAGGCTCTCCGAGGCGACCAGCGTCCAGGTGAAGGACGGGAACCCCCAGTTGCTGGTCGCGCCGCGCTTCCTTTTTACAGTCATTATGAAAGGAAGCGCCCTCCACCTCGACCACGGCGGTGACCGTCCTGTTGTTCACGCGAATCAGCAGCAAATTGTCCACGCACAACACGGTCTGGGCGGTGCGCACTGCTACCTGAGGACACCAAACAAGCGAGGCGTGCTCTCCTTTGTGAACGAACCCTCGGTGCAGTCCCGGTTCTCCGCCGGTCCGCCCATCTACCACATCGAGAGAGCAACCCAACTGCTTCAGGCGCACCCCTACCAACTGCATTCCATGCAGTGCCACCCGCACCAGCAGCCGTTTTTCGCTCCAAGAGTCGAAACGAAGAGAATTGAATTGCTGCCAAAATCTCGACTGATTCCTACGGAGCAATTCCAACTGTCTGACTTCCTCGGCTGCCTCCTGGCCTAAGTGAACGGCGATCGGCCAGAGCGGGTTCTCCAGCGAAATGCACTGGTGAGGCTGCTGGAACCGCGGCTTTCGGCATTCACCCTGGACGAACTCCCGGACTCCCCTTCCGAACTCCCGGAGGGCCGCCCGAGTCATTTTCCAGTGTCGCCTGGATTCACCATTATGCAAATATTTGCAAAGCCTGCCCGGCTTCATTTCCAAAGCCACTTCCACTCGTCGCAGCGCCCTCAAAGAAATCGGTCGTACCGCGGTTTCCACCTGCGCAAGATAAGGCTGCTGGAAGCCCGCCGCAGTCGCCAGCTGACGCTGAGACATTCCGCGGGCTTTCCGCTTCATTTTAATTTCGCGCGCGGCCTTTTGAGCAGGGGAGAGCATACATTCATTATGCCACTTCTTAGCCTTCAGAACCAGGTGAACACTGGAAGAAAATGCATTTCATTCTTGATGAGACTTTTGCTTATCGCACAAATGTTCTAAAGCGAGCTCCATAAGCCGACCCTAGCCATCCAGCACGAGCCATGTCCAATCCACACCAGCGGCACGATTCTCCACCGACACGGACGGAACGCGAAGCAGCCGCGCCACCCGAAAGCCTGCTTCGAGGGAGTAAGCTATCGTTTGTTCCGAGACAATCGGCCACACCGGTCGATCGGGTGCTCCTGGCCCGTGGCGGAGGTAGAGTAGGACCCTTCCGCCCACGGCCGTCAGCCGCCGCAAGCTGGCCATCGCTTCAGGGCGCTGGTGCTCCTCGAGATGCTGCCGACCTCCGCCTTTCAAAATAACGTAACGTTCCTACAACATCAGGCAGACTCGATTAACGGGTCGCAAACGGTCTTCCCATAGTATAGTAAGATGCACATCCAGAACTCGAACACGTCGCCCTTCCCGCAGTCCCTGGAAATGAATCTCCCCCGTCAGGCGCAGATTTCGCTACGCGGCGACTCATGGATTGCCACCAATGACGAAGTTCAGCTCTCGTTGTTCGCTCGAGAGGGCTCGGAGAACTGGCAGGAGCAACAGAGCGATACCCGCATGGGGCCGGGGTTCCAATGGAATCACCAGGGTATGGTTCGCACCAACCCGAACTCTCTGCAAAGGTTCTTGGTTCCCAACCAGGATTCCAGCTTCCAGATCAGCGGCCTGATCGGCACCAGGGTCGGAAGCGAACACCGACTGACTCGTTCCCAGTCGACCGAAAACTTTGTGGGGGCGGAGCTGCAGTTGGAAGGTCAGCATCGGATTCACGGCCCGGGCGTGAACACGTTGCTCGGGTTGGAAGTGCGCGCCGCAGTGGGCCGTACCCAGAACCTTGCTGTGCACCTCGAGGCGTCCCAGGAGCGACTGGAACTTGGGGCCGACCTGAAGTTGGAGGCGGGGGCCGCGATCAGCGCGACTCCGACGATCGGGCTGGAAAGCGCTAACGGCTCTCATATCCGAGTGGGAGCCGAGGTGAGCGGCGGGGAGCAGGCAGGTATCGAGCTCGGCGGCGGCATCAGCCGTGACAATGACACCGGCGAGACCCGTGTTCGGCTGCACGCCGGCTTAAAAGTGCTTTTGGGGGCGCAGGCCAACCTGGACATCGCCATTCAAGATGAAGACATCGAAAACGCCGCCCAGAATCTAGGAGGCAACCTGCTGGGAGGGGCTGGCATGTTGCTCGGTGGTCGCGAGGGAGCGCGAGCGGGCCAGCAACTGGGACAGCAGCTAGGAGACCAGGCGGCCGACGCGGTGACCAACACGCTGGACCACATTCCTCGCTTCGTCCACACTTTGAACCGCATGAGCCGCGACGCCAGCCAGCGCCTCAACCACACCTTCGATTCGATGCATTAAACACTCGCCCCGGGCAAATCCGCGACCCGCGCGGGGCGTTCGGCTAACGGGCCGAGGACTCGAGTTCCAGCAGCAGATCACAATAGGACTGGGTCAACGCTCCCAAGCGCAAGTCGCCGGGTCGAGTGACCTGGCTGAGGTCCTGCAGGGCTTTCTGCAGCTCGGCCAACTGAGCCAGGCGAGCTTCGTCCTCCGCCCACAGTTGCCAGAGATGAGGCATGGCGCCGGTCAGCCGCTGGTTGTGAACCTCAATTTCATAGTGAAAGTCTTCCAGGTCCAAGGTGCCCTGCTGAAACTCGGCCGCCAAATAGCGCAGTCGGTCCAGATGCTGCAGTCCCGGGCCCTCCCGGTGCCGAACCGCCTCCAGGCTCAGCAGTTGAGACACGGTCGCCCATTCCTGGCGCACCCGCTCCAACTGCTCCCAAAGCTCCTCCTGGTCGCGCGGACACTGGCGCAGAGCCTCGGTTTCCAGCCTCAGCTGCTGCACGTCCACACCCTGTTCGGCCAGCATTGCCAGTTCGCCCAGCATGGCTACCAGTTGCGACTCCCACAGCTCCCAGAGCTCCTCGCTGCCGCTGCGCAAGTACCCCGTCAGCAAAGTTTCCAAAGTCCAGGCGTCGGCCAGAATTCGGTCTTCCTCGGCCAGGGCGGCGGCCACGAACTCGTCCAGCTTGACCCCCAGATCTCGAGGCCCCAGGGCGAGGTGTCCCCCGCTCCAGAGCATGAGTTGGTGAGCCAGTTGCTCCAGTTCCTCCCCCACCTCCAGCGACCGAAGACGCTGGTAGGCCGACTCGAACTGGGCACCGCAGTCCAGCGATTCGCTGCCGGCTAAGAAGGCGCGAGCGTTGCGTAGCGGCTCATTCAACCAGGCCACCTCGGTCGGTCCCTCGCAAGCCTGCACCCGCTGCAGCAACCGTTCCGCGTCGGCGCACAAGCGATGGTAGCGCGGGGCGGTTTCGCTTTCTTCGCGATACAACTGCGCCTTCTGCCGGCGCAACTGCTCCACTCCCTGGCGCAGCCAATCCTGCGCGCTCAAAGAGCTCTGTCCCAAACGGGTTTCCAGCCGGTCGAACCAGGCCTCGATCTGCTCGGCGGACATCTATCGACCCGGCTTGAAGCGAGTTGCCTGGGCGCTTTTAAGATTGGCGCCCATGGTGAAGTGATCGACGGCGCTCACGGCCCCTTCGTGGTTGGCCAGACCTACGGCAGCAATCGAATTGTCACGCGGCAATCCCCGGCCATATTCACTGAAATTGATATCGGGCCCGCTCATCTGCGGGTTGCGCACCAGGAAGCGACCGTCCTCCGCGATTCCTACCAGTTGTAAAGCGTGTCCCCCCTTTCCCCAATTCACCGAGATGCTCACCGATCGACCGCTCACCTGGGCGTCGGCGGCCGCCGTCATCAGCCCCGTCATAGCCAGGCGGTCTTCGTGGGTCAGAACCCCCAGATCCCGGGCAGCCATACGCTCCTGAAAACCGTCGGGTAGTTTCAGGTCGTGAACTCGGCGCCCAAAAACGCCTTCGGTTAACGCCAGCCTCTCGACGGGTTCGAGGCCAGTCGCCGCCCGCATCATCTCGATGCCCTCGACCATCACCGGCTTGCTGCCCGGCAAAATGGCACCGCTATCGTTCACGATCTTGAAGGTTTGCATCTGGCCATCGGCCCCCCTCATCGTGACGGCGCCGTCCGCCATGGAACCGCCCCGGGCCTGGATCTGCTCGGCCACCTCGGGCGTAAGCGGATACAGGCTGCCATCTTTGGCCTGAAAATTGGGGCGGTTGCTAATGTAGTCGACCCGCTTGCCGCCCAGGGCGGATTCCAGGCCGAACTGCATGGCCGAATCCTGGTAAATGGCATCCACCAGAGTGCGGTTATCCCCGGCCGCAAAGCCTTTCAGCGTCGATTGGTTGAGACGCATCTTCTGGCCGCTGGCCAGGGTGGCTTCGCCAGTGCGCGTCAGTTCGTCGACCACCCGCAGATAATCGGCGGGGTCGGCCACCGCGTGACCGATCTGCTGACTGGTTGCGGTGCAGGTGGGATTGTAGCCCTGGGTGATCAAGGCAGGGTCTGCCATGCTTTGCATGGCCTGATCGAAAATCTCGGCCTGTCGGGCATGGAATTCCGGTAACCGCGGCTGGTCACGCAGGCTGGTCAGAGACTCCAGCAGCGATTTCCCCTTTTTATCGAGAACGGCCAGGCTGCCCTCTTCCAGCAAATGGACCATCGATCTGCCCTCCACCAGTTTGCCGCGCGAGGCCATGTCGCTCATGAGCCGATCAAAATCGCTGCGGGCCGTTTCCGACAAGCCCTGATAGCGGGAGCTGCTTCTATAAAACTCCGGACTGACGAACTCCTCGGGGGTGGCCGCCCGCTTGACCGCGTCGCCGCCCACCGCTTCCACCTCGAGGGGCTTGGGCGCGGCCCCCCCTTTCTTGGGGAACATGGCCTTGAAGGCTTCGCCGGCCGCTCCCACCGCGATACCGATCCCGGCCCCCGGCAAAAAACCGTCCTGGGCGGCTTTGAAACCCTGGGCGAGAGCCTGATCTAACCCCTTGCCGTCGGCCAGACCCTGAGCGGTGCTGATGGTGCCGTTGTAGATCGAACTCTGGGTTCCAAATTCCAAGCCCCACCCGATCACCTTCTGAACCACGGCCCCGCCACCCAGATCTTTGGCCAGACCGCTGGCCACCGCCCCGACCACCTTGCTTTCGCCGGCACCCAGCGGAATCGACTTGAGCGTATTCACGGCCAGGTCTCCGGCCAACTTGCGCTCATCATAGCCGTCTCCCTGAGCTCCGGCGTTGACGGCGGTAGATAGCAGCCCACCCATCACCGCCAGTTCCAGACTGGTGAAGCCGGTCGGCAACGCGGTGGCGATGGCCGCCGTCATCTGAATGGCCATCGCCGAGTACTCGCCGGTGCCTTTTTCTTCCAAACGATGAACCTCCGCGTTGCCGTTGACGGCGGCATACACCATATCCACCTGACGTTTGGCCGCCTCGGCCAGCTTGCTGTCGCCCCGCTTGACCGCCTCCCGATACTGGCTTGCATATCCCTTGAGTTCGGCCAACTTGTCGTCCAAATTCTTACCGGCGTCGGTGAAGAAAGCGAAACCCGTGTGTTCGAACTGGACCCGTTCTTCGGCCCGTTTTAACTTCTGCTCCACCGATTCGGGCCGGCCCTTCAGAGCTTGCTGCAGGGCAAAACGCTCGCGCCCTCCAAAGTTGGCCGCTACCACCTGGTCCAGGCTCAACTTGATCCCCTCCGGCAGAGCCTCAGCGAAGGCCTTCTTGGCCTCCTCCGGCCCCAGCTTCAAAATCAGGGCGGCCGCGTGCTCGCTGTCTTTGCTCCACCCCGCCAGATCGTACGTCAGTTGCTTGCCAACCGAGACGTCGCGGCCGTTGAGCAAGGTCAAGGCCTGCTCCTTGCTCAGCGGATCCAGACGCTGGCTCAGGAACTTCTCCAGACTTTCTCCGGTCTTGGCCTCCGCCCAGGCGGCCTTCACTTTGGTCAGGTGTTGGTCGCGCGCCTCGCCCTGGAGGTTCCCGCCCAGAGCCCGCCAGAGGTATTCTTTCTTCTCGCCGTATTCGCCACTGGCAATGCGCAACACGTCCGCTTTGGCGTCCTCGCCCTTGAGCAAAGCACGCGCTTCCATTCCCTTCAGAACCTGCAGCCCGGACTCGGCCTGCACCCAATCGGCCAGCGGCGCCCCATTGAACAATTGAGTCTGCCTGGCGTTTTCCACCTCGGCATTGAACTGCTTTTCGAAGGCCACGCGCTCTGCCGGTTTCATCTGGCGCAGTCGATCGATGGCCTCGTCGGCGTTGTGCTCCCAAAGCGTCTGACGCATTTCGGCCACGCCCAATTTGGCCTTGTCGCCCTGGGCTTTGGCCGTCACCACCCGCTTGTCTTCCTGGTCCCACATCAGCTCGGCCGCCGCCTTGTCCAGGCCAACTTTGGTCGGATTCTGAGCACTGGAACGGAAGCGACTTTCCACATCCGCCAATTCCTCCGGCCAGATGTAGCTCAGAACCTCTTTGGTCTTATCGCCCGACTTGTTGCCCAGAGTCGAGTCCAACAGCAGATCGGTCAGCGCTTCGCGGCGCCTGTTGGGGTTCTCCAGCTGATAAAGTTTCAGAATGGCGGCCCGGTCTTTCTCAGGCATGACCCCCAGAACTTCTCTTTCGGCACCGGCCGGATAGCGCTGGCTGTAGACCAACTTGACCGCCTGGAGTTGTTCCGGGGTCAGGTCGAAATAGGTCTGGCGCACCATCTTATGATCGTCAAACAGGGTTCCCGCTGTGGCCTGGTGCAGATTGGTCACCGCCTGGTTGGCGTCAAAGCGGCGTCCGGACAGCGTGTCCTGCTCCTGAGCCAGAGCGATCAGGTTATACTCGGCTTTCTGGCGCACAATCCCCTCGTCCACGCGCGCCTGCGTCATCGGGCCCAGCATCTTCGGCTTGGGCATCCACTCGGGAGGGGCCAGAGTAGGGCTGACGGGCGCCGTGGCCAGCCAGTTTTGCACCCGCAAGGCCGGCAGCTTCACGCCGGGGGTGGAGGCCAGAGTCGGAGTTGGCGGCCCGGTCAGCACGCGCAGCCAGTCCTTCTCGCCAACCGGAATCTTGCTCACATAATTCTCAGGAATACCGGTGTTGCCGTGGTTTGAAGCGATCATGGTTCACCCTCGTTCTACCAAAAATAGAAAATACCGCTTGCCGCCGGTTAAGCCAGGCCCAGGTCGGAGGAGGCGGTGAAGACGACCGGTCGGATGATGCGGCCGTTGTGGAACATCGTGGCCGGCTGGTCGCAAACCTGAGAAAAGGCTGGCAAGCCGACCATTTGATAAGCATTGCGGCGGGGCATCCACTCGGGAAAGCCGGCCTGGCCTAAAGTGACCTGGTCGACTCCATAGCGCCCGTCCTCGGTCACGGCCAGCTTGCGGTCCGAATAATCCTGAGAACTGATGGCCTGGAAGAATTTCGGTTGAACCATGATGTGGTGCCCTCCGTGACTGCTGAGTGGCCTTTGCGGCTCTTTCTCTAGCTCCAGTTTAGGGCGTGGCTGTAAACCGGGTATTGAGGTCAGGTTAGAAGCCTGAGTCGTTTTTCGGGTCATTTGCAAAACCATGAGCAAAAAACCATGGACCCGTAAAACGATAACTTTGCAAACGCATTACTCGTTGACGGAGCGACTCAACCGTTGCAAAACGAGAGAGCGGGCTGGCTCACGTAACGCCAGCGCCAACTCCTGAAGTCGAGAAAGTTCAAGCCCGAGGGCCGAACGCAAAACGCTCACATAGGTAAGGTCTTTCGGACGACCCGCCGCTAATTTTGAAATGGCGATATCCAGAGGATGCAGACACCAACCCGTAACCCCACTCGTATTGGAGTTGCACCAGGCCAGCAGCCGCTTCTCCCATCCCGGCGCCAGGGTAGCGGTCTCGGGCCCCACTCCGTGCCCATAGTATCCGAAGGTCTCGTGAAAGGGCGACAACTCGCCGATACTGCCGTCGATCAAACCGGCCAACTCCGGTCGGTCGCGCGGATACAGGTCCGCCTCGACAGACACGAGCAGACTCGCCGGCAACTGCTCGGACCAGGCCAGCACCGCCTGACTCCCGATCACCACCAGATGCTGAGTAGCGGTGATGGCGCCGGCCGCACGCAAAACGTGTTCAAGCTGAGGGCGAGTCACGATAAATGCCCCAGCGCTCCTGCGGAGTCAGCACTCCCACAAAGGGGGAATTCTGACGCAAACGCTGGCCCTCGTCATCGGATCGCAATAGTGCGGCACGAATTTCCGGCCAGGAACCTCGCAAAATTTCTCTCCATTCGGCAATCCCAGCCGAATCAAACTGAGCTGCCCAGGCCCGCACCTTTTCCAACCGGGCCGGCTCTGCCTCAATGCGAGCGATCACCGCCTCGGCAAGGCGCAAACTGCGTTGATCCAAAACTCGATGGTCCACGCTCAAGGATTCGCGAGGTCCGGCACCACCGCCTGTCATGCAACCCGGCTGGCTCGGTAACCCTGTACTCGAACTACAGTAGACTGTGCTCCGGGTAGTCGCCGACTCGAAAGCGAACGCCGTCCAGAATGACACCCGAGCCCACGATCCTGTTTGTCTCCAGCTACTTTAAAAGCCTTCCCTTCTTCGAAGCCGCCGCGGACTGCGGGTGCCGGACCGTTCTTCTCAGCGTGCAAAAATTCCGCGACAAAGCCCGGGCTTACCTGGCCCGGACCCCACTGTGGCGCACAACTTTCGGTACAAGCTGCGGATGCGACAGCTGGCCGAGGCAGCGGGCATCGCCGTGCCGCGCTTCAGCGACCTGAACGAATCCAGGTTTCTCGAGGAAGTACCGCCCGACTGGATCCTCAAACCCACTTCCAAAGCAGGTTCGAAAGGCATCAGCCGAGTCTCATCGCGGGAGCAACTCCACGAGCTGCTTCAGCAGTTGGGAGAAGAGAAAGAGCACTACCTGCTGGAGCAAGACATCGCCGGTGACGTCTTTCACGTGGACTCGATCGTCTTCGCCGGCCGCCCGGTCTTCTCTCAGGCCCACCGTTACGATACTCCGCCTTTCGAAATCTGCGACCGAGGGGGGGTTTTCAGCACGCGCAGCCTGGGCCGTCCGGACCCGGGTCTGGCGGAACTACTGGCGCTCAACCGCGAGGTCATGGCCGCCCTGCAATTGCGCCAGGGAGTAACCCACGCCGAATTTATCCGCTGCCGCCAGACCGGGCGCCTCTATTTTCTGGAGATCGCCGCCCGCGTGGGGTTGCCAACATCGACGTGCTCGTGCAGAAAACCACCGAAGTCAACCTGTGGCGCGAATGGATCCGAGTCGAAATGGCGGCCGCCGCGGGCCAACCCTACCAGACGCCGCCCATTCGCCGCAAGCACGGCGGTATGCTGACCTGCCTGGCCAACTCCCAACATCCCGATTTGACCAGCCTGCACTCCCCCGAACTGGTCTGGCAACTGGACCTGGAATATCACGCGGGGATGGTTGTGGTGAGCGAAGAGAAAGCTGCATGCGACCGCATTCTGGACCGGTACCAGGAATGGCTCAGCCAGAACGTGCTGGCGGTCCCGGTTAGCGGGCGCACTTATGGCCACGGGCACGCCTCGAGGCTCTGGAAGCCTGACGCCTAAGCGGCGATGATGCCCGCCTGCTGGGGTGCGAGACTGACCTTTTCTCGCATAGTGGTGCGCGCTGCCTCGATCTCCTCCGGCTTCAGACCCACCTGCTGGGCCACTTGCTGGATCTCGGCCTGGCTGTAGTGGTCGCCGACCAGCTGGTTCAGGTAGAGGAACTTCTCGGCCGAGAGACTCATGGCGGTGGAGGGGTCCTTGTAGAAGAAAGGCGTGTACTCGGCAAAATCCTCACAAGGATCCGAGGCGCCGTAACTGGTGGCCACTTCCTGGCGCTTGTCGACCTGCACGGTGGCGTCATAATAATACTCGAAGTCGCCCATACGACCGTCGGCCAGCACCCGGCCCGGCTCCATCCAGCCCGACAAGGAAGACCACTCGGCCATGCGAGTGGCGTCTTCCAGTTCGCGCTGCTTCTTGGAGGCGCCGGGTGTGCCGCCGAGTTGAATGGCGTGGCCCAACTCGTGAATCAGGGTGGACTCGGCCAGCGTAGCGCCCACAGCGGAATCGCTATTGGGCCCGTAAAGAGCGTCATCATAAAGCACCACGCCGTCCCGGCCCTTCTCGTCCTGGCCGCACTCGCCATAAAAACCGCTCAGACCCTGGGTGTATGAACTGGCCGCCGGGCGGTCGAAGGTATCCGGGGGCGCGATGCCACCCTTCAGCTCCACCGGAGTCATCGAAGGCGACTTGGGAGCTCCGGCCATAAAGCTGAGCGTTACTCCCTCCAGGTCCTTGGGAAGCTTGCCGTTTTTGGCCATGCTGGCCAGGGCGTTGTAAAGATCCACCAGACCCTGGACCGGCCAGTCTTTCACAAAGGGTCCATAACTCTCGTTGCCGTCCGGAGCCGTGCCCGCTTCGCGATAAACCTTCACTCCGAAAGACGACTCGATGCTGGCTTCCAGACTGTTGAGCGTGCCCGCATTGCTGCCGTCAAAGGCCTTGGCGCGCACTTCTTCGGGCAAGCGGCTGAGTCCAGAAAGCAGATTGGCGCGCTGCATTGCGTCCATCTGCCCGTAGCCGGCCGCATACCCCGAGTAGTCGCGAATGCGCTGGCCCAGATGCTTGTGCAGCAACTCCTCAGCGCTGATCAGATCAGCTTCTTCCTTGCCCAGGTGCTCGATGGCGGCAGCGCGTTCCGGCGCCGGCAGCACGCGAACCAGATCGCGTAACACCCGGGTGCGCTCGGCACGAGCTTCGCCTGGCTGGATTTCGGGATAAGCTTCGCGCAAAGCCTCATCGCTCACCGTCAGATCTTCCACCGGAACTCCCAGTTCGCCCAGGATTCGCTCGTTGGCCAGCGTGTTCAGCTGAAAGTAGTCTTTCTCTCCGCCAGCTACGGCGGCATTGATGGCTTCAGCCAAAGTGGCGTTGGTGCGCGGGCCTTCGGAATTGCGGTCGCGCAGCAGGCTGAGAGCGGTGGTCGAGTCCAAACCCGGAGTCAGGTAGCCGTGGCTGCTGAGCAGCTGCTGGGTCATATTCTGGCGCATTTCTTCCAGACTCTGACCCTGGACCTGATTGAGGAAGCGGCCGCCTTCGGCCACCGCCCAGGAATCGGAAAAATCGCGCAGCGCGCCCAAACCGGCGATGCCCAGCGGCGCCAATTTCTGCTCAAAAACTTCCGGCTGGACGCCGCGCTCTTGGAACAGTCCGGCTTCGGCCTGGAGCAACAGCTTGTCCACGGCCTGTTCGCCCTTCTCGAGGGCGCCATTGAGGGAGCGCACCGCGTCGGCCACGTCCATTCCGGTGCTTTGAGCCTGCACATAGCGGCGCAGCCGGGACATCTCGGCATCGTCGAGATGAGCCTGAACCTGGACTCCGTGACCCTGCAGGTAACGAGCGTGCAATACGCGGCGTAAATCGCGCTGGAAAGCCTCCCCCTGACCCTCGGGATGAAACTTCTTAAGCTCCTGGCGAGTCTCTTTGAGGACCTGGCTGGCCAGCTCTTTGTCGTTGCGAAAACCGGCGAAGTCGATATGGTCGAGCTCATCAAAGTGCTGATTGGCCCCCACCACCAGATCATCCACCGAGGCGAACTCACGGCGCGGGGCCGGCGAGGACTTGAAAAGATCGGTCGGTCCCACGTCCGGACGAACCAGCAGCCGGTCAACGCTCTCCAGCGCGGAACGATTGCGGGCGTCGCGCTGCTGTTGCAGGCGGACCTGGAACTGGTGCTGATTTCGACTGTGGGCCTGGTTGAGCTTCAAGTTGCTATCCCCCACATCAGTATGCCAGGGCGCCCGGGTGTGGATGTTACAAACAGGTTAAAGCCGCTGCAGGTGCGTAGAAACGCGCCTATGCGAAACACTCTGCTTGCCGCCCTGCTGTTTACTGCCACCGCCCTGGCGCAGCCGCCCCAGGCGGACGTCTCCCAACTCCAGGCCATCCTGAACACCTCGAGTCAACACGCGGGCACGCAGGCAGTGGAATTCGGGATGTGGATTGGTGATAAGGAAGTGCTCACCGCCGCCCTGGGAAACTCGATGACCTCGGTGCTGGCCAACACCGACATGCATTGGCGCGTGGGCGGCATTTCCGAATTGTTTGAAGGAACGCTCTTAATGATGCTGGTGGACGAGAAACGCATCGACCTCGACCAGAAGATTTCCAGATGGTTCCCCAAACTGCTGGGTGCGGACAAGGTCACCGTTCGCATGCTGATTTCCTGTACAGCAGGCTATCCCGACTACGTGGGCAACGCGGACTTCGAAAAACTGACCACCGCCGAACCCTTCCGTAAGTTTAGCGATGACGAACTGATCGCTTACGGGGTCAGTGGAGGAAAGCTCAATTACGAGCCGGGAACAAGCCAAAAGTATTCGCACACCGAGCTGGTCATCTTGGGCCAGGTGCTGCAGAGAGCCACCGGACAATCCATTCAGGAACTATACGAAACGTATATCCTGAATCCCAACGGCCTGACCGACACCAAGGTCCCCACCAATCAGGAAATCCAGCCTCCCGTGCTGCACGCTTACACCAGTGACCGGGGCGTCTACGAAGACTGCACCTACTACAATCCTTCCTGGGGTTCAGTGCCGGGAATCCTGACCTCTAATCTCCGTGACCTGGGCAAGTGGGGCCCCATCTTTGGCACCGGCGCCCTGCTCAAGCCCGAATCCTGGGCCACCATGACCGCACCCACCTCGGTGGGCCTGGGCGGAAACCGCAAAGACCTCCACTTCTGCTATGGGTTCTTCTACGCCAACGGGTGGTATGTGCAAAATCCGAACATGAACGGCTACGCTGGCGCCTTCGCCTACAACCCCACCCACGGCGTCACCCTGGTGGTCGCCTCCACCCAAAACGCCAACCCGACGGTGACCCCGGCCGCCATCTACATTCTCAAAGAGGTGGTCAAATACGTCACCCCAGACACGCCGCTGAACTTTTAAGGCCTCATGTTACAAAAAAGTGTTCTGTATACACTATTGACAACCCCCCAGGGCTGGGATATATATAGGCCTGTTCCCGCGGCAACGCAGGCAACGGTCCGGCCCCCGGAAAGACAAGGGCCGGGGGTTCTGTTGGGTCCTCAACACCAACAGGGGTAACGTGCACACCAGAGTTACGTCGCAGGGTCTCGACTGAGGAAAGCGAGACGGCTGAAAGAGCGGTTCAGGAACCACGAGGGTCAAGGTCAGTCCGTGAGAACGGAAAAGACGCCTGAATCAATCGGTCTGGAAGCATCCCGGAGGCGGGAGGGTACTGTTGAATCCTGAGAATCAACAGAGGTAGCGTGCAAACTAGAGGACGCCGCAGGGTCTTGGCTGAGGAAAGCAAGACAACTCGAAAGAGCGGTTCAGGAACCGAGAGGGTGAAGGTCAATCCGCGAGAGCGGAGAGGACGCCTGAAGCAACTGGTCTCGAGAGTCCGCCTCGGATGAGGGGGTGCTGTTGGATCCAAAACCCAACAGGGGTAGCGTGCACACCAGAGTTACGCCGCAGGGTCTCGACTGAGGAAAGCGAGATGGGCCAGCGGTCCGAACCAGCAAACCCCACGCAGCAATGCGCGGAAGTCTGGAAGAAGGGCGAACCGGCGAGTCCGATGCGAACTCGGAAAATCCCGTGCAATCGGGGAACCGCACCAGAGAGCGATTTTCTGGGGGCACTGTTGAGTCCACACGTCGACAGAGGTAGCTGCAGACTTTAGCACGCCCAGGGAATCCCCCCTGACAAAAGGGATGAGGCCTGAGCCGAACCTTGGAACCGTGAGGTGAGAGGGACTGCGTCGAGAGACGCGGCACCGCCAAGAGGGAGTTCAGGGTCCTGACGCTGGAGTGGAGGCGGTCAGGAAATGAAGAGCCACCTGTCGTTCGACGGGTGGCTTTTTCATTTCGGGGCAACTTGCTTTTTTTAAGTTCTTCCGCTATCCTACGTCGGCTATGAACTACTCACGCTTCGTTTGAGTTCTCTCCCCGAGAACCCGTAGTCGTCCCCGACGGCTCCCTGCTGCGTTTCAGCCCTGAAGTCCCATTTTTAGCTTTGCATTTTCCTTTCCAATCAGCGATGGGCTTTTGCGCGCCTTTTTTCGGAAGATGAGGCAAATTGTATGCGATTTTATTCCCAACCTGTTCATGAACATGCGGAAGTTCCGCTGGCCGACGAGGGTGAGTGGGAGCGCCTGGTCGAGCCCCGCCAAACAACTACCGAGCCTACCGGGGTCTACGTACTTTCCGTCGGCCGTGAAAGGGACGCCCTGATTCGCCAGGCTCAACTGCAGGAAATCTGCGAACTGGTGCGCGCCCAGGGGGACCCGATTCTGGGCCAAGAGATACGGATGCTGACGAAGTCCCACCCGCGCACCTTGCTGGGCAAAGGTAGCTGCCAGGAAGTGGCCGAGCGCGCCCGCGCTTGCGGAGCGCGCATGATCGTGCTGGACGCCGAGCTCTCACCCTCGCAAATGCGCAACTTCGAGGACCTGGCCGGCATGCCGGTGTGCGACCGAGAAGGGATCATTCTCAACGTCTTTCTCCAGCATGCCAGCACGCGCCGGGCGCGGGTGCAGGTCGAAATCGCCCAATTGGAATATCTGCGCCCCCGCATTCGTGGCGTAGGCATCGATATGGACCAGCAGATGGGCGGCGTCAAAGGAAGTCGCGGACCGGGCGAGACGGCTTCGGAACTGTTGGCCCGCAAACTCGATAGTCGACTGGCCGAGCTGGAAAAGCTCCAGCTCAAATTTCAAAGGTCCGAGCTGCAACAGCGTCAGGGGCGCAGCAAGTGCCGGCGGATTGCCCTGGTCGGCTACACCACGCCGGCAAAACGTCCCTCATGAATGCCCTGACCTCGGAAACGCTGTCGGCCCGGCAGCGCCCCTTCGAAACGCTGGATACCACCTCGCGCAGCCTCAGTCGCCACGGGCAACGCGTGCTCATCAGCGACACCGTCGGATTCATCCGGCGCTTACCCGAGAGGCTATTGGCCAGCTTCGAGTCCACTCTGGCCGAAATCCGCGAGGCCAACTTGCTGATTCTGGTGGTCGACGTCAGCGATTACGAATGGCCCGACCACCTGACCACCACCCTGGCGATGTTGGAGCGATTGGACGCAGACTCGATCGAGCGCTTCTACGTGTTCAACAAGGCGGACCGGGTGGACGAAGTGCCCTGGGAGGAGCTGCAAGAGCGCAGTCAGGGCCATCCTTTCCACTTGCTCAGCAGCCACGACACGACGGCGGTGCAGCGGCTAAAAGACGACCTGCTGCGCAAAGCCAGAGAAAACTTGTCTATGCGAACGCTGTTTGTGCCTTACTCCGCCACCACCGTCATGTCTCGAATCTACCGAGAATGTCGGGTTCTCGACAGCCAGCCCACGCCCCGGGGACTACGTCTCAGCCTGCAAGCCGAGGCGCGAGTGCTCCAACAGATCAAGGAGGCTCTCCAATGCCGGTAAGTCTATTGCAAACTTCGAAATTGACCATGTCCACCCCCTCGGGGCGACGGCTCTTTCAGAACCTCAGCATGAGCTTGGAGCGAGAAAAAGTCGCTCTGATCGGGCGCAACGGAGTGGGGAAATCCACCCTGCTGGAAACTCTGGCTGGAATGCAGACCCCACAATCAGGCCAGGTAATTCGCCAAACTGACCCCTATTTGGTGGGTCAACTGCAACAGCCCCAGGGCGAAAGCCACGGTCAATTCAGAAAGCGCCGCTTGCAGGAAGCCTTTCGTCACGCCCCGGAGCTGCTGCTGCTGGATGAGCCGAGCCAGGACCTGGACTGGGAGAGCATCCTGTGGTTGCGCGACCAGCTGGCGACCTGGAAAGGGGGAGCGCTGGTGGCCTCCCACGATACCCACTTGTTGCAAGACTTCCAGCACTTTTTCGTGCTCTCGGAAAGTGGCTGCCGCTACTTTCAAGGCTGCCTGGCTGAGCTGGAGGTCGAACTGGAGAGCGAAGAGTCCTCCAGCCAGGCCAAATACCTGAGCACTCTTCAGCGCATGGTCAAGCACGAAGAACACAGCGATCTGGTGGCCCGCCGACGGTCCCGTAAAGAGCGCTATGGGAGGGTGCGCGAAATGGACCGTGGCAGCCCCCGCGTCATCCTGAACATGAAACGCAACCAGGCGCAAGCGACCCACGGGAAACAAAAGGCGGAGCGGCAGGCCCGTCTCGAGGCGATACGCCAGCTGGCCAAAGCCGGTCGGCGCGCTCTCAAGGTGGAATTGCCGCTGGTTCTGCCCACGCCAGCCTGGCACTCCGACGGCCTGCGCCACCAGCGCGTGGCCGTGACCGGTCCCAACGGGGCGGGCAAAACCACTCTGCTGGAGTCGATGATGAGTCAATCCGGCGCAGCCCGCCTGGGCAGCATCGCTCAGGGCGCAGCCGATTGGATGCTTGAAGACAGTTTGCTCTCGCTGTTGGGAGAGGCCGAACCCCTGATGGCTCACAAGTTCCCGCTGGCTTTGGCCGGGCGTCCGCTGCGCTCGCTGAGCCCCGGAGAGCGCGTGCGGGCGGCCCTCATCTGCCTCTTTCAGCGAATCCCGGCGGTGGAAATGCTGGTTCTCGATGAGCCCACCTACAGCCTCGACCTGCTCGGCAAAAGGGCCCTGACCGCCGCTCTAAAAGCCTGGCCGGGCGGGCTGCTGGTGGCCAGTCACGACCTGGACTTTCTGCAAGAAATCGGCATCCTGGAATGGATTACTCTAAAATCCACCGAGCTGCTTCCAGCAACTCATCCTGATGAGGCGAGCGCAAGATGAAACCCTCGTCACCAATGGCGCGCACAAACAACGAGCAGATGCGCTCCTGGTGGACCAGCCTGTCGCCGAATCGGGCACGAATCGCCTCCCCGGAATGACGATAGCTTTTCCAATCCTTGCGGCCCACGTAGCAGGCATGATACGGCCGGTTCCAATCGGCTTCGAAGCGATTGTGCACGACCACGTTGGCCCACTCGCGATAGATATCGATATTGTTGGCGTAATTGAAGAGATCGGTCGTCAATCCCCCGGGAGGCCGCATATTCACCTCCAGAGCCACCAGACCGCTGGAAGTGCGGAAGAACTCGAAATGAAAAAAACGCTCGCGAAGATCGTAGGCCTGGAGCAGTCGCCGCCCGGCCGCCTCCAAATCGGCCGGAATTTCTCGTAGAGAGTAATAGAAGAGGTGATCATTGCGATTGACAATTTCCATGATGCCATCGCTAAAGTGATGTGCGGTGCAAAAGACCAGCTGGCCATCCCGGTCCACCAGGCCGTCAAAGCTATAGAGAGCCCCTTCAATGTATTCTTCCAGGAAGTATCCACAACGGGGCTGCTCCGTGAAGAAGTGCCGCAACTGCTCGAGGGATTCCAGCTTGTAAGTGCCGGCTGCCCCCACACCGATGTCGGGCTTGGCCACCACTGCCTTGCCGACTTTTTGGAAAAAAGCCTCGGCCTCCCCCAGACTATCCACCACACGCCCGGGGGCAACCTGCAACCCGGCCTGGCGGAAAATCTCTTTCATCCGCGACTTGGACTTCATGGCGCCGACGGCATCCGCGCGAATCCCTGGGATGTTAAAGTCGCTGCGCAACTGCGCTTCGGTTTCCAGCCAGTACTCCGCGTGGGAATCCAATCGGTCGAGCTTGCCGTGACGGTGGGTCAACCAGCCCAGGGCCCGCACCAATTCATGCCGGTCGTGCATATCGCGGACCCGGTAGTAATCGGAGAGAGCATTGCGCAAAGTTCCGCTCAAGGACTCCAGCGGCGCCTCCCCCACCCCCAGCACCTT
This sequence comes from Vulcanimicrobiota bacterium, assembly GCA_022842865.1. GTDB lineage: Bacteria > Vulcanimicrobiota > Xenobia > Xenobiales > JADMJV01 > JADMJV01. The sequence continues at coordinate 11,402 of JALHOV010000009.1, read as the reverse complement.
GACGCCCATTTCGGCCAGACGCCGAGAAAACAGGACAAAGTTGGGCGGAAAGTCCGGGCACAGATAGACGAAATTCATTTAAGTGCCTGCCGATAACTGTCTTCCAGCAGTTCGCGAACCAGCTCCCAGTCGGTGGCGGCGTCGATACGCAGCGACAGCCAGCCCTGGTGAGCCAGGTAAGGAGTGGGAAAAAAGCGTTCGTCGTCTGCCAGAGCGAGGGCCTTGGAAGGTTCGGGCTTGATGGCGATAGACGGCGAGTAAATCCCGTAGACGGCGTAGGAGCGCTTGCCTGTGAAAAAAGTGGGATGTCCGTGCGAGACCTTTTCCTGCGAACCCGCCAAACCCTGACAGATCTCGCGAATGCGAAGGAGGGCCGCTTGCAGGGTCTTGGCTTCGGGCTGGCTGGTCCAGGCTTGCTCAAGCAACGCGCGCAGGGCCGGGTTCTCCAGGTCGGCGGCGGACTTCACTTTCACATGGCGCTGGCGCTTGCCCTTGCCCTCCAGCAGCGCCTCCGGGTCAGACAGTTCCGAGCCCATCGAGAAACCTATCGATACGTGCTTCTTGTGCAGGCTGACCCAGCAAACCGTATTGCCGGCCCCGGCCACCTGCTTGAACAGCAAATAGCCCCCCCATGACGTTTCGATCTCCTCGTGAGCCTGCGGATGCACCAACAGAACCAGCTTTCGGGTCTGCTCGGCCAAAATTTGGATGGCCGGGGTGTTGCCAGGGAAAAGCGTCTCGATGCCCATCGGGCGTGCGCTTCGTGGAAGATCCTTGGTCTGACCTTCACTGACATCCGTACCCAAAATTAACCATCCGCCTCTACATAGTTTTTAGCACATTTCTACCATACACCCATGGCCCGCCAGGTGCTATTCTTCTTTCAGAGCCACTAGCAGATGACCCCCCCCGACTGCTGGTGGCTTCTTTATTTTCCCCAGAAACTCAACTCTCGAGCTGCAAACCTCGCAGATAGGCCGCGTCGGCTTCGGGCAGCGAGGAACGGATGAACATTCCGGTGCCCAACTCGAATCCGGCCATCCTGCTGAGGCGTGGAACCACCGTGATATACCAGTGGAAAAAGTGCGTTCCCGGCCCGGGCGGGTTGGCCGAACGCACGATCAAGTTGTAATCGGGATCGCGCAGACCTAGATACAGTCGGGCCAGTACCTGCTTTACGACGCTCGCCAGATCGCTAAGTTGGGTTTGTTCGCTCAGCGCGAAGCAATGACTGTGACGCTTGGGCACAATCCAGACCGTGAAGGGCGTATCCGAAGCAAAGGGCACCAGTGCCACAAACCCGTAGGTCTCGAAAACTACCCGGGTGCCGTCATCCAGTTCAGCGCGCAACATCTCGCAGAACACACAGCCCTTGCCCTTCTGAAAGAAGCGAAAGGCGTCATCGAAGCGCCGCCGCACGGACGAAGGCAACACCGGCAGGCCGATGATCTGGGAATGCGGATGCTCTAAGGAGCTACCGGCCGAAACCCCGTGGTTCTTGAAGACCACCAGATGTTCCAACTCGCGTTTTTTGAACAGATCCTGGCTACGCTGCTGCCAGGCGCGCAGCACCAACTCGATCTCCGCCTCGCTTTGTAAGGCCAGCGTCATATTGTGCAAACGGCTCTCCGCCACCACTTCGTGAACCCCCGAGCCGAACCGGCGTCGCTGAAACAGGCCTCCCCGGGCCAGCCCTTCCTCAGGCTCGGCCGTCAGAGCCGGATAGCGGTTGGGAAAGGCTCGCACCAGCCAGTTTTCCTCAGAATCGCAAAAGCGCAGCGTCTCGCCGGCTGTGTTGGCTTCGCCACCCGGGCAAAACGGACAATCCTCCCGATGAGCCGGCCGGTCGGAGGTCAAGGCGGGCTTGGTGGCACGGAAATCCTCCGGGCGACGGGCGCGCTCCGGTGCCACTACCACCCAATCGCGGGTGGCCACGTTGTAGCGCATTTCCGACATTCCCAAAGCTTCGCCTCCATGCCGCAATCCCCTGGAGTACTATACCCGACACCAGAATTGATGACAGAAATCCCGGTTCCTGCGGAAGGCAAGGGGGCTTCAGAAGCGGAAGGCGTTTCCATGGAAAACCATTGGACACGCCGCGATTTCATGACCACCGGCGCCGCAGTGACCGGCGCCCTGGTGGCCACTCCCTGGAACAGCCCGCCCCAGGCCATGCCTGCTCCTCCCACGGAAAGCGTGCCCGGACTGGCGATGACCTTGAAGGTGAACGGCAAGGCGCACCACTTGACTCTGGATCCGCGCACCAGCCTGCTAGATGCACTGCGTGAGCATCTCCAGCTGACCGGCACCAAAAAAGGCTGCGACCACGGCCAGTGCGGCGCCTGCACGGTGCTCGTCAACGGCCGCCGCATCAATTCGTGCCTCAGCCTGGCCGTGATGCACGAGGGCGATAGTGTAACCACCATCGAAGGCCTGGGCACACCCGAAAAACTGCATCCGCTGCAAGCTGCCTTCGTCAAGCACGATGGCTTTCAGTGCGGCTACTGCACCCCCGGGCAGATTTGCTCGGCCGTGGGCGCCCTCAAGGAGCTCCAGGCGGGAATTCCCAGCCACGTCAGCGCTGACCTGAACGGTCCGATGCGGCCCACGGACCCGGAACTCCGGGAACGAATGAGCGGCAATCTCTGCCGCTGCGGAGCCTATTCCAACATCATCGCGGCCGTCCGCGAAGTGGCCGGAGAAGCCTGATATGAAGCCTTTCACCTATCAACGTGTCAAAACCCCACAAGAAGCGGCTGAGGCCGCCCAAAAGCACCCTGGCGCCAAATTTATCGCCGGGGGCACCAATCTGCTCGACCTGATGAAGCATCAAATCGAGACTCCGCCGCACCTGATCGACGTCAACCATACGGGCCTGGACAAGATCACCGCGGCGAGCGACGGCCTGCGTATTGGCGCCCTGGTCCGCAACACCGACCTGGCCGCCGACGCCCGAGTCCGCCGAGACTACCCGGTGCTCTCGCGTGCCCTGCTGGCGGGAGCCTCGGCGCAGTTGCGCAACAAGGCCACCACTGCCGGCAACTTATTACAACGCACGCGCTGCCCCTATTTTTACGACACCACCAAGCCGTGCAACAAACGCAATCCCGGCAGCGGCTGCTCGGCCATCGGCGGCTACGAGCGCAACCTGGGCATTCTGGGAGTCTCGGAAGCCTGCATCGCCACCCATCCCTCCGACATGGCCGTGGCCATGCGCGTCCTCGACGCCCAGGTGGAAACCATTTCCCCGGACGGTTCGCAACGTAAGATTCCTATCGCCGACTTTCATCGGCTGCCCGGCAACACGCCGCACGTTGACACCAACCTGAAACCCGGAGAACTCATCACCCACGTAACGCTGCCCCGGCCGGTGGGGGGAAAACAAACCTACATCAAGGTGCGCGACCGGGCCTCCTACGCTTTCGCCGCCGTATCCCTGGCTGCCATCCAGTTGCCGGACGGACGGTTTCAGTTCGCTTTGGGCGGCCTGGCGCACAAACCGTGGCGGGTGGAAGCGGCCGAAGGCAAGGCTCCACAGGCCGAACAGATCCTGGCCGGGGCCCGCACCACAACTCAGACGGCCTTCAAAAAGACGTTAGCCACCCGCCTGATCGCATCCGTCCTACAAGGAGGCAAAGCATAATGAAGTTTACCGCCCCCGCCGGACCCAATCCCATCGACCAGGGGAAAGTCATCGGCCATCCCCATGATCGCATCGACGGCCGCGCCAAAGTCACCGGCACCGCCGCTTACGCCTACGAGCGCAATAGCCTGGCTCCCAACGCCGCTTACGGAGTGATCCTGGGTTCCGCTATCGCCACCGGCACGATCACCCGGATCGACACCCGGAGGGCGGAAGCCTCCCCGGGAGTGCTGGGCGTGGTCACCTACAAAAACGCTGGAAAACTTAAAAAATCCAAGTCTCACGCGGCCCGGCTGCTGGCCGGGCCCAATGTCGAGCACTTCGATCAGACGGTCGCCCTGGTGGTGGCCGAAACCTTCGAACAGGCCCGAGACGCGGCCAAACTGGTGGAGGTAGCCTACGCTCCTACCAAAGGTCGCTACGATCTGGCCGCCGAGAAGGACAACGCCGTCACCCCCAAAGCCGGCCCGTTTGGCCCACCCGATACCAAAGTCGGAGATTTTGACAGCGCCTTCGCCGGTTCTCCGGTGCAGATCGACAGCACCTACACAACTCCCGCTCACAGCCACATGATGATGGAACCTCCCGCCTCCATCGCCGCCTGGCACGGCGACCAGCTGCTGATCTGGACTTCCAATCAGATGATCGCCTGGGCTGTGCGCGACACCTCGGAGATTCTGGGCATCCGTCACGAAAAAATTCACATCAGTTCGCCCTTCATCGGTGGAGGCTTCGGCGCCAAGCTCTGGGTGCGCAGCGACGCCATCCTGGCCGCCCTGGGCGCCCGCCTGGTGAAAAGACCGGTCAAGGTGGCCCTCTGTCGCTCTCAGGTGCCCAACAACACCACCCACCGTCCGGCCACCATCCAGCGCATTCGCATCGGCGCCGGAAGCGACGGCAAAATCCTGGCCATCGCTCACGATAGCTGGTCTGGAAACCTCAATAGCTTCCGGGAAGAAAGGGCCGGCGCGCAAACCAGGCTGCTTTACGCCGGAGCCAACCGTCAGGTAACCCACAAGCTGGCCGCGCTCGACCTACCGGAAGGAAACGCCATGCGGGCGCCCGGAGAGGCCGTCGGCCACCTCAGTCTGGAAGTCGCCATGGACGAGTTGGCCGAGAAGCTCAACCTGGACCCCGTCCAACTGCGCATCCTCAACGACATTCAGTATGACCCCGAAAAAGGCCCGGCTCGCCCCTTCTCCAGCCGCAAACTGGTGGAATGCCTGCGCGAGGGCGCTCAAAAATTCGGCTGGAGCAAACGCAACGCCAAACCCGCACAGATTCGCGACGGCCAGTGGCTGATCGGCCTGGGGATGGCTTCGGCCCTCCGCAACAACCCCACCCAACCCTCGGCCGCGCGCGTGAAAATCGACAAGAAGGGGCACATCACGGTAGAAACCGATATGACCGACATCGGCACGGGATCTTATACCGTTTTGGCTCAGACCGCCGCCGAAATGATGGGTGTGCCGCTCCACCACGTCACCGTCAAACTGGCCGAAAGCCACTACCCCGTTTCCTGCGGTTCAGGCGGACAGTTCGGCGGCAACAGCTCCACCTCGGGCGTCTACGCGGCTTGCACGCTGTTGCGCGCCAAACTGGCCCAGCAGGCTGGCTGGGACCCCGAGACCACCACTTTCGAAGACGGCAAAATGGCCTTTTCCGCCCAGAGCAAAAGCCTGGCCGAGGCGGCCGGCCCCAAGGGGATGAGCGCTGAGGACAAGATCGACTTCGCCGACACCCAGAAAAAGTGGGCCCAGGCCTCTTTCGGCGCTCACTTTGTGGAGGTCGCCGTCCATCGCGTCAGCGGCGAAACCCGCATCCGCCGCGTGCTCGGCGTTTTTGCCGCCGGACGCATCCTCAACCCCAAAACCGCTCGTTCCCAGCTGCTCGGCGCCATGGCCATGGGCATCGGCGCCGCCCTCATGGAAGAGCTGGCGGTGGACAAGCGATTTGGCTACTTTGTCAACCACGACCTGGCCGAATACCACGTGCCCGTGCACGCCGACATCCCCCATACCGAAGTCGTCATGCTCGAAGAACTGGACGACAAAAGCTCGCCTATGAAGGCCAAAGGGGTCGGCGAACTGGGAATTTGCGGCATTGGCGCCGCGGTCGCCAATGCCATCTACAACGCCACCGGCATCCGCCTGCGCGACTACCCCTTCACCCCCGACAAACTGCTCGACCACCTGCCACCGGTGTAGAGAGGATCTGGTGTCGGCCTTGGACAACAGTAGACCATGAAAAAGCTCGCGATCATATCCGCTCTGCTACTCCTGGCCGGCGCCGTACTGGCCCAACCCGAAGGGTTCCTCAAGGCCCGTTCCCGGGGCCAACTGACGGCTTGCAAGTCGAACGAAAAGAATCTGGCCACCGCGCTGGAAATGTATGCCTCTGACTTTGGGGGTCGCTACCCGACCAATCTGCTGATTTTGACCAACAAAGACCCGAAATTCGAGTATCTCCGCTATATTCCGACCTGCCCGGCGGCCGGCAAAGATACTTACAGCGCCACCTACAAAATGACCAGCATCAGGCGAGACCCGAAGACCGGCAAAACCACCGGCTCAGAGTCTTTCTCTTTCCACTGCGCCGGCCACAACCACAAAGCAGCGGATACGCCGCCCAACAAGCCGGCCTACAACTCCAACATCGGCCTGATCGTACGTTAGTGAAAAAGGGACTGTGCCTGCTGGCACTGTTGCTGGTTTCTGCGGGAGCGGGGGCCCAACCCGCCTGGGTGGCGCGCAGCAATCAAAATACCCGTTATGTCCTGGAAGAGCAGGCGCGCTTCCTTCCCGAAGAGGCCTCCTCCAACGGCCTTGCGCAATACGATGGACTGGCTATGGACCTGGGCCCTCAGCTGACCGAGCGACGCCTGGTTTCCAATCAAGCCTTGATTGAGGAATTGCAGAAGCGCCTTTCCCAGGAGAAAGATCCGAATGTGCGCCAGGATCTGGACATTCTTATCGGCAGCCTCGAGCGAGATAGCCAGATGCTGCGGCTTCGCCAGAAATACCTGTTGTTCTATGTAGATACTCCCGGGGTCATTTTCGGCGGGATGCAGGTATTGCTCAACGACCAGACCCCTCCCGAGCGGCGCGCCAAGGCCGTCGAATTGTTGCAGCGCTACGTCGGTCTCGCGCCTGGAATCAGGCCCCTGACCGAGCTGGCCAAGGACCGCTTCGCCGAGCGCCGCTCGCCCGGATTGCTCGGTCCCACCCGCCTCAGCGTGGAAGACAGCGTCGCCAACGCCAAGACCTACGTTCAGGGCATCCGCCAGCTCTTTCAGAAGTACAAGATCGACGGCGCCGAGTCCGCCCTTTCCGCCTTAGAAGTGCAGGTGACCGATTACGTCCAGTGGGAGAAGAATAACGTTCTTCCCGTGGCTCGGGCCGACTTCAAAATGCCTCCGGAACTCTACGCCTTCACCCTCAAGCAATGGGGAATCGACATCGAGCCCGACCAGCTCATTCAAGGCGCCTTGCTGGAGTTTATGGAAACGCGTGCCGCGCTGCAGCAATTGGCTCCACTGGTGGCCCGCGAAAAGGGGTTCCAGGTCACGGAATACCCGCGGGTGGTCGCTCTGCTGAAACGCGAGAAGATCCCTAACAACCGGTTAGAGTCGGAATACCAGGAACGCAACCGCCAGATCGAAGTGGTCATCCGCCGCGAAAAGCTGGTGGCTCTGCCGGCCCGGCCCATGCAGGTGCGCCTGGCCAGCGAAGCGGAGTCGGCCGCCCAGCCCGCTCCCCATATGGACCCTCCCCCACTGGCCAACAACCACGGAGAGCAAGGCACCTTTGTGCTGCCGGTCAGCGTAGCCAACCAGGAATACGATGACTTTAATTTCCCCGGCGCCACCTGGACGGTCAGCGCTCACGAGGGTCGCCCGGGCCACGAGCTGCAGTTCACCGCCATGGTGGAGCGCGGCGTCAGCCTGGCCCGAGTGCTCTACGCACGCAACAGCGTCAACGTGGAAGGCTGGGCCCTGTATGCGGAAGCCGAAATGCTCCCCCACCACCCCCTGGACGGCCAACTGGTGGCGCTGCAGATGCGCCTGCTGCGAGCTGCCCGCGCCTTCCTCGATCCCATGCTTAACCTCGGCCGCATCACCCCCGAAGAAGCCCGCCGCATCCTGCTCGAGGAAGTGGCCGTCTCCCCCGCCATGGCCAAACAGGAAATCGACCGCTACACCTTCCGCCACCCCGGTCAGGCGGGAACCTACTTCTACGGATACACCCGTATTCTTCAGCTACGTATGCAGACCGAACTACTGCTCGGCCGCAAGTTCGACCGCCTTCGCTTCAACAACTTCCTGCTCGACCAGGGCCTCCTCCCCCCCGACCTCATGGAACGAGCCGTCAACGAAGTCTTCATCCCGGGCCAGTAACGCTTCCACCAACTGTCCGGCCACCCGGCCTGTTACAGGCCACCGGCAACCATGTCACTCCCAGGCGGCAACCACCCGCCGCGTTACAGGCCACCGGCAACATTGTCACTCCCAGGCGGCAACCACCCGGCCCTGTTACCGGCCACCGGCAACCATGTCACTCCCAGGCGACACCAACCGGCCTGTTACCGGCCACCGGTAACCATGTTACTCCCAGGCCGCAACACCCGGCCCTGTTACCGGCCACCGGCAACATTGTCACTCCCAGGCGGCAACCACCCGCCGCGTTACAGGCCACCGGCAACCATGTCACTCCCAGGCGACACCACCCGGCCCTGTTACCAGCCACCGGCAACATTGTCACTCCCAGGCGGCAACACCCGGCCTGTTGCCGGCCACCGGCAACATTGTCACTCCCCGCGACAACCACCTGCAGTCGGAGACAGGTGGAAGTCTACCGCTCGCGGTTCACCCGCATCAGCCTGGGAGCGGCGTTCTTGAGCAGCCCGGGGTTGGCCAGGTGAGCCGCAATCGCGCTCTCGATTCGTTCGAAAAGTAGGGCGGTGGTGCGGAGTTCCCCGATCTCCTGGTTGGTGATGCGCACCTCCAGCATGCCTAACCGCTCGGTGCGAAAAGCATCCCTGCGCAAGTCACGACCGGCGCCGTCCCACTCCAGGCCAAGCCAGAATCGCCGCGATGCCTTCCGGTAGCCAACCAGTCCATCGAGGCGAAACCAGGTTCTGGCGTCGATACGCAGGCGCATTTGTGGCCATAGCCACAGCTCGGAGTCACCCGATGCGTAAAGAAGCCCCGGAAAGACACGACAGCCCGGCAACTTGCCCAAGTGATCGACCACCACGTGCTCGAGAAAGTCCCAGTGATTCGGGTTGCCCAGCATCGGCCTGGCGCCCAGGGAAGCCACCTGACCCAATGCAAAGCACTCCCGAGGGACGTCGGCGGGCAAGAAGCTGGTCATCCACTGCCAGAGCGCCGGGTCCAGGCCCAGGGCCTGCAGCGTGAACCCATGATCGTCGTGAGTCGTCCGCCAGGGAGTCGAATCAACAAGCTCGAGCGCATACGGACACAAGGTTCGCCGTCGCTCATACTGATCTAATAAGTGTGCGGCTTCCAAGACCGGCAACCCGTAGAATTTCCGCAGAACCTCCGCCTGCTCGGCCGAGGGTAGTGATTGCCCTTGCTCCAAACGCCCCAAAAATTGACGGGAGACGCCCATCTGCCTGGCGGCTTCCGCCTGCTTTAAGTCGGCGTTTTCACGAACCTTCAATAAGTAGCTCACGGCTCAACCATAGGCAGACCATTTCTACCAAAGTACTACCGGCAGGGCGAAATGTTGCTAAATTTCGAACGCCAGAATCAAGGCCAGGGGGTGAGCGCTCCCTCACCGGCAAAAAAAGAGCGCAAGTTGGCCACGCACAGCTCTGCCATGGCGCGGCGGGCTTCCTCGGTGGCGCTGCCCAGATGGGGGGTCAGCACGACCTGCTCTAAATCCAGCAATTCCTCGGGCACCTGGGGCTCGTGAGCGAAGACGTCCAGGCCGGCTCCGCCGATTTGGCCGGTTAACAAGGCCCGAACCAGTGCCGGCTCGTCCACCACCGAGCCCCGGGCCACGTTGATCAAGATGCCCGTGGGTCCCAGCGCGGCCAGAACCCTGGCTTCGATCATCCCCTCGGTGGCGGGCCCACCAGGCAACGCCAACACCAGAAAATCGCTATCCTGGGCCAGCGCCTGCAGGTCGGTCACGAATCGATAGGGCAGGTCGCGGCGGTTTCGCGTGTGATAAGCAATTTTCATACCAAAAGCCTCGGCTCGACGGGCGATCGCCTGGCCAATGCGGCCCATACCGACCACTCCGCAGTTCTTTCCATACACCTGAGTTCCCAGAGGAAAATTGCGCTTACCCCACAGCCTTTCCCGAACCAGCCGGTCGGCCACCGTCAATCGGCGAGCGGTGGCCAGCAGCAGACCCAGGGCCAGCTCCGCCACCGACTCGGTGAGCACATCCGGCGTGTTCGCCACCACGATATGGCGGGCCTGAGCCGCCTGCATATCGATCTGCTCCACCCCCACACCGAAATTTGCGATAATCTGCAGATTCGGGAGCCTTTCCATCTGGCCTACAGAAACACCCTGAGAACCCGAGGTGACCATTCCTCGAATGGAAGAGTCCGGCTCGCGAAAAACTCGGAATTCGCGTGCCAGCAATTCAGGCAATAGGGGAGTGCACTCATGGGCCAGATAAATGGGAATCGACATGGCGCCCCCCTTCAAGGCCGACGCCCGAACTCCCGGCGCACCCAGTCTCGCTAGATCGGCCTCATCCGCCGAGAATTGACCTCGCATTCCTGACGCAGATTGACCACCCGCTGGACTGCCGTTCCCATCTCGTTACCACGCCCAATGGAATCAGAGCTTCATTCGGGGGGCGGAAAGACGAACTGAGCGCGGCCGGTCACCAGACCGGCGGAATCGGCCTGAAAATGCCGCAAGCGCTCGCGGCTTTCCTCCGTCCAACCAAAAGAACCGGTATGATGCAATAAGGTCTCCAGACACAGACGGCGCAGATGGGCATCCTCGTGCGAGCTCCACCTCTCCCACACCACCTGCCAGGCCGTCTTCTCCAGACGATGGGAATGCAACCCCAGGAACTGAGTCCAGTGAAGAGGGATGTCCCAGTGGGCTGGCTCGGCCTCCACCGCCTCCAGGAATTCGTCCAAAGGCAAGCGATAGGCGGCCAACTCCAGCTGCTGACGCAAAGTAGCCGGGTCGGGCCGCAAGGCCTGAATGGTAGCCAGAACATGGGGTCGAACTCGAGCGCGCTGCACGGTGTAGATGGCCAGTCCAACCGTGC
>JALHOV010000009.1:0-484 GCA_022842865.1 Vulcanimicrobiota bacterium | reverse complement strand
CCGTGCAGGCTCGAAACAAATGCGAGAAAGCCTGTCGCTTGGACAGGTTTCGCTCCACCATCTGTCCCCAGCCCTCCGGGTCCTTGTCAAATTTCCGCCATAGCACCGCACCGGCCAGGTCCCCTTCCCGTCCCGGTTGCGACAACATCGACTCCACCGGGCCACAGAGCAGGTCCTCCGGGTCTTCCACGGGTTGCGAAACCAGGCGCTGCATGACAGCACAGCGCACTCGCAGGTTGGGATGGAGCAGCAACTGCAGCAGCAATCGATTGACGCGCGAGCGCGCCCCCGCGCTGTGACGACCCACCTGAATCATGGCCAACTGTTGCCCGACCGCCTCGACCTCGGAGGCAGCCGCCGCATTCAGCGAAGGCCACACTCTCTCATCGTCGAGATGCTCCCAGAGCCCGCGCAAACAGGCCAGGTGAACGTCGCGATGCAAGTCGCCCCGGTCTAACCATTCGACGACCACCGGCAACCCCAC